>CALKYE010000178.1 GCA_938003765.1 uncultured Planctomycetia bacterium
TCGAGGTCACGTTCAAGCCGTAGAGTCCGGCGCGCGCGACGCTACAGCGCTTGCGGGCCGCGAATGCGCGAGCCGTCGCGCTCGAAGCGCCACAGACGCGGTTCGTTCGAGGGCTGCTCGAGCGACTTGAAGAGCTGGCGGTCTTCGCGCTGGAGCAAAGTGAGCGTCGCGAGGCCCTCGGCTGAGCACGCGTCGACCAACGCGCGCCCCTTGAGCAACCGCGGGCGGCCGAGGATGCGCGCAATCGACTCGTCGCGGGCCTGCGGCGCGCGCGTCAGCGCCACGAACGAGTACGAGAGCGAGCGCAGGTCGATCTCGAGCATGCGCGAGAATTCCGACCACAACGCGTCCTGGAACACCTCGCCCGGCGGGCGCGCGAAGAGATGGCACCACTGCGCCGGATCGGCCAGCGCGCCGCACGCACCTCGATGCGTGCAGGGCGCGAGCACGTCGAACTCGCCGACGAGGCGCGCGCGCAGTCGGCCCAGGCGTCGCGAGGTCGCCAGCGCGCCCGATTCGAGCAGGATCGCGGAGGAGCAGCGACGCAGCGTCGCTTCGAGTTCGGCCTCGGCGCGCTCGTCGAGTTCGTCGAGCACGTGACTGGCGAGCGCGAGTTCAGCGTCGCAGTCCGCGGCTGAGTTCGCGCTTCGCACCTCGAGTCCAGGCCGCAGCGCCAAGAGCGAGCGCCGCGCATGCTCGCGCGCAAGCGACGAGCGCTCGAACAACGTGACGCGCTCGACTCGCGCGCCGACAGGGCTCGCGAGAAGCGCACGCACGGCCGCGCCGCTGCCGCAGGCCCAGTCGAGCACGCTCTTGGGCGCGAACTCGCGCGCGCGCAGTTCCACCTCGCGCAGCGCCGCGGCCCACTTCCACTCGATGCGGCGCGCGAAGGTCTGGTCGTACAGCTCGACGTCGCGCGCGCAACGGAAGTAGTCCGCGCTCGCGGCGGGCTCGGGGCGCGACTGAGCCGCGAGGAAGCCCTGGCGCAGCTCGCGCAAGCGCTCCCAGTCGGCGCGCGAGAACGCGCTCACTGGGCGACCTTCACTGCGACGCTGAACGCCGCCGCCGGCAGCCAGGCCTTGTTGAACAGGACCGGCTGCATCGCGGCGCCGTATCCGTAACGCACGAGCGCCGGCTGCGGACACTCGGGGCTCCAGAGCACGACGCTCTCGCCTTCGATCTCGGCGCGCGCGCGCACGACGACGCCCGCGGCGTCGACCAGTTCGAACCCTTCGAGGTGATCCGCGGCGGACACCAGCCCGGGCCCGACCTCGTCGAAGCTGACGCGCACGCGCTCGCGCTCGAGCACAGCCTCGCGCACGAGCGGTCCGCTCGCGACCACATCGCTCCGCCCGTACGTGCGGCGCAGCGCCAGCCGCGCGAGGCGCTTGCCGACGTCCTGCTTGTTGCGCGGATGGATGTCCGCCGGATCGCCGACGTCGAGCGTCACGGCCATGCCCGTGTTCGCGGCGCGCAGCACGCGGCGTTGGGCTTCGCGCAACGCTCCCGTCTCGCCGCGGTCGCCCGGATAGGCGTAGGGCGCGATCTGCACGAAGTAGAAGGGCGCGTCCGGCGCCGCGAAGCGCTTGCGCCAGCTCTCGATGAGCGCGATCTGCATCGCGTCGTAGCTCGTCGCGCGCTCGCGATCGGACTCGCCCTGGTACCACAAGAAGCCGCGCAGCGCGTACGGCGCGTGCGGCGCGACCATGGCGTTGAACAGCACGGTGGCCGAGCCCGGTCCGAGACGCGGATCCTGCCCCACGCGCTGCGCGGGGTTCAGCTCGGGCGACTCTGCACGCAAGCGCTCGACGAGCGCGAGCGAAGCAGCGCTCTGACTGAACTGCGCGGCGACCGAGGCCTCCATCCAACTCTGGATCGGCGTGCCGCTCCAGGTCGAGTTGATCAGCCCCACCGGCAGGTCGAGTTCGCGTTCGAGCTCGCGCGCGAAGAAGTAGGCCACGGCGCTGAACTGCGCGACGGTCTCGGGCGAGCACACGCTCCACTCGCCGCCGCAGGTGCGCCGCTCGGTGTGGGAGACGTTGTTGGGCGTGTTGAAGTGCCGGATGCGCGGCTGTCGCGCGCTCGCGATCTCCTTCTGCGACTCGAGCACGCCGCCGAGCGGGCCGGGCCCGACGGTCCACTCCATGTTGGACTGGCCCGAGCACAACCACACCTCGCCGACGAGCACGTCTTCCAGAACGACCTCGCGTTCGGCGCGCACGGTCACGCGGTGCGGGCCGCCGGCCTTGGGCGTTGCGAGCCGCGCGAGCCACTCACCGCGCTCGTCGACGCGCACGCTCGCGCGCGCCTCGTCCGACCAACTGCCCTCGATCGTGACGGTGCTGCCCGGCGCCGCGCGGCCCCAGATCGGCGCCTGCGTCTCGCGCTGAAGCACCATGTGCGACTGGAACAGCGGCGCGAGCTCCAGCGCAGTCGGAGCGGCTTGCGGCATGAGCAACGTCAGGACAGTGGCGGCAGGAGCGATCATCGCGCGTGGGTTCTATTGGACGCGCGCGGCGGCGGCAATGCCGACGTGGGGAGTGCGTGCGCCGGCGGTCGTTTGAAGTAGGCGCTGCGGACGCGCCTTCGAGCGGGGCGCGACGCCGCCTCCGTGCGCCACGGCTCGGTCGACGCAGAGGCGGCGCGTCGCGTAGCGAGCCCCACTTCGCCAACTGTCAGCAGCCCGCGACTCGCCGATCGCCCACCGCGCAGCGCTCTACAATGGGCCCATGGCGCTCGACGGATTCCTGCCGGTGGTCGCGAGTTGGTTCGAGCGCGAGGTCGGTGCGCCGACGTCCGCTCAAGCGCGCGCCTGGCCGCTGATCCGCAGCGGCGCGCACACGTTGATCGCCGCCCCCACCGGATCGGGCAAGACGCTCGCGGCGTTCCTGTCGGCGCTCGACGGGCTCCTGCGCGAAGGCGCCGCGCTGCCCGACCAGACTCGCGTGGTGTACGTCTCGCCGCTCAAGGCGCTCTCGAACGACGTGCAGAAGAACCTGCTCGCGCCGCTCGAGCGGCTGCGCGAACTCGATCCGTCCCTCCCCGAAGTGCGCGTGCTCGTCCGCACGGGCGACACGCCGGCCGCCGAGCGCGCCGCGATGAAGCGCACGCCGCCGCACGTGCTCGTCACGACGCCGGAGAGCCTCTACATCCTGCTCACGAGCGAGTCGGGCCGCGCCATGCTCGCCGGCGCGCGCCTCGCGATCGTCGACGAGATCCACGCGCTCCTCGGCGACAAGCGCGCGGCGCACCTGGCGCTGTCACTCGAGCGTCTCGAGGCGCTGTGCGGCTCGCTGCAGCGCGTCGGCCTGTCGGCGACGCAGCGCCCGATCGAAGACGTCGGACGCTTCCTCGTCGGCGCGGGACGCTCGGTCGAACTCGTCGACGAAGGCCACCGGCGCGCGCTCGAGCTGCGCGTCGAGATTCCGCCCTCGCCGCTCGAGACGGTCTGCTCGCACGAGACCGCCAGCGAGATCCACCGCCGCATCGCCGAGCTGAGCGCCAGCGCACGGACGACCTTGGTGTTCGTGACGACGCGCAAACTCGCCGAGCGCACGACGGTCGAGCTCGCCAAGCTGCTGGGCGAGGAGCGCGTCGGCTGCCACCACTCGAGCCTCTCGCGCGAGCGGCGCCTGGCGGCCGAGCAACGCCTCAAGCGCGGTGAGCTCAAGCTGCTCGTCGCGACCGCCTCGCTCGAGCTGGGCATCGACATCGGCGAGGTCGATCTCGTCGTGCAGCTCGGCGTGCCGCGCTCGATCGCATCGCTGCTGCAGCGCGTCGGGCGCTCCGGACACGGCGTCGGGCGCACGCCGGTCGGAGTGCTGTTCCCGCTCACGCGCGACGAGCTGGTCGAGGCCGCCGCGCTCGTCGGCGCCGTGCGCCGCGGCGAGTTGGATCGCACGCCGCAGCCTCGCCCCGCGCTCGACATCCTCGCGCAACAGATCGTGGCCGAGTGCGCCGCGCAGACCTGGAACGAGCAGGAGCTGTTCGAGCGACTGCGCCGCGCGTGGCCGTATCGTGCGATCGAGCGCGCCGAGTTCGACGCGGCCGTCGCGCTGCACACCCAGGGCCGCGCGGCGCTGCTTCACCGTGACGGCGTGCGTGGCTTCCTGCGCGGAACGCGTCGCGCTCGCCTCACCGCCGTCACTTGCGGAGGCGCGATCCCCGACTCGACGCAGTACCGCGTGCTGGCGGAGCCCGAAGGCGTGTTCGTCGGCTCGGTCGACGAGGACTTCGCCATCGAGTCGGTCACGGGCGACGTGTTCCAGCTCGGCGCGACCTCGTGGCGCATCCTGAAGATCGAAGCGGGCGCGCTGCGCGTCGCGGACGCCGCGGGCACGCCGCCGTCGATGCCGTTCTGGTTCGGCGAAGCGCCCTCGCGCAGCGCGGAGTTCTCGGCCGCGGTCTCGCGCGTTCGCGAGCACGGCCGCGACCGGGCGTGGCTCGAGAAGGAGTGCGGAGTCGCGCCGCAGATCGCCGACGAGATCGCGCGCTACCTCGAAGAAGCGCACGCCGTGCTCGGCGCGTTGCCCACGCTGCGCTGCGTGGTGATCGAGCGCTTCTTCGACGACTCGGGCGGCATGCAGCTCGTGATCCACGCGCCGTTCGGCGGACGCATCAACCGCGCGCTGGGGCTGGCGCTGCGCAAGCGCTTCTGTCGCCACTTCGGCTTCGAGCTGCAGGCCGCGGCCAACGAGGACGCGATCGCGCTTTCACTCGGCCCCCAGCACAGCTTCGAGCTCGACAGCGTCGTGCGTTTCCTCCACGAGCGCACCGCGCGCGGCGTGCTGGAGCAGGCGCTCCTCGCTTCGCCGCTGTTCGAAGCCCGCTGGCGCTGGAACGCGGCGCGTTCGCTGTGCGTCGAGCGCTTCAAGGCCGGCAAGCGCACGCCCGCGCCGCTCTTGCGCATGCGCGCCGACGATCTGCTGGCCGCGGCGTTCCCGAACGTCGTCGCCTGCGGCGAGAACCTGCCTCCCGGCGACCTCGAGATCCCGCGCGAGCACCCGCTCGTCGCTCAGACGCTCGACGACTGCCTGCACCAGGCGCTCGACGTCGACGGCTTCGTCGATCTCGTTCAAGGCCTGCGCAGCGGCGCGATCGAGCACCGCGCGGTCGACCTCGCGACGCCCTCGGTGCTCGCGCGCTCCGTGCTGGCGGTTCGGCCCTACGGATTCCTCGACGACGCGCCGCTCGAGGAGCGCCGCACGCACGCCGTTCGACAGCGGCGTTTGCTCGATCCCGCGCGCGCCGCGGAGCTCGGCCAGCTCGACCCCGCCGCGATCGCGCGCGTGCGCGAAGAGGCCTGGCCCGATCCGCGCGACGCGGAGGAGCTGCACGAGGCGCTGTCGTGGATGGGCTTCGTGCGCGAAGGCGAAGCGCCGCAGTGGAGCGCGTGGCTCACGCAGTTGCTCTCGCAGGAACGCGTGGAGTGCGCGGAAGGTCGTTGGTTCGCCGCGGAGGCGTCGCGTGATCCGCTCGCGGTGCTGCGCGGCCGCCTCGAGGCCCTCGGACCGATTCACGACGACCATCCCGACGCCGATGAGGGCCTGCTGCGGACGCTGGAGTCGCAAGGCGTCGTGCTGCGCGTTCACTTCGAAGGCCGCGCAGGTTGGTGCGAGCGTCGCTTGCTCGCGCGCGTGCAGGCCTGCGCGCTCGAGAGCCTGCGGCGTGCGATCGCCGCCGTCAGCCCCGCGCGCTTCGAGCAGTTCCTGCGCGCGTGGCAGCACGTCGAAGCGTCGACGCGGCTCGAAGGTCCGGCGGGCGTGCTCGAGGTCGTGCGCCAACTCGCGGGCGTCGAAGCGCCGCTCAGCGCGTGGGAAAAGCACATCCTTCCCGCGCGCGTCGCCAAGTACCGGCCCGAGTGGCTCGACCAGCTCGGCGCCTCGGGGCGAGTCGCGTGGCGACGCTTGTGGGGCGCGGGCCGCAGCGCGCTGCGCTCGACGCCGATCGCGTTCTTCCCGCGCGAGGAGTCGGCGCTGTGGAGCAGCCTCGCCTTCAGCGATCCGTCGCTCGAACCGTCGTGGCCGGCGCGCGCGGTGCTCGCGCAGCTCGAGCAACGCGGCGCGAGCTTCGCCGACGATCTCGTCCGCGCGACGCGACAGCTTCCGGCGGACGTCGAGCGCGGCCTGGGCGAACTCGTCGCGCTCGGACGCGCCAGCGCCGACAGCTTCGCCTCCGCGCGCCACCTGCTGCGCCCCGTTCACCGCCGCCGCGACACGGCGCTGGCCGCCGGGCGATGGAGCGCCGTCGAGCCGGCAGTCGAGCCCGCGCCCGAGCACGTCGAGACGCTCGCGCGCGTGCTGCTGCGCCGCTACGGCGTCGTGTTCCGCGCGGTGCTCGAACGCGAGCGCTTCCCGACTCCGTGGCGCGAGCTGGCGCGCGCGTACCGGCTGATGGAGCTGCGCGGCGAGGTGCGCGGCGGTCGCTTCGTGACGCGCTTCTCGGGCGAGCAGTTCGCTCTGCCCGAGGCGGTCGCCGCACTGCGCCGCACGAACGACGACGAGCACGCGAGTTCGACACTCTCGCGCGCCGATCCGCTGGCGACGACGCTCGCGGGACTCGCTTCGTGGACGGCCGCGCTCGGGGCGTCGCGCTGATCCGCGGCGCTTCTCGCGAGAGACGCTCCGCTAGTCACTCCGCGCCGCCGAGCAGCGCGCAGTAGCGCGGGTCGGACTGGATCGTGTTGTGCCCCGCTCCAGGGATGACCTCGAGGCGCGCGACGTCTTCGCGAAAGAAGGCCAGCAACGCTTCGGTGCGCTCGCGCGGGACCACCTCGTCGAGCTCGGCGGCGATCACGAGCGTCGGCGCGCGCACCGCCGGGGCGTGGCGCCACGACTCGAACTTGTCGTGCAGCATCCAGCGCACGGGCAGGAACGGGTAGAGACGCGCGGCCAGCTCCTCGATGCTGTCGAACGGCGTGACCAGCACGAGCCGGGCGATCGGATTCTTGCTCGCGATGCGCACCGCGACGGCGCTGCCCAGACTGCGGCCCACGACCACGATCGAGGGGTGCTCGGTGCTCACGCGCTCGAACAGCTTCTGCGCGTCGGAGATCAAGTCGACCTCCGTCGGCTCGCCTGTGCTCCCGCCGTAGCCGCGGTAGTGCATCAGGTAGAGCGCGTGGTCGGGGAAGGCCTTCACGAGCTCCGGCAAGCTGCCGGCGACGTCCTCCGCGTTGCCGCCGAAGTACAGCACCGCGGGAGCTCGGCGCAGCACGCGCGCGGTCACCACGACCTCGGCGCCGTCGACCGACAGCGACACCGTCGTGGCGCCCGCGGCGCTTCCGCGCGGCTGCGGGAAGTAGAGCAGCGAGCGCTGCATGACGAAGACCCCGGCGCACAGCGCGAGGTAGAGCACGACGAGGAGCGCGAGGAGCTTGAGCATGCCGCGCCCAAGGTAGCGCTAGCGGGTCACGGCAGGATCGTGAAGCGCAGGCCGGCGGACAGCGTGAACGTGTCGTTCGCGGAGCCGGCGGCGGTTTGCGTCGCGAGTTGGAACCAGACCGTCTGGCCCGCGATCAGGCCAGGATTCGCGCCGCTGGCGATGTACGCGTTGAAATCGAGCACGTGCGCGCCGCTCACGCCGCTCGTCTGCGGCATGCGGAACACCGGCACGCGCACGCAGCGCAACCCGCCGAAGAACGGAGCGCTCGCGGGACCGCTGAGGGAGAAGTGCGGGTGCACGCGCGAGTCCGCGGGGATCTGCGTGTGCGTGATGGTGAAGCCGGACCCGGCGCTCGCGCTGGGAGAGCCGGCGTGAAGCGTGCGCAGGTGCGAGACCGTGAGGGGTGTCGGCTGGCAGTACACGCGCGGCCCGGGGGCTGCGGTGAGGCTCGGCGCCCACTCCGCCCCGGCTGCGTCGAGACCGCTGTAGTACGGGTTCCAGATCCCCGTCGGGGTGTACGCGCCCGCCGTCAGGTCGAACACGCGCATCGGCTGCGGGTCGTCGTAGGTGACGTAGTACAGGCCGTTCGCGCCGACGGCTCCGCCATCGGGCCCGAACTGGATGTTGCCGGCGATCTGCGGCGCGCCGCCTCCGAGGATGTCCATCGTGTACAGCAGGCCGTTGTCGTGCTGCAGGTAGAACAGCCCGCTCGTCGCGTCGAACGAGACGGCCTCGATCCACGACAGACCCTGCGTCGTGGGCAACGCGGTCGCGACGAGCGTGGTCAGGTCGATCTCGAACAGCCACTGCGCCGTCGGCTGGCTGCTCGCCAACGTGGTCGCGAACAGTCGGCCGCCGCCGAAGGCCATGCCGGTGATGTACAGCGAGTTCCCGCCCGCGCGCTGCACCGTGCCGAGCAGTGTCGCGGCCGGACCGTCTCCGTAGTTCCACAACGACAGTTGGGTTCCGTTCGCCGCGAACAGTCGCCCACCGGCATCGTCGACGGCGATCGCGCCGGCGCCGCCGGGGAAGAGCAACGTGCGCTCGCCCGAGCTCAGGTCGATGCGCCAAACGGCGGCGTTGAAGCTGTTGCCGGCATTGCTCTCGACGCCCACGACGAGTTGCGCGCTCGCGGAGGCAGTCCAGGCGGTCAAGACGAGCGTGAGGGCAGGGAAGTAGCGCGTGATCCTGTTCATGTCGAAACTCTCTCTCGGGGCCGGGTCCGTGCGCGCGGTCCGTCCGCACGACGCTCCGCCCCTAGAGAGAGTCACGCACTCGGTCACCTCGCAGCGGGACTCGGACTCTCCTCCGGCAGCAACGCGAAGCGCGCGTGCGGGCGATGCGCGTCCCCCATCGCTCGGAGCAGCTCCTCGGCCAGCGCGGGCCGTTCGCGTGCGAGGTCGCGCGACTCGCTCCGATCGCTCGCGAGGTCGTAGAGCTCGACCGCCGACGCGCCCTTCTTCGTGTTGCGGCGCACCGCCTTCCAGTCGCCGCGTCGCAACGCCTGTTGCCCTCCGGCGTAGCTCGGCAACTCCCAGTACAGCTCGCGCTCGCCCAAACGTGCGGCGCCGGCGAGCACTCCGCACAGACTCACGCCGTCGAGCGGCTGCTCGAGTGGCGCGCCGGCGAGCTCGCACAGCGTTGGAACCAGGTCCCAGAAGGCGGCGGGGTCGTCGACGCTCGCGCCGCGCTGCGCCACGCCGCAGCCGCGCGCGACGAGCGGCACGCGCAGTCCGCCCTCGTACACGCTGCCCTTGAGCCCGCGCAGCCCCGCGGCGCTGGCGAAGAACTCCGAGTCGGAGCCGCCGAGCCGGTCGTAGGTCGGACCGTTGTCGCTCGTGAACAGGATCAGCGTGTCGTCCGCGAGCTCGAGCTGCGCGAGCAGATCGACGATGCGCCCGACGTCGCGATCCATGCGCGTCACCATCGCCGCGTAGGCGGCGCGCGGCGTCGGATGCGGCAAGTAACCCTTCGATCCGTCGTACGGCGGGTCGTCCCACTGGCCGCGGTACTCCGCGAGCGAGTCCTCGGGAACCTGCAGCGCGAGGTGCGGGATCGTGAACGGCACGTAGAGGAAGAACGGCTCGTCCGCGTGCGCGCGCACGAACGAGAGCGCTTCGTCGACGATGAGATCGTGCGAGTACTGCGCGCCGGTGAGGCCGCGTGAGTTGCCTTCGAGCTCGACGCGCTCCGCGTTGCGCCACAGATGGTCGGGATAGAAGTTGTGCGCCTCGCGCTGGCACAGGTAGCCGAAGAACTCGTCGAAGCCCTGCGCGTTCGGCGCACCTTCGCTTCCTGGCGCGCCGAGCCCCCACTTGCCGAACGCGCCCGTGCGATACCCGACCGCGCGCAGCCGCTCCGCGAGCGTGACCTCCTCCGCGGGCAGGGCCATCTGCCCCTCGGGCTTGATCTCGAAGTTGTCGCGCACGGCGCTGTGGCCGCTATGCACACCTGTGAGCAGCACGCAACGCGACGGCGCGCACACCGGCGCTCCGGCGTAGAACTGCGTGAAGCGCACCCCCTCGGCGGCGAGTTGATCGATGCGCGGCGTGCGGATCTTCGTCTGGCCGTAGCAGCCCAACTCGCCGTAGCCGAGGTCGTCGGCGACGATCAGAACGAGGTTGGGCCTGCGCGGCGCGCGCTCCGCGGGCGGAGCAACGCAGGCCGAGGCCGCCAGAACGGCTGAGAGCGCGAGGAATCGCATGGCGACCGAAAGCTAGCGCCTTTCCGCGAAGGATCCGACCGCGCCGCGGCATTCAGTGACCGCGCGCACTTCGCGCGCAGCACCAAGCCCACCCGACGCCCGCCATGCGCACTCTGATCTTCGCTGTCGCCTGCCTGCTCGCCCCCGCGGCCGATCCGTTGCGCTACGCGCCCAGCGAAGGCCTCGCGCTCGAGCGCAGCATCGAGGGCGCGTTCGAGCTGCGACTGAGCGACTGGAACGTGGTCATGAACGGCCAGGACGTGCCGGAGCAGTACCTGCCGAAGATCGAGATCGAAGTCGCGACGCGCGCGAGCGTCGAGGCGCGAGAAGAGCTGCGCGAAGCGCGCGAGGGCCGGCCCGCGCGGCTGCGGCGCGAGTACCGGGCGGCTCACGGTCGGCGCACCTCGGAGGTTTCGATCAACGGCGAGAGCGACGCGACCAGCGGCGAACGCGAAGGACATGCGTCGGTGCGCGAGTGCGTCGTCGCCTTCGAGGGCGAGCGCGAGCGCAAGCTCGAGAAGGGCGAGTCGACGGACGCGGCGCTCGATGCGCTCGCGCTCGACTGGGACTTCACCGCGCTGCTGCCGGCGGACGGCGACGAACGCTGGGACGCGGACATCGCGGCGCTCAACCCGTTCGACGAGCGGCTCGCGGGTATTGCGTTCGACTACGGCGACGAGAAGGAACGCCTGGGTCCGGCGCCCGAAGCGCTGCTCACCAACTCGAAGGGCATGTGGCGGCTCGAGCGCGTCGAAGAGCGCGCGCAAGACGGCCTGCGCCTGTGCGTCGTGCGCCTCGAGGGCGACTTCGAGACCTTCGGCGAGCGCCGCACCGAGCTCGTCAACGTGCCCGTCGCCAGCGGCGCGGCCGACGAGCGCACCGACTACGAGTGCTCGGTCGAGGGCGAGCTGGTGTGGAACGCCACGCACGGCGTGCTGCACTCGCTCGAGTACGAGAGCGAGGGCGTGATGCGGGTTCGCACCGTGCGCGTGCGCGACGGCAGCGGAACCGACACCGCCTACGAGCACACGATGAACTTCGCCTGCAAGCGCTCGTTCAAGGCGCGGAGCGCGGTGAAGTAGCTCGCGTCGCGATCCGCCGCTCGCCGCGGCGCGGATCAGGTCTCGCGGTCGAAGCGCACGTTCGGGCGCCGGCCGCGGATCTTGGTGCCGCGCAGCGCGTCGATCACGGTGTTCGCGACCTCGGCTGGCACTTCGACCAGCGCGAAGCGATCGGCGATCTCGATCGCGCCGATGGCGTGACCGGGCAGGCCGGTTTCGTTCGCGATCGCGCCGACCAGGTCGCCCGGCCGCAGGCCGTCCATGCGTCCGACGCCGACGAACAGGCGCGCGGTGTCCCACTCGGGGCGCCGACCCGGGCGCTGCGGCGCGCGGCGCGGACCGCGGTCGCCTTCGCGCGGAGCGTTGTCGAAGCCCTCGCGCGGGCCGCGGTCGAATCCGCCGCGGGGACCGCGATCGAAGCCCTCTCGACCGCCGCGGCCTTCGCGGAAGTCGCGCTGACCACGCGAGTCGCGGCCCTGCGGCAGCTCGACCGTGAGGTCCTCTTCCTCGGCGCGCGCGCTCGACTCGCGGCGGGTCGCCTCGTGGAACAGCTTCAACGCCGCGGCGGCGACATCGAGCGGATCGTGTTCGGCTGAGACCTCGTCGACGAGCGCTCGGAACGGCTCGAACTCGCCCGCGATGACCGCTTCGCGCAGTGTCGCGCGAGTCATCGCCAGACGCTGGCGGCGCAGGTCCTCGACCGTGGGGATCGTCGCGACTTCGATCGTGAGGCCCGTCGCGCGCTGGATGTTGCGCAAGAGCCGGTGCTCGCGCGGCTCGACGAAGGTGATCGCCACGCCCTCGCGTCCAGCGCGGCCCGTGCGGCCGATGCGGTGCACATAGGCCTCGGGCTCGCTGGGAACGTCGAAGTTGACGACGTGGCTGACGTGTTGGATGTCGAGGCCGCGCGCCGCGACGTCGGTCGCGATCAAGAGGTCGGCCTTCTCGCCGCGGAAGCGCTTCATCACGCGATCGCGGTGGTCCTGGCTGAAGCCGCCGTGCAGCGCTTCGGCGCGGTAGCCGTGCGCGTTCATCGCTTCGGTGAGCTCGTCGACCTCGATGCGCGTGCGGCAGAACACGATCGCCGAGGTCGGCGTCTCGATGTCGAGCACGCGCGCCAGCGCCGCGGCCTTCTGCTGGCGGCGCACGACGTACGCGACCTGCTTCACGCGCGGCAACTCGCCCTCGGCGGGCCGCTCGCGTTCGATCGAGATGCGCGCGGGGTTCGAGAGCACGCGCTCCGCGATGTCGAGGATGCGCGGCGGCAGCGTGGCCGAGAACAGCGCGGTCTGCTTCTCCTTGGGCGTGCGCTCGAGGATCGCTTCGAGGTCCTCGGCGAAGCCCATGTCGAGCATCTCGTCGGCTTCGTCGAGCACGACCATCTTCAGGTCGTCCAGGACGAGCGTCTTGCGCTCGAGGTGATCGAGCGCGCGGCCCGGCGTCGCGACCACCACCGACACGCCGCGGTCGAGCGCGCGCAACTGCTGGCCGAAGGATTGCCCGCCGTAGATCGGCAGCACGTACACGCGCTGCTCCTTGCCGTACTTGTGCACCGCCTCGGCGACTTGCATCGCGAGCTCGCGCGTCGGCACGAGCACCAGCGCGAGCGGATGGTTCGGCTTGGGCTCGATCGACGCGACGCGCTGGAGCAGCGGCAGCGCGAACGCCGCGGTCTTGCCCGTTCCGGTCGCGGCCTGCCCGAGCAGATCGCGTCCCTCGAGCAACAGCGGGATCGCCTCGCGCTGGATCGGCGTCGGCTCCTCGTACCCGAGGGTGCTGAGGGCGCTGAGCAGTTGAGGAGCGAGGCCGAGGGCGGCGAAGGCGTTCTGGGGCGGCGTATCGGTCATGGAGATCTCGTGGCAGGCGTGCGAACCGGGCAGTGTCGCATGAACCGGCCGGGCGAGGCCACGTCGGCGGCGGTCGCGGCGCTCGCAAGCCACGCGGGGGGAGAGAGATGCGCCTTTTTCGCCGGATTTTGCTGATGGAGCGGGCCGGGGGGCTGCGTGTACCCGCGCGGAGGCCACGCCATGCAAGTCGAAGTCACCGGAACCCGAGTCCGCACGAGCCGCAGCGCACGCCGCGTTGCTCGGCTCGATCGCGCTCAAAGCCCTTTCGCGGGGGCGCGCTGAAGCCATGGACGCCTCGCGAGTTGCTCCCGCAGTCGTTGCTGCCTTCGTCACGCTCGGCGCGCCGGCCTGGATCGCGCTCCAAGCGCCGCGCCTCGCCGAGCTCGAGCCCGGCCGCGACTCCGCGACCGCTGCGGCCCCGCTGCGCGCGCCGGCCACGCTCGCCGAGACCGGGCTGTACTCGGACGTGGCGAACCTGACCGTGCGCCCCGACGCGCACGAGTTCGCTCCGCAGTACCCGCTGTGGACCGACGGCGCGGCGAAGCGGCGCTGGATCTGGCTGCCGCCGGGCGAGTCGATCGACGCGAGCGATCCGGACGCCTGGCGCTTCCCCGTCGGCGCGAAGCTCTGGAAGGAGTTCGCCTTCGAGCGCCGCGTCGAGACGCGCTACATGGAACTCGGCGGCGACGGCCAGTGGCTGTACGCGACGTACGTGTGGAGCCCCGACGAGAGCCAGGCGACGCTCGCGCCCGAGTACGGCCTGCGCAACGCCTACCTCTTCGAAGGAGGCGCGCGTCACGACATCCCCGGCCGCATGGACTGCCTCGCCTGCCACGCGGCTTCGGCGACGCCCGTGCTGGGCTTCTCCGGCCTCCAACTGTCGGGAGATCGCGATCCGCTCGCGCCGCACGCGCAGGCGCCGTCGCCCGAGCTCATCGACCTCGACGACCTGATCTCGCGCGGCCTGGTCAGCAACCTGCCCGACACGCTCGCGGCGCGTCTGCCGCGCATCAGCGCGCGCACGCCGCAGGAACGCGCCGCGCTCGGCTACCTCCACGGCAACTGCGGCGGCTGCCACAACTCCAGCGGCCCGCTGGCGCAGCTCGGACTCGACCTCGCGTACTCGCTCGAGCACGGCTCGCGCGTCGCACGCACGGCCATCGACGCGCCGGCGCGCTACCGCTCGCCGAGCACGGCGGAGTTGCGCATCGCCTCGGGCGCGCCGCACGAGAGCCTGCTGGTCCAGCGCATGTCGACGCGCAGCCCGCTGCTCGCGATGCCCGCAGTTGGAAGCGCGCTGGTCGACGAGCAAGCGCTCGAGCTGCTGCGCGAGTGGATCGCCGTCGATCTCGCCCCCACCGCCGTCGCCGCGCAGCACTCGCAGCGCCGCTGAGCCCCACACCTCCGCCTTCGACGCGTCGCGCCGAGCTGCGCGAGCCGAGGCGACCCGACCACGTCACAGCGCCGGCAACGGCGGCGCTGCGGCGCACGCAACCGACCTTTCACGACCGCATTCCCGACCCATCGAGTCCGCAATCATGTTGCTCAAGAGCCTGTCTGTTCTGGCCCTCGCCGGCCTGGCCCTCGCCGCCTTCTCGTTCGAGCGCTCGAGCGCTTCCACCTCGGCCAAGCCCGACGTCGCGCGCGGCGAGTACCTGGTGAAGTTCGGCAGTTGCAACGACTGCCACACGCCCTGGGCCATGGGCCCGAACGGACCCGAGCCGGACTTCTCGCGCATGCTCTCCGGCCACCCCTCCGACGTCGCCGCGCCGCCCGCGCCGCAGCTCACCGACGGCTGGATGGCCGCGGCGTCGAACACGATGACGGCCTGGTCCGGTCCGTGGGGTGTGAGCTTCACCGCGAACCTGACGCCCGACAAGGAGACCGGCCTGGGCGCGTGGACCGCCGAGGACTTCATCGCCACGATCCGCAGCGGCCGCCACCTCGGCCGCGGCCGTCCGATCCTGCCGCCGATGCCGGTGAAGTTCGTCGCCACGCTCACGGACGAGGACCTGCGCAACGTGTTCGCGTACCTGCAGAGCATCCCCGCGGTTTCGAACAAGGTCCCCGAGCCGCTGCCGCCCTCGGCGGCGCGCTGAGATCGACGTTACCTTGCGCGGCGCGCGACGCCGACCATGGACCAAGCCCAACGCGATCGCTGGCAGAAGCTGCGCGAGCTCCTCGAAGCCGCGCAGCTCGAGCCATTGAATCGCCGCGAGCCGTTCGTGCGCGCGCGCGCCGGCGACGACCGCGCGTTGGCGGACGAGGTGCTCGCGCTGCTCGCGCAAGAAGAGGCGCTGGGCGACTACCTCGAACCGCCCGCGAGCTTCGTCGAGGCCGCGCGCGAGTTGCGGCCGCGCGATCAGGCGCGCCTGGGCGAGCGCGTCGGCGCGTGGCGACTCGAGCGCAAGATCGGCGCGGGCGGCATGGGCGCGGTGTACCTGGCCGTGCGCGCGGACGGACACTTCGAGCAACGCGCGGCGGTGAAGCTGCTGCGACTGGGCGTCGACAGCCCGCAGCTCGTCGAACGCTTCCGACGCGAGCGCCAGGTGCTCGCGCAGCTCGAGCACCCGGGCGTGGCGCGCCTGCTCGACGGCGGCGTGACCGAAGACGGCCTGCCGTACATCGCGATGGAGTACATCGAAGGCGCGCCGATCGACCGTTGGTGCGACGAGCAGCGCTTGTCGATCCGCGAGCGCCTCAAGCTGTTCGTGAAGGTCTGCGCCGCGGTCCAGTACGCGCACCAACACCTGGTCGTGCACCGCGACGTCAAGCCGGGGAACATCCTGGTCAACGCGCAGGGCGAGCCCAAGTTGCTCGACTTCGGCCTGGCGAAGGTGCTCGACGAGGACTTCGACCGCACCGCGACGCAGACCGGCGCGCACGCGCTGACTCCGGCCTACGCCAGCCCCGAACAGGTGCGCGGCGAGGCCGTGACCACCGCGAGCGACGTGTACTCGCTCGGCGTCGTGCTCTACGAGCTGCTCACGGGCAAGCGCCCGCACGACGTCGAGACGACCTCGTTCCACGAACTCGCGCGTCGCATCGCGGAGCAGGCGCCGAAGCCGCCCAGCGAAGCCGTCGACGAGTTCGATCCGGCGCGCGCGGGCTCGACGCAGCCGGAGCTGGCGCGCCGGCGGCTGCGCGGCGACCTCGACGGCATCGTGCTCAAGGCGCTGCACAAGGATCCGGCGCGGCGTTACGCATCGGCGGGCCACCTCGCGGAGGACGTCGAGCGCCACCTCGACGATTGGCCGGTGCTCGCGCGCGGCGACAGCCTGCTGTACCGGACGCGCAAGCTGGTGCAGCGCCACCGCGCGCTCGCCGTCGCCAGCGCGCTGGGTATCGCGGCGCTGATCGGCGGCCTGGTCGTGTCGAGTCGGCTGTGGTGGATCGCGCGCGAACGCGCCGAACAGATCACGCGACTGTCGGACGTCCACATCCTGCTCGCGCTCGGCCAGGACGTGGACAGCTACTGGCCCGCGACGCCCGAGCAAGCGCCCCACATGGCGCGCTGGGTGCGGCAGGCCGACGCGTTGCTCGCGCGCAAGCCGCTGCACGAAGCTCGACTCGCGCAACTGCGCGCGCACGGCTCGCAAGTCGACGGCGAGTGGAAGTTCGCCACCGCCGCGGAAGCGTGGGAGCACGAGGTGCTCTCGAAGCTGCTCGGCGGATTGGCGCTGCTCGAAGCGCCGACGCCCACGCTCGGAACCGTGAGCGAGATGCGCGCGCGGCTGGCGTTCGCCGAGAGCGTCGACGAGCTGACGCTCGACGGCGTGAGCGCGGCGCGCGCGTGGCTCGAAGCGCGCGACGAGATCCGGCGCATGCCGATCTACCGCGGGCTCGAGTTGCCTCCGCAGCGGGGCCTGCTGCCCCTGGGCCTGAACGAAGTCAGCGGCCTGTGGGAGTTCTGGCACCCGCAGAGCGGAGCGCGGCCGCTCCCCGACGAGCGCGGCGGCTTCAAGGTCGTCGAGGACTCGGCCATCGTGTTCGTGCTGCTTCCGGGCGGCGAGTTCGAGATGGGCTCGCCCAAGGAGGAACCCGGACACTCGCCCGAGGAGGGCCCGGTGCACCGCGTCGCGCTCGATCCCTACTTCGCTTCGAAGTTCGAGCTCACGCAGGCGCAGTTCGCAGCCCTCACCGGCGAGAACCCCTCGGTGCTGTCGCGTGAGCACAACGAACCGCGCGGCCAACCTGCGACGCCCGCGCACCCGGTCGAGAACGTGAGCTGGAACGACGGCGCGATCTGGCTGCGTCGCGCGCATCTGGCGTTTCCGACCGAGGCGCAGTGGGAGTACCTGGCGCGCGGGGGAACTCGCACGGCCTGGTGGACCGGATCCGAGCGCGACTCGCTGCGCGGCGCGGCGAACCTCGCCGACAGCCAGGCGGCCAAGCACGGCCAGGACTGGCTCGAGATCAGCGACTGGCCCGAGCTCGACGACGGCTTCGCGTACCACGCTCCGGTCGGCAGCTACCGCGCGAACGCGTTCGGACTGTACGACGTGCTCGGCAACGTGTGCGAGTGGTGCGACGACGTGTTCGGCGACTACTCCAAGCCGGCGAATCCCGGCGACGGACGACGCACGAGCGGCTACACGCTGAACCGCCCGCTGCGCGGCGGCGGGTTCAGCAACAAGGCCGTCGAGCTGCGCTGCGCCAAGCGCTTGATGATGACCCCGGAGCTCGCGGCGCCGCAGATCGGGCTGCGGCCGGTCAAGGCGATCGAGCGCTGAGCGCGCGCCTCAACGCGGCGCGCCGTCGCCCAGGCGCGCGTGCAGCCACAGCCGCGCCGTGCGCCACGAGCGCTCGACCGTAGCGGTCGACACACCGAGCACCTTGGAGGTCTCGTCGATCGACAGGCCGCCGAAGAAGCGCAATTCGACGAGCTTGGCGAGCTGCGGGTCGAGCTGCGCGAGCGACGAGAGCGCGTCGTCCAGCGACACCAGGTCCGACCCGGTCTGCTCGAGCTGCTCCACCAGATCGTCGAGCGGCACGCGGGCCAGCTCTCCGCCGCGCTTGTGCGCGCGCTTGGCGCGCACGTGGTCCACCAGCACGCTGCGCATCGCCTTCGCGGCGACGCCCACGAAGTGCGCGCGGCTCGACCAGCCCGACTCGCCCCCGGAGTCGATCATCCGCAGGTAGGCCTCGTGGACGAGCGCGGTGGGCTGCAGCGTCTGCGGACCGCCGCCGCGCAGGTAGCTGCCGGCGAGCGAGCGCAGCTCGGCGTAGACCAGCCCGAAGAGCTCGTCGGCGGCGCGTGGATCGCCCGCGGCGAGCGCGTTCAGGGAGACTGTCGCGTCGCGCCGGTCGGGGTCCATGGGGACTGATTCTGCGCGCTGGCGAGCGGGCGGCAAAGGGGACGGGTCGCGGCCGGGGCGCTCCACGGGCCATGGGCGACGGATTCCGTCGGCGCGAGCGAGAAACCTGTCCAGCCGGCCCCCCGCTCCGCCAGTTGGTCTGCGTCGCCGCTCCTGGCGCTTCCAACGAACACCCTCATCCGCCCGAATCCCTACGGAACTCCTGCCATGTTTGCCCAAGTCACGCGCTTCGCTCTCGCACTCGGCCTCGCGGCCGGCGCCTTCTCGCCCGACGCCCAGGCGCAATGCGGTCTGCCCGACAACCTCGACGGCGGCCCGTGCTGCGCGCCGACGGCGGTCAACCTGCCCAGCTTCCCGGCCATGCAGCAGCAGGGCCTGTGGATCTGCTTCGACAACTGCGCGCCCGCGCTGCAGCGCCCGTTCTGCGTGTCGATCGGCAAGCCCAAGCCGGTCGCGCAGGCCGGCGCCCTGGTGTGCGGCGAATACAACATCCGCTACCAGCTCAAGGACTGCGCCACGGGCCTCCTGCACTGGTCGGGCGGCGTGCGCGCCACCTACTCGCGCAGCTGGTTCGAGTCGAGCACCGCGGGCACGGCGCCGCTGACGGTCTGGCGCTTCATCATCAACGGCGACCTGGTGCCGACGAACAACGTCCCCAACAACAACTGCGAGCGCCCGGCCTCGCTGAACAACTACGCCCGCGTCTACTTCTCGGGCCACATCGACTACGCCCTCGACTGCGCGACCAACACCTGGAGCGTGGCCTGGTCGCTCAACCACGAGTGCGACGCGGTGCACCACTCGCCGATCTCCGCCCGTCCGGCCCCGGCCGCCGGGTTCGACCCGGGCAAGTCGTTCTCGATCGTCGGCCCGGCCGCCGGCTTCGTCGTCGCGCCGAACCAGACGCTGATCAGCGATGGCCCGATCACCAGCGGCTCGATGCGCTGGAACAACTGGGCCGCGACCCCGGCGATCTGCACCTACCGTGAGCCGGCGCTCGGCAACTTCGTCGCCAACACTCAGTACTGCCTGTGCGGCCCGGCGACGGCTGGCGCGCAGAACGTCGACACCTTCGTCGTGGCGCAAGGCCAGTGCGGCAGCGCGCTGTCGAACAGCCCCAGCGGCCGCTTCACGCAGAAGCGCATCGGCGTGTGGACCGCCCCCGGCACGTTCCCCGGCGTCGAGCACCTCTTGTTCGACTTCGGCGAACTGCGCCTGCAGAACGGCTGCACCGGCGCCGGCACGATCGAGTGGTACGAAGGCGCCGAAACGATCGGCGGGTACCCGGCCTTCGACGCCGCCGGACTCGCGCTGGGCCGCCAGTTCGAAGACCTGGGAAGCTGCAACACGTCGGCGACCAACCCCTCCCGCCGCATCGGGGCCCCGCACGTGACGTACTCGATCCTCAACTTCAACTTGCCCTGATTCGAGCACCGCGGAGCGACGCGGAACGCTCCGCAGCACGCTTCCCTGATGCGCCCCGCCGGTGGCTGCGAGCCACCCGCGGGGCGCGCTCGTTTCCAATCGCGGGTCGGGCGTGCTAGTCTTTCCGCCTCGAATTGGGTGCTGACGACCTACGCGGTCGATACCAGCCCCGCTGTGCGTTCCTCCGCGCGGCAGGCGAGACGAAGGCTGAAGAAGGGCGACCACTGGGGTCGCCAGAGCCCGCGCATCGTTCCACTGAGAATCGTTCAGACGGAGGAACCCCCGGCCGCGGAGACGCGCGACGCTACGGCGACGCGCTGGTGTCCGCGCTCGAGACGTCCCTAGAGCGCGCAACGCTGCGCCAACTCGACGGACAGGACCAGTACACGCTCTCCCCGCCGCGGGCGAGCGACCACCGCGCCGCCAGACGGCGCCGGATGCTCTCTTTTCATGACTAGTTTCCAACAGCTCGCGCTGATCGAGCCGCTCCAACGTGCGGTTCGCGACGCCGGCTACACGACTCCGACCCCGATCCAACTCCAGGCCATCCCCCACCTGCTCGAAGGCCGCGACCTGCTCGGTTGCGCCAAGACCGGCACCGGCAAGACGGCCGCTTTCTCGCTCCCCATCCTCCAGCGGCTCGCCGCTGCGCCTCGCAAGCCCACGCCGCGCCGTCCGCGCGTTCTGGTGCTGACCCCCACGCGCGAGTTGGCGGCGCAAGTCGCCGAGAGCTTCGAGACCTATGGCGCGCACCTGCGCATCGCCGTCGCCGTGATCTACGGCGGCGTCGGTCAGGGGCCGCAGGTCCGCGCGCTCGAGCGCGGTGTCGACGTGCTCGTCGCCTGTCCGGGCCGCCTGGTCGACCTGATGGGCCAGGGCCACGTGCGCCTCGACCAGGTCGAGACGCTGGTGCTCGACGAAGCCGACCACATGCTCGACCTGGGCTTCCTGCCCGACGTCAAGCGCGTGCTCGCAGCCGTTCCGCGCAAGCGCCAGACGCTGTTCTTCTCGGCCACCATGCCGCCGGAGATCGCCCGGCTCGCGGACACGATCCTCACCTCGCCGGTGAAGGTCGTGGTCACGCCGCCGGCCTCGACGGTCGAGCTCGTGACCCAGCGCGTGATGTTCCTCTCGCGCACCGAGAAGCCCGGCGCGCTGACCAGCTTGCTGCGCGACGACAGCGTCGGCCGCGCGATCGTGTTCACGCGCACCAAGCGCGGCGCCGACCGCGTCGCCAAGCGCCTGAACCAGGACGGCGTCGCCGCCCAGGCGATCCACGGCAACAAGTCGCAGAACAACCGCGAGCGCACGCTCGACGGCTTCCGCGACGGCCGCCTGCGCGTGCTGGTCGCGACCGACATCGCCGCGCGCGGCATCGACATCGACGACATCACGCACGTCGTGAACTACGAGCTGCCCAACGTGCCCGAGACCTACGTGCACCGCATCGGCCGCACCGGCCGCGCGGGCGCGAGCGGGCTGGCGATCTCGCTGTGCGACGACGAGGAGCGCGAGTACCTGCGCGACATCGAGAAGCTCACCAAGCGCTCGATCGAGGTGCTGGGGCGCGCCGCAGGCGGCCGCTCGAGCTCGCCTCCGCGTTCACGCGAGAGCGCGCCGGCGCGACGCGAATCGGCGCCTCAGCAGCGCGACGCACGCCCGCCGCGCCGCACGACGCCCGAGCGCAGCTCGACCGAGCGC
>CALKYE010000179.1 GCA_938003765.1 uncultured Planctomycetia bacterium
GGACCCCGCATCAACGATCCAGCGGAACGAACAGGTGCGTGGCGCGTCCCTGCACCACGAACTCGCGCTTCACCTCGCGCCTGTTCAGCGTCGCCGTCAGGACGTAGCGGCCGTCCTCCAAGTGCGCCTCGAACTCGATCTGCTCGCGCGGGTCGAAATGCGAGACGAAATGCCGCTTGCCCAGGGTGTCGCGGATCTCCACCCACGGTCGCGCGCCCGCGGTGTCGACGTCGGGGGGAAGCTGCAGCGTCCCGTAGACGGGCTGGCGGGATCCCACGCGCAACTCCACCTGCTCCGTCTCGCCGCCGGTGACGCACACCGAGTCGAGCTCCAGGACCATGTGCGCGGATTCGTAGCGCAGCATGTAGCGGCCTTGCGGCACGGAGAACGTCGCCAGCAGGGCGCTCGTCCCCTTGGCGGCGCTTTGCCACACCACGATTCGTTCGTCGGGATACGCCAGCACCACGCGGCCGCCGCGGAGCTCGGGATCGAGTCCCTTCACCTCGAGCGTGCCTCGCCGCTCGAGCTCGAAGTCCTGGCGCAGGCGCTCGCCTGCCGCGAGCTCGACGGTCGCGAGCGAGAAGCGTTCGATCTGCCCGACTTCCCACACCAGCAGTTCGAATCGCCCCGGCGCCGCCTCGAGGACGAACGCGCGCGTCGCGGGGTCGAGCGGGACCTCACGGTCTTCATCCCAATCCAGGGCCCGCGCCCAGAGCGTGAGCGGACGCTGCTGCTCGCGCTCGTCGACCCGCAGCACGCCCTCGAGCCGCGCGGGCGTGCGAGGCGCGGTCAGGCGCAGCGGCGACGCATCGTCGAGAACGTTCGCAACGCAGCGATAGCCGCGCTGCGGGTCTGAATGCGCCAAGGCGACCTCGAAGGGCGGAGGCGGGCTCGACTCGAAGGCGAAGCGCCCCGACTCGTCGGAGGTGACGACCCGCCGTATCGCGTGGTGCAGCAGGTGGAGCTCGGCGCCCGCGATGGGCGAGCCGTCCTCCCAGAGCGCTTCGCCGAGCACGAGGCCGCCGGGCTCGAGCGTCGCGTCCCAACGCTCCTGGTCGCGCGCGCCCTTGGCCCGCGCCTCGAACCCTTCGTCATCGACGCGCCCGAACGCGCGCAGGATGAGCGGGGCGTCGGGAATCTGCTCGATCGAGTACTCGCCGAACTCGTTCGTGAGCGTCGTGCGCGGCTCGAACGGGAAACCTGCGGCCGCGCTGACCAGCACGCCCGGCGCGGCGCGTCCATCGCTGAAGCGAACGCGCCCCGAGAGCGTGCGTCCCGGGCTCAAGGTCAGCAGCACTTCGTTCGGCGTGTGTTCCGCGCGCACATGGCGACGCACGCACGCTTCGGCGTAGCCCTCGGCTCGCGCGGACACCAGCCACATGTAGGGCCGCAGTCCGCGCACCTCCAGTTCGCCGTTGTGCTCGCCGGGCGCGATGAAGCGCTCGCGGTGAGCCACGAAGTTGTCCATGTCGACCGCGTTGGGACGTCGGTCGGGAATGATGTGGATGCTGGCCTGCGGAAGCGGCTGCCCGCTCTCGTCGACGACGCGGATCGCGAGCGGGGGCGTCGGCCCCATCAGCTCGAGTTCCACCTTCTTCTCGGCCGACTGCCCGAACCGTGGTGCGTCGAGCCGCATCAGGAGCGACTCGCGGAACGGCTCTCCGCTGGCGCAGATCCAGGCTTGCTTGGGGATGTCGAGCAAGCGCGCGCGGCCGGCGGAGTCGCACTCCGCCACCTGGGTCGCGCGGGCTTGATCGGGGCGGCGGATCCAGATCTGCGCTCCACCAGCGGGTGAGCCATCGGGTCGAGTCACCGACACTTCGACAGTGAGCCCCGTCGGCGGCGGGGGCCTCACTTCAGGCGCGGCCTCGGTTGCAGGCGCAGAGGATGGGGCGACGAGCTCCCGTTGGCTGCCGAGCATCGAATCCTGCGTTCGACCCTGCTCGATCCGCGGCGGCGAGTCGGGTGCGACGGCCGCGCCGAGCGCCGCTGCGCTCAGATGCGCCCGAGGCTCGCGTCGCGCGGCCGAGTCGAGCGTGGACACGAGCAGTGCGACCACGACCAGGACGGCAGCTCCCAGCGCCATCGGCCGGGCGCGCTTGCGCAGCATCAGGAGCCACAGCGACAGACCCCACAGATGGCGTCGGTCCAGGCTGTCGCGCAGGCGCTGCAATCCGCGCTTCTGCCGCGTGCGCACGGTCTCGATCCCGACGCCCAGTCGTTGCGCGATCTCGTTCGGCGTGAGCTCCTCGTAGAAGCGCAGCCACAACACCTCGTGGTAGATCGGATCCAGCTTGCGCAGGGCCTCCTGCAACGCAGCGCTCGTCTCCGCCTTCGCGAGGTCCGCGTGCGGCGCCGGCGCACCGCGCTGCGCGTCCCGGGCGAGTTCACGATCCTTGCGCGCCGCTTCGGCCGCGCGCCGGTTGATCACCACGTTGCGCACGACCTTGGCGAACCACGAGCGCGCGGCGGTTTCGGACTCGGGTCCGCCGCGCAGCGCGATCAGGAACGTCTGCTGAGCGACGTCCTCCGCCGTGTTCGGATCGTCGACGAGCCGTCGCGCGAGTCGCTTCACGAACTCGCGGTGCGCGAGAACTTGATCGATGGGAGCCATTCAGGTTGTCGTTCAGGGTGCGCGGCGAGCTGTGGGTGAGTCTCCTACTTACCGCGCGACGTCGATCCGGTTCACAGTGTTTTGATTCGGAGACGACCTGCGCGACCGGCGCTTCGCGTTCGAGCGTTCTCTGCAATGGGACTGAGCGGGCCCCACGCGCAGGTAGCGTCGCTCGGAGCCGCGGCAACTTCGCGGCCCGCTTCAACATTCCTTCCGACCTGGGTGATCTCGAGCGCGCGTCGATCGAACTCGCTGGCGTCGACTCGAGCTGCGCGCGCACGACGGCTCCGCTTCGCGAGCACCGCGCGCGACGCAGCGACTCGCGCGCTTGAGATGTTGCAGCGCAGCGAAGTGGCCTCCGTCAATCGGGGCCCGTTGGCGCCAAGCCGTCCAGCGCGCGTGAGCGCCGACGCATCACACACCCGAGCGACACCGCACGCTCAGCGAGGCAATCGGTCGCGCCCGAGCCTCGCAGCGGACGCCTTCACTGCGCGCCGGCTTCGCGAGTGCGAGCGTGATGCGCGCGGGCGTCGGCGGACGCGAGAGCGGCTGCGGCGCGAGGCCACCGGCTCGCGAGTACGATCGCCGCGCATGCGGGCCGCTCTGCTGCTGTGTGCGCTGATCGGCGCGCAGACGGATCTCGACGACAAGTTCGAGCAGCTCAAGCGTCAGAACGCCGAGCTCCAACTCCGCTCCGAGGCGCTCCAGCTCAGCTTCGGATCCCTGGAGCCGTGGATGCCGGCCGATCCGAGTTGCGCGACGCGTGACGAACTCGTGACGGCGCTGAATGCGGCGCCGGCGCTCGTCGCGCGCGACTGGGCGCTCGCGCAGGAGCGCTGGGACGTGTCGATCCGTTGGAACGACGCGGCGAAAGCGCTGCTCGGTGAAGGCATGAACGGCGTGTGGGGCGACGTCGTCGGCGCGTTGCATCGCAACGGCCGACGCACGCATCCCGACGGTGTCGTGTGCGTCGATCTGGGGCTGGTGGTCCTGCCCGGACGGCTCGGGCCGGCCGATCCGAGCGGTCGGGACGGCTACGTGGTCGAGGTGGACGCGCGACTGCTCGTTCCTGCGCGACGTTTCGACGGAGAGCGCGTGACCTGCGCGCCAATTGCGCTCGGCTCCGCGGTCGCCCTGCGCGTCGCATCGGGCGCGCCCGAGCGCACGGCCGTTCAGGAGACCCTCTTCGAGGCGGTGCGCTCGCTGATCGAGGGCTTGCCGCAGGACGCCGCGCATCCCGACGAGCGTCTCGCGAGCTGGCTCAGCTCCGACGCAGCGGACGACGCGCGCTGGAAGGCCTTCGCGAGTGCGCGCGCGGACCGCCCGGAGGAGATGCGGCCCGAACAGCTCGCGCTGACGGCGCTCGCGCGCGTCGACGTCGTCGAGGCGTCGACGCAACGGCCTCTCGCGGACCAACGCGAGCGCTGGGTCGAGTCGCTCGCGCGCCGCGGACTGCGCGTCGACCCGAGCGCCATCGCGGGCGACCTCGATCTCGCGCTCGTGCAGCGCGCGCACACCGCTGCGGTCGCGGACGGATTCGCGGCCGTAGCCGTGCGCACGAGCGTGGCGCGTCGCGGCATGTTGGTGCGGCATGGCGAAGGCTACGGCTGGCTCGACGGCGAGTTGTGGCAGGAGCTCTCCGTGCAAGGCTACGACGCCGAACGCCTCGCGCTCTGGACGACGCGTTCGCTCGAGGAGCAACGCGAGAAGCTCGTCGCGCGGCTTCCCGTCGATCTGGCGCGCGTCGCCGCGGCGCCGCACCCCGACGCCGAGCTCGTCGCGCGCTACCTGCGCCAGCGCCAGCTCCTCGACGTCCCGCCGCACGCCCTCGAGCCGATCGCCAACCGCATCGCCAACGCGTTGGCGCCGCCGGGGCGCGGCTGGATCGACCCCGCGTGGATCGTCGGCAAAGGCGACGAGCGCTTTGCCTACCTCGGCTACGTCGGACTCGCGCGCGCGAAGCGACCCGAGGTGCGCCGCATCGTCGAGGAGCTCACGCTCCAAGACCCGCTGGGCCTGTGGGCGTTCGACAACCTCTGGCAGCTCGATCCCAATCCGCCGCGCTATCGCCCCGTGCTGCCGCCCGCCTTCGCGAAGCGTTTCGACGGGCCGCGCCCGAGCGGTCCGGGCGCGCTGTGCGGCGTTCGCCTCGAGTCGTTCGACGAAGTCGTGTGGCGCAAGGCGCAGGGCATCGACCCGCTCGCCGTGCGCAACCAGACGATCGATCGCTGCCGCAAGCAACTCGGCGATCGCGCGCTGCCGCAGGTGCTCTCGTGTCAATTCATCCCGCTCAACGGGGCCATGAACTTCGTCGAGCGACGCTACTTCTGGCACGTCGAGCAACCCGCCGACTGGACCAGCCTGCGCGCGCAACTGCCGCCGGAACTGGGGCTCGACTCGATCGGACCGCCGCTGCCGGACGGGCCCGACACCCTGGGCGAGGCCGAGCGCTTGCTCGCCTCCGTGCGCTGAGCGCGATCGACCTCGCGCTGCGAGTTCCGTGCGCAGCAACGAGATCGACCTGCGCGCCGTGTGAGTCGCGCAGAGGATCGAGCGGCGCCTCGGCGCTCTCAGTGCAGCAGCAACTCGCCCGCGAAGTAGGACGTCAAGTTGGCGAGCACGCCCGCTGTCAGCGCGCGTGACGGCGCGCACTCGCGTCGGAACGCGGCGTAGACGAGCGCAGACTCGAGCGCGGCGATGATCAGCTCCGCGGTCGCCACCGCCGCGGCGCCGGGCGCGCGCGCGACGATCCAGACGCTGAAGGCCGGATGCGTCGCGAGGTTGACGCCCAGCGCGAGTGCGAGCGGCGCCCAGCGAGCTCGCGCGACGGGGCGCAGCACGAGCGCGTAGATCGGCAGCTCGATGGCGAGCGTCCAGCAAAACGCGATCGACCAGGCGAGGACGTAGCTCACGTCCGCGAGCCTCGGGCGAACAGGTGTGCGAGCACGGCGAGCTCGAGCCAGCCGTGGAACGCGGCGAGCGCGAGGTAGCTGTCGCGGGCCCAGACCGGATCGCGCAACGCGAGCAGCGGCACGAGCACGGCGCTGGCGGCGAACAGCCACAGCCCGTGCGCGCCGAGGTCTCGACGCAGGCTCGTCGCGCGTTCGCGGGGCAGCAGCCAGATCCACACGCCGTAGTGCGCGGCCTGCGCGAAGGCGAAGCTCGCCACGATGCGCTGTGCGAAGTCCGTCGAGACGCCGGGCGCGAGCTGTGCCGCGAGCTTGGCGCTCGACAGTCCCCAGAACTCGGCGTCGATCGGCGCGCTTCCCAAACCGGATAAGAACGCTCCCACGGCGAGCACGTACACGGCCAGCGCGCCGAGCGCCGCGCGTCGATCGCGCGCCCACGCGCAGAACCACAGGAGCGCGATCACGTTGTGCGCGTGCGCGAGCGCCACCAGCCCCAGCGTGACGTTCGAGCACGCCAACGCCGCCAAGACGACGACCGCCGTTGCGAGCGCGATGCGCCACGGCGCTCGACCTCGTGCGCCGAGGATGGCTCCGAGCACGGCCGCCGCGCCGCACAGGATCTGCGCCCGCGGCCACGACTCGCCGCCGAACACCGTTGACGAGCTGAAGACGGTCATGGCCGCGAGCGGTCCGAAGAGCGCGAGCTTCGGCAGTCGCAGCGCGCGCGCGGAAGGGCTGAGGACGAGGCAGCGCAGGTCGCCGACGACGTGCGGCACGCCGAGCACGAGCGGCGTGAGCAGCAGGAGCGCCAGCGGGCCGACGAGGGTCAGCGCAAACGCCGCGAGCAAGAGCAGCGGCGCGCCGGTGCTCGCGCTGCGCGAGGAGTGCGAAGCGATCGCCGCTTCCATGTCACTTGCCGCGCTTGCGCAAGATCCACAGCGCGAGCACGAGCGCCGCCCCGAGCGCCAGCGCTGCGATGACGAGGCCCGATGGAGCCGCGTGAGTCGGTGCGGGCGGCGGGAGGTCTGCCGATGCCGCTGGAGCGAGGATCGTCGGCGAATCACCCCAGCCGCCGATGATCACTGGGGCCGGCGCGACGCTCGCTTCAAAGGGCGCTTCCATTCGAATGTCGGTGGAGACCATCGCTCGCTCGGTTCCTTGCGCGGTTCGCGGGCGGTGCGGCCGCGTGACGGCGCGCCCCGTGGAGTTGGAGGCCGCGTCAACGCCGCCGCCGCCGCGCATCTTGCACTCCCGCGCCGGATTCGGAGCGAGGGCGACGCGTCGCCGCTGACCGTCGCGCGTCCAGGCGCTGACGCACGCATGCGCGCGCTCGCGCCGTCGCTCGCGACTCAGGCGAACTCCGAGCGCAACTTGCGGTCGATGTCGTCCTTCCAGCCCTTCAGGCGCTCGACCGCCTGGCGCGCCTTCTCGGGGAAGGTCGCGTCCACCTTGTTCGAGGCGTCGACCCGTCGGCCGAGGTACTTCTCGAGCCGTTCTCGCGTGCTGCGGAAGGTCAGGACCGAGCCCGAGTGCGCGAGGTACTGCTGATTGGCGACGGCGAGGGCCGCGCCCACGGTCTTGGCGATCGCTTCGGCCTTCGAGCGCACCTGCGCATCGACCGGGCGCTTCTCGTTCTTCGCGCGCAGGGCCTCCGCGACCAGGTTCAGGACCCCCAGCTGCGCCTTCTCGGCCTTGACGAACTCGGCGGAGATGGTCGTCGCCGCTTCCTTGATGCGCTCGGCCGCCGCGGACTCGAGGCCGTTGACCTGGCTCACCACCTCGCCGATCTCGCTGCGCAGGTCGATCTTGGCGCGCTGCAACTCGCTGCGCAGCTCGGCGAACGGCCGCGCGAGCGCATCGCTCGACTTCAGGCTGCGGATGAGTGCTTCACAGGCTCGATCCGCCGCCTCGAGCTTGCGTTCGGCTTCGCCCGCGCCGTAGCGCGTCGGTTCGCGCGTCAGCCACTGGTCCATCTCGCGCACGGTCTCGCGCGTGTACGCGAAGGCTTCGGAGGCGAGTGCGATCGCGCGCCGGGCGTCGGAGTGGTCGGCGGCGAGGGTGTTGAGCTTGTCGAGGTCGAGCATGGGGGCGATGGGGGAACGGCCAGCGTTCGACCGAGCCGCGGGGGAGTGCGTCGGCCGAACGGCGAGCGAGTCGCCCACTGCCGACTCGAGCGTCCGACCGAACGCCCTGACCCGAGGATTCCAAGCGAGCGGCGCGCTCAGACTGGCGTCCTGCAACGATGCCCGACTTCAAGACGATCGCAGCGACGCTCTTCACAACAGGTGTGGTCGGCGCCGCGGTGCTCTGGTCGCTGGACGAGCGCAGTCAGATCGGACTGGCGTTGAGCGATGAACTCGCCGAAACGCGCGGTGCGCACGCTCCTGCAGGCAGCTTCCGCGACACGACTCCGAACCTTGTGCTGCTCGCGATCGATCCGAGCTTGCCTGCGACGCGCTGCGAGTATCGCGAGGCGCGCGGGGAAGAACCGCTGCCGAACTGGTGGACGGCGATGATCCTGAGCAACATCCCGGCCGCGCGCGCCGCGCTGCAGGCTGGTCTGAGCGACGAAGGGGATGCTCAGTTCACGCTCCGCATCGGCGACCCGGAGTTCCCCGAATGGTTCATCTTCGATGTGGCGGCGGAGGCCGAGGCGGGGAGCGAGGTCGCGACGACCGCGGGCTTCTACTCGTGCCTTCCAACGGCCGCTGAGTTCGCTGGCGGCCCGCGCGGCGATCGCTTCGTGAAGCGCTACGGGTTGGAGGGAGTCTTGACGCTGGCGTCGACGCGCTTCGAGTGCGGCGCGCGCATCCCGTTCCACTTCGAGGCCAAAGAGGCCAATGGTGAGCGTCGCTGGGAAGCTCGCGGCGTGTTCGAGTTCCCCTGACGACGCGCTGCGTCGCGCTCAGCTCTGCGG
>CALKYE010000180.1 GCA_938003765.1 uncultured Planctomycetia bacterium
TCTCGTCGGGGAGCAGCGCGGTCTCGCCGCCTTCGACGTTGGTGAGCAGCTTGTTCTTCAGGCGCACGTTCGCGAACGTCCCGCGCACCATCACGTCGTCGTGGCCGCGCCGCGCGCCGTACTGGTTAAAGTCGGCGGGAGCGACGCCGCGCTCCTGCAGCCACTTGCCCGCGGGGCTCGAGGCCTTGATGTTGCCGGCTGGCGAGATGTGGTCCGTCGTGATGCTGTCGCCGAGCAGCGCGAGCACGCGAGCGCCGCGAATGTCGACGAACGGCGTGGGCTGCTTGCCCATGCCGTCGAAGTACGGCGCGCGCTTGATGTAGGTCGACTTCGGATCCCACGCGTAGGTCGCGCCCTGCGGCACGGCCAGCGCGCGCCACTCGTCCGAACCCGCGTACACCGAGCTGTACGACTCGGTGAACATCTCGGCGCGCACGGAATCCGCGACGGCCTTCGCGATCTCGGCCTGCGTCGGCCACACGTCACGCAGGAACACGGGCTGTCCGTCCTTGCCGATGCCGATCGGCTCCGTCTTCGGGTCGAAGTCGATGCGACCCGCGATCGCGTACGCGACGACGAGCGGCGGCGACGCGAGGTAGTTCGCGCGGATCTGCGCGTGCACGCGGCCTTCGAAGTTGCGGTTGCCCGAGAGGACACCCGCGACGCACAGTCCGCCGTCATCGATCGCCTTCGACACCGCGGCGGGCAGCGGACCCGAGTTGCCGATGCACGACGTGCAGCCGTAGCCGACGGTGTAGAAGCCCAGCTTCTCGAGGTACGGCGTGAGTCCGGCCTTCGCGAGGTAGGTCGTCACGACCTTCGAGCCCGGCGCGAGGCTCGTCTTCACGTACGGCTTCGACTTGAGCCCGAGTTCGACCGCCTTCTTCGCGACGAGGCCCGCCGCGATGAGCACGCTCGGGTTCGAGGTGTTGGTGCAGCTCGTGATCGCCGCGAGCACGACCGAGCCGTGCTCGATCGCGGTCTTCACGCCGCCGATCTCGAGTTCGACCTTCGTGGCCGTCGCGGTCCCGCCGCCGCCCTTCGAGCCCTTCGAACCCGCGAGCAAGCTCGGCAGCTGCTCCTCGAAGTTCGGCTTGAGCTGCGCGAGCGTCAGTCGATCCTGCGGACGCTTGGGACCCGCCATGCACGGCTCGATGCCCGCGAGATCGAGCTCGAGCACGTCGGTGTACTCCGGCGCCGGCGTGTTCGCGTCGTGGAACAGCCCCTGCGCCTTCATGTAGGCCTCGGCGAGCGCGACTTGATGCGCGCTGCGGCCGGTGAAGCGCAGGTAGTCGATCGCGGTCTTGTCGACCGGGAAGATGCCGCACGTCGCGCCGTACTCGGGCGCCATGTTCGCGATCGTCGCGCGGTCGGCGAGCGGCAGCGTCGCGAGACCGGGGCCGAAGAACTCGACGAACTTTCCGACGACGTTGCGCTTGCGCAGCAGCTCCGTCACGCGCAGCACGAGGTCGGTCGCCGTCGCGCCCTCGGGGAGCTTGCCGATCAGCTTCATGCCGATCACCTGCGGCACGAGCATCGAAACCGGCTGGCCGAGCATCGCGGCCTCGGCCTCGATGCCGCCGACGCCCCAACCGAGCACGCCGAGTCCGTTGACCATCGTCGTGTGCGAGTCGGTTCCGACGAGCGTGTCCGGATAGGCCCAGCCGCCCTCGGCCATCACGACGCGCGCGAGGTGCTCCACGTTCACCTGGTGCACGATGCCCGTCGCCGGCGGCACGACGCGGAAGTTGTCGAAGGCCTGCGCGCCCCAACGCAGGAACAGGTAGCGCTCCTTGTTGCGCTCGAACTCGACCTCGCTGTTCTTCGCGAGAGCATCCGGCGTTCCGAAGTAGTCGACCTGCACCGAGTGGTCGATCACGAGCTCGAGCGGCACGCCCGGGTTCACCTTCCGCGGATCGCCGCCCAGCGCGACCATCGCGTCGCGCATCGCAGCGAGGTCCACGACCACCGGAACGCCGGTGAAGTCCTGCAACAGCACGCGCGCGGGATTGAACGAGATCTCGCGATCGGGCTCCGCCTTCGGGTTCCACTTGAGGATCGCGTCGATCGTCTCCGTGGTCACCTCGACCCCGTCCTCCTTGCGCAGCACGTTCTCGAGCAGGATGCGCAGCGAGAACGGCAAGCGCGCGAGCTTGTGGCCGCGCTTCTCGAGCGCCGGCAAGCTGGCGATCTGATAGGTCTTCCCGTCGACGGTGAGCGAAGTCTTGGTTCCGAACGAGTCTTTCACGGCGCGTGCCTCCTGGCTGGTTTTGCGGGGCAAAGAGGATAGCGCCGCGAGCGGTGCGCTTCCTACGCCGGGGTTGCGACCGGGACGGGCCGGGCGGCGCGGGCGAGCGCTCGAAACGCGATGCCACCGCGCACTGACGAGCGTCGCGCTGCAAGGACCAACGCAACGCCGTCGATCCGCGACGAGGCGTGCGCAAATCCGCAACTCGGCGACGCTCCGCGCGTGGACCGCGCTCCCGGCGCATTCCGAAGAAGGCTTGTGGCGCGATGTCCGAGGGCGCGAGCCGAGTTGTACGGCGCGCTCACGAGCAGCGTGTCGGCGTCGAGCGCGACAGCGGCGCCGAACTGGTCGCCGGCGGCGGCGTCCGCAGCGCGTCGACGAACGGGTTCGGCGGGCGAGCGCTCTGCCTGCGCGGCGTAGCTGAAGGCGGGTGCGACGACGGTGGGAGCAGTGACGTGGTTGCGACCGATGGACCTGCATGGGAGGGCTGCCGCCCGACTGGGCTGAGCTCAAACGACGCCGGGCGATCGCGCTCTCCGGGTGCTCGCACGAGAGGATTTCGAGACGGAGCTGAACCGCTCTCGCGCCCTGCGACCATGTAGGTCGTGAGCAGCGGCGAAGAGCTCTCTGGAGACCTGGCGCGCGAGACCGCGATCCTGCGGCGCATCGCACGAGGCATCGTGCTGGAGCCGGCGCTCGCCGAGGACGCGGTGCAGGAAGCGTGGCTGGCCGCGTTGCGCGCCGGCCCGCAGGCTCTGTCGAGCGGCGGTTGGCTGACGCAGGCGGTGAGACGCATCGCGAGCGGGCTGAAGCGGCGGGAAGCGCGCCAAGCGCGACGCGAGCGAGCGGGAGCACGCCGCGAGCAGCTTCCGTCGGCGGCCGACACCGCGGCGCGCGTGGAGCTGCTGCGCGAGTTGCTCGGCGCGCTCGAGTCGCTCGACGAGCCGTATCGCACCGCCGTGCAGCTGCGTCTGGTCGACGACCTGCCGCCGCGCGACATCGCCGAGCGCACGGGCGTGCCGGTCGAGACTGCGCGCACGCGCGTGAAGCGCGGAGTCGAGCGGCTGCGCGCGCAAATCGACGCGCGACATGCGAACCGACGCGGCGAGTTCCTGGCGCTCCTCGCGCCGCTGGCGGGCTTCGATCCGCTCGAGCTCGGGATGGGCGCGGCGCTCGGCGCCGAGACCGTGATTGGAGGAACGGTGATGAGCTTGAAGGTCAAACTCGGCGTCGCAGCCTCACTGGCGCTCGCGGCGGGGTTGTTCATCTGGCGCGACGCGTGGGTTGAGCCCTCGCACAGCCCGGCGCGCGATGTCGCGGCGGGTCCGTCGGCGCCCGAGCGCGTCGAAGTCGCTGCGCAGACTCAGTCGAGCGATCCCGAGCCGGCGGCGAGCGATGCGCAGAGTGCTGCGTCGCCGGTGCGAACCAACGTCGTCAGCGCTCCCGAGCGCACGTGGCTCGCGCGCGGGCGCGCCGTCGATGGCCGACAACGCGGCGTGAGCGGTGTCGACGTGCGTGTGCGCGCGAAGGCTGGCTACGAAGGCGAGGGCGAGTTGCTCGCGGAGCGGATCGTGCGCACGGACTCGAACGGCGACTTCGAGGCGGCGCTCGAGCCTCCGAACGCCGCCGCGCTGGTGAGCTTCCTCGTCGTGAGCGAAAACCACTTCCCGGGCAGCGCCAGACTCGTCGCGACGAGCGGCAAGCCCGCGCCGCAGGACGTGCGCGTGTCGTGCACCCCGCTCGACCTGACGCTGCGCGGGCGAGTCGTCGACACCGAGGGCGCGCCGCTCGAAGGCGTCGTCGTGAGCGGATACCGCCGCGGCAAGCCGAGCGACTCCCAGGGTCGATTCGAGTTGCGCGCGAGCACCGCCCTCGAGGAGATCACCCTGCGCGTCCAGCACAAGGGGTTCGCGCCAGCGGAGCTGAACGTCCACACCATGGCCACCGCGGGCCCCGTCGAAGGTCTCGAGATCGTGCTGATGCGCGGCGCGGTGTTGCGCGGGCGAGTGCTCGACGAGCAGCGCAGACCGATCGCCAGCGCTCGCGTGCAGGCGTTCAACGCCGACGACCTGGCCGTCGCCAGCGACGAGTTGGGCCGCTTCGAGTTGGACTCGCTGCCCGCTGACCACTCCTGGATCGGCGTCGCAGTCGAGGCCCAAGGCTTCGCGCGCACGCGCGTGGATTTCGACGACGGTCGGCTGCCGAGCGAGGAGATCGAGGTCGTGCTCCGCCGCGGCGTCGACATCAGCGGCGTGGTCACCGACGAGCACGGAGCACCGCTTCCCGGAGCGCGCCTGACGATCGGCGCGACGCGCTTCGACGCCGACGGCGCGCGCAGCGTCTCGCGCGAAGACGGCGAGTTCACGCTTCGAGACGTAGCGCCGCGCAATGCGCACATGTGGGTCGACTGTGAAGGGTATGCGCCGCTGACTGCGCCGATCGATCCGCAGCTCGTCCGCGCGCCACTCGTGCTAGCGATGGTTCGCGGCCTGACGGTGAGCGGCCGAACGCTCGACGAACACGGCGAGGCGCTGGCCGGAGTCACGCTCACCCTGCGCGAGGAAGGCAACTACCTCGACCACCGCGCGCGCTCGGACGAGCACGGACGATTCGAGCTGCGCGGCGTGCCCGAGCGCGCCAAGTTGGAGCTGGAGTGCTACGCGGCGGGGAGAGTGCGAACGACGGTCGCGCTCGCGGCGGACCGGAGCCACGTCGACGTGACGCTCGCTCGCGCCGCGGGCCTGTGCGGGCGCGTCGTCGACGCGAGCACGGGCGCCCCGATCCAGCGCTTCCGCGTCCGCTTCACCGATGCGCCGCTTCAGGCGGGCGAGCAGACTCTCACCGGGGTCAGCGCCACCTGGTACTTCGGCGGACGCGAGTTCAGCGCGCAGGACGGCCGCTGGAGCATGGACGGCGAAGAGGTTCCCGCCGGCATGGTCGCGGCGATCGAGGTGACGGCGGCGGGCTATGCGCCGGCGCTCGTCGCGCGCGCCGTGACGTCGCTCGATCCGCAGAGTCAGCTCATCGAGGTCGCCTTGCAGGCGCCCGCGCGCATTCTCGGGCGCGTCATCGACTCCGACGCCGGAGCGCCCTTGGCCAACGCCGCGCTACGCGTGGTGCGCGTACAAGGACCGAGCATTCGAGTCGTCGACGAGCACGCGCAGCGCGCCCACACCAACGCGAGCGGCGAGTTCGAGCTGCGCGAACTGGCCAGCGACGCCATCTGGCTCGTGACGGACGCCGCGGGCTACGCGCGTCGCATCGCCGGCCCGTTCGAGCCCACGCCGTCGTCGGCGCCGGTGACGATCGAAATGGACCGCGGAGCAACGCTGCGCGGCGTGCTGCTCGACGGCGCGGGAACGCCGCTGGCGGGCGAGACGATCATGGTCAGCGCGCGCGACGCTCGAACGGGCGAGCACCTCGACTGGAACATTCCCACGGACGCTCGTGGCCGATTCGAGCTCGCGCACCTCGCCCCGGGCAAGCACCAGGTCGCGCGCCGACTCCAGTGGGACCAGCACGGCATCTTCGACCTGTCGCGGGACGTCTCGATCGGCGAAGCAGGCGACTACGAGCTGGAGCTGCGACCGCGAGGCGCCATCCGCGTGCGCGGACGCGTGAACAGCGGCGCCGAGGCCTTCAACGGCGCCGTCAGCGCCTGGCTGATCGGCGACGAGGGCCATTGGCGCTCGGCGTTCGTCGTGGACAGCCAATTCGAGCTCGATGGCATGACGGAGGGCCGCTGGCGCTTCTCCGTGTTCGAGCACGTCCGCAGCGGCGTCGCGCGCCA
>CALKYE010000181.1 GCA_938003765.1 uncultured Planctomycetia bacterium
TGCAGAAGGGCGTCGTGCCGTACGAGCACTTCTGCCGCTGCATCGGGCTCGGCGCGCAGACGCGCGTGATCCGCTACGACCCGAGCGCGCCGCTGCACCAGCGCTACTTGAACGACAAGGACTACCTGCCCGAGGAGACGCTGAGCGTGTTGCGCGACATCACGCTCACGATCAACGCCTTCTTCGGCTGGGACTTCAACTCGTGCGAGGCGCTGTACTCGGGCGACGAGTGGCATCCGATCGACTTCGCCAACCCTTGCCCCGACAGTCAGGTGACGAGCCTGCACCGTCACTTCCCCTGGCTCGTGAAGGCCAAGCTGCGCTGGGCGCTGTACGTCGCTGCGACCAAGAAGCGCATGCGCGTCAATCAGGACTGGCAGCCGTTCTTCGACATCGCCGAGAAGGACCTCTCCTATCGCGAGAAGCTCTCGCAGTACGCCGCGCTCGCGCGCGAGCGATTCGAGACCGAGCGCTTCGAGGAGTTCTGCGCCACGCACCTGGCGCACCTCGACGAGGTCGCCTGGAACTTCTTCGGCTCCGAGCGCGCCAAGCTCGCCGTCAGCAAGAAGGTCGAGGCGCTGTTCCCCAAGCACGAGTGGGAGCAGTTCACCGAGCACTTCTGGAACGAGATCCAGGTCTGGCGCGAGGAAGACAAGCGCGAGCGCGAAGCCCTCGCGGCCGCGCCCAAGCCGGCCGCCGTCGCCCAACAGCCCAAGAAGAAGTCCGCCGGCGCCAAGAAGCGCTGAGCCCTCCGAGAAGCACTCCTCGATGGCATCGAAAGCAACCGAGACGTGGCGCTCCGAGCGCCTTGGCCGCGAAGTCAAGGTCGTGCGCTGGGGCGAGGTCGGAACTCCGCTGGTGATCTTCCCCACCGCCGGCGGCGACGCCGAGGAGATCGAGCGCTTCTGGATGATCGACTACCTGAAGTCGCACCTCGAAGCGCAGCGCATCAAGATCTACTCGGTCGACTCCACCGCCGGCCAGGCGCTGCTCGCCGAGTCGAACAAGCTGCCCTTCGCCGCGCGCGCGCAGCAGAAGTTCGACTCGTTCCTCTACCACGAGCTCGTGCCGCTGATCCGCAAGGACTGCAACGACCCCGGCATCGAGATCGTGACCGCGGGCGCGTCGATCGGCGCGTACCAGGCGCTCGCCGCCGTGTGCCGCCACCCCGACGTGTTCAAGCTCGCGCTGTGCATGAGCGGCACCTACGACCTCGCCAAGTTCATGGAAGGCGAGCCGAACTCGGACCACTACTACAACACGCCGACGCGCTTCCTCCCCGGACTGCCGGAGGGCGCGCACCTCGCGCAGTTGCGCAAGCGCTTCGTGCTGCTCACGCACGGCAAGGGCAAGGCCGAGGAGCCCGAGCAGAGCTGGAACGTCGCGCGCGTGCTGGGCTCGCGCAACATCCCCAACCGCGTCGTCGAGTGGGGCGAAGAGTGGCCGCACGACTGGCCCACCTGGCGCAAGATGCTGCCGATCTACGTCGACGAGTACGTCAGGTAGCGCGCTCGCGCAGGCTGGCGTAGGCTCGATCGAAGGCGTCGGACACGTTGTCCGACGCAACGCACCCGGCGACGAACTGCACTTCGATCATGAGCCAACTCCCCCAACGTTTCGCCCTCCGCACGGCGGCCGTGCTGCTCACCCTCGGCGCAGCGCAGGCGCAGGTCGACGTGGCGATTTGCGCGGCCGCTCAGACCTCGAGCACCGACTGCCGCTTCACCGACGTCCAGGCGAAGTTGACCGCGTCCGGCCTGTTCGGAACGGTCGACATCATCAACGCCTCGAGCTCGACCCCGACGCTGCAGCAACTGCAGGCCTACGACGCGGTGCTGGTCTGGTCGAACACGTCGTTCCAGGACTCGACGCTGCTCGGCAACACGCTCGCCGACTACGTCGACGCGGGCGGCGCCGTGGTGGTCGCGGTGTTCGCCGTGAACTGGAACACGCTCACGCTCTCGATCCAGGGCCGCTGGCAGAACGGCTACGAAGTGATCGCCGACCAGTCGGGTTCGACCACCGGCGCGGCGTCCCTCGGCACGGTGTTGCTCCCCGCCCATCCGATCATGGCGGGCGTCAGCTCCTTCAACGGCGGCGGGAACGCGTACCGTCCGACCGCCACGGTCCTCAATCCCGGCGCGATCGCCATCGCCGAGTGGAGCGACGGCCGGATCCTCGTCGCGCAGGGCGCCAACCCCAAGCGCGTCGACCTCGGCTTCTACCCGCCCTCGAGCGACTGCGGCGGCAGCGGCTTTTGGACCTCGAGCACCGACGGCGGCAAGTTGCTTTCGAACGCGCTGCACTTCGCGGCGACGTCGGGCAGCCTTCCGCCCACGAACTACTGCACGGCCGGAACGACGACGAACGGCTGCGCGCCTTCGATCTCCGCGAGCGCGCAGCCCAGCGCCGCGCTCTCCGCTCCGTGCACGATCGACGTCACCGACGTCGAAGGCGCCAAGCAGGGCCTGATCTTCTACGGCGTCGACAACACCGGCTTCAGCCCGCTGCCGTGGGGCTCGGGCAGCTCGAGCTTCTTCTGCGTCAAGTCGCCCGTGCAGCGCAGCATCCCGCAGAACTCCGGCGGCGTGTTCAACACCTGCACCGGAGTGCTCACGCTGGATTGGAACGTGTTCCAGTCGAGCTTCCCCGGAACGCTCGGCTCTCCGTTCTCCCCCGGCGACCGTGTCTACGCGCAGGCCTGGTTCCGCGACCCGCCGGCCCCGCGCACGACCAACCTCTCGGATGCGATCGAGTTGACGGTCGCTCCCTGAAACGCGCGCGCCGCGCCCGATCGGATCGATCGAGCGCGGCGCCAAACTCGATGCGCCGCAGCCGGAGTCGGCGCGGCCCGGTCGAGGTCGTGCGCGTCAGCGCCAGGCCGAGTACGGCTCGCTCGTCGCCGCGGCGGCGCTGGGCAACGCGCCGAAGTTGTAGTCGATCGGCACCACGACGATGCCTGAGTCGCTGACGGTGAACTTCTTGGCGTCCTCGACCGGGTCGTAGCCGATCTCGTAGCCGTCGGGGATCTTGCACCACTTGTCGATGATCGCGCGGCGCACCTTGGCGCCTTTGCCGACCACCACGCCCGCCAGCACGATCGAGTCCTCGATCACGGCGCGCTCGTCGACGAAGGTGCGGTTGGCGAGGATCGAGCGCGCCACTCGCGCGCCCGAGACGACGACGCCCGGCGCGAGCAACGAGTCGACGACGTCGGCGCGGCGGCCCTGCTCTTCGAGCACGGTCTTCGCCGGCGGATCGGCGTGCCACAGCGAGTAGATCGGCCAGTCGTAGTCGTACAGGTTCAGCTTCGGCTTCACCGAGAGCAGATCCATGTTCGCCTCGAAGTAGGCGTCGATCGTGCCGACGTCGCGCCAGTACGGCTCGTCCGCGCCGTTGTCGCGGTCGATGAAGCGGTGCACGTACACCGGCGCCTCGTGGATCATCTTGGGGATGATGTCCTTGCCGAAGTCGTGGCTCGACGAGCCGCCCAGCTCGGCGTCGGCCTTCAGGCGGCGCACGAGTTCGTCGGTCTCGAACACGTAGATCCCCATCGACGCCAGGCAGTAGCCCGGCTGGCCGGGGATCTCCGGCGCGTTCTCCTTGGGCTTCTCGACGAAGCTCGTGACGCGTCCGCGCTCGTTGACTTCGAAGATGCCGAAGTGACGCGCTTCGCTGATCGGGATCTTGACGGCGCCGATCGTCAGCTCCGCGCGGTGGATCAAGTGCTCGCGCAGCATGCGGCCGTAATCCATCTTGTAGATGTGATCGCCGGCCAGGATCAGCACGTGGCGCGGCCGCTCTTCCTCGATCGTGTCGATGTTCTGGTAGATCGCGTCGGCCGTGCCCTTGTACCAGAGCCCCGTTCCCATGTGGTGCGGCGGGCGCACGCTGATGAACTGCTCGAGGCGGCGCGGCAAGAAGTTCCAGCCGAAGCGCACGTGCTCTTCCAGTGAGCGCGCCTGGTACTGCGTGAGCAGGCAGATGCGCCGCAGTCCGGAGTGAATGCAGTTGGAGAGCGTGAAGTCGATGATGCGGTAGATGCCGCCGAAGGGCACCGCGGGCTTGGCGCGCTTGACGGTGAGCGGCTTGAGGCGCTCGCCCTGTCCGCCCGCGAGGATCAACGTCAGTGTTTCCTTCAACTCCGTCGTCAGCGGCATGCGCGGGTGTCTCCTATCCCTGGCGATGGTACGGAGGCGCTGCTCCAAAGACACGCGCGAAGACTCGCGGGCCGACGCCGCGCGGCTACACTCTGCGTTCCTGCAACCCGCGTTCGATCCCTTCGGACCGCCGCTCTTTGGCCATCGCCCATGACCCGCGACGCACGATCGCCGTCCCCGTCCCATGTTCCGCGTCTGCCCGACTCCGTTCGGGTGGCCGTGGTCGTTTCGCAGTACCACCAGGAGCTGTGCGAGGCGATGGCCTACTCGGCCTGGAAGACGCTCGCCGCCGCCGGCCTGGGCGAGGACGCCGAAGAGGATGAGCCCGCCTTCGTCGCGGTCCCTGCGCCGGGCGCCTTCGAGCTGCCGCTCTTGGCCGAGCGCCTGCTCGACGAAGACGACTTCGACGCCGTGCTGTGTTTCGGCGTGCTGCTCAAGGGCGAAACCACGCACGACTTCCACATCGCCTCTGCAGTGAGCCACGCGCTCCAGCGCATCGCCCAGGAGCACGGCCGTCCGGTGCTGTTCGGACTGCTCACCTGCGAGACGCTCGAGCAAGCCCGCGCCCGCGCCCTGCCGGGCGGTCGCGAGGGCGGCCACGACAAGGGCCGCGAGGTGGCGCTCGCGGCAATCGAAACGCTGCGCGCGATCGCGCAGATCTCCGACCAGGAGTACGGCGATTACTGGTCGGCTGCTCAGCAGCGCGAAGAACTGCGGAGGCGCGCGTGAAGAAGCGCTCCAGAGGACGTGAGCTCGCGCTCCAGGTGCTCTACCAGATCGACCTGCGCGGCGACGCGGCGCTCGAGGCCGCCGAGGAAGTCGTGCGCGAGGACGAGCCCGACCGCGAGGCGCGCGCGTTCTGCGCCAAGCTGGTGGGCGGCGTGCGCGAGACGCTCGACGAACTCGACCGCGAGATCGCCGCGACCGCGCAGAACTGGGACATCTCGCGCATGGCGGTGATCGACCGCAACGTGCTGCGGATGGCCACGTACGAGCTGCTCTACTGCCGCGACATCCCGCCCAAGGTCGCGATCAACGAAGCCATCGAGCTCGGCAAGCGCTACTCGACGCAGAAGACCGGCGCCTTCGTCAACGGCATCCTCGACAAGATCAAGTCGCGGCGCGTCGACAGCGCGCCCGCGGACACGAGCGCGGCTCCTGCGGAGGAGGAGCTCTGAGATGGGGCTCTTCGACCGACTCAAGTCCAGTCTCTCGCGCACGCGCGAGGCGCTCTCGGAGGGCATCGCCAAGGTCTTCCGCGGCGCGCGCCCGATCGACGCGGAGCTGCTGGCCGAGCTCGAGGCCGTGCTCTACCAGTCGGACCTGGGACCGATCGCGTCCGAGGTGATGAGCGAGATCAACCGGCTGCACGCCCTGGGCTCGATCAAGGGCGAGGACGAGGTGCGCGCGGTGCTGCGCGAAGTGCTGCTGAACTTCGTCGCCCCGCCCGACGTGCCGACTGGCGAGGTGCGCCTCGACGCCAAGCCGACAGTGATCCTGATCGTGGGCGTCAACGGCTCGGGCAAGACGACTTCGATCGCCAAGCTCGCGCACCGCTTCCAGAGCCAGGGCAAGAGCGTGTTGCTCGGCGCCTGCGACACGTTCCGCGCCGCGGCGGCCGAGCAGCTCGAGATCTGGGCCGAACGCAACCGCGCTCCGATCGTGCGCGCGAAGGAAGGCGCGGATCCGGCCTCGGTCGCCTTCGACGCGGTCGAGAGCGCCTGCGTGCTGGGCATCGACGTGGCGATCCTCGACACCGCCGGCCGGCTGCACACGCAGAAGAACCTGATGGAGCAGCTCGGCAAGGTGCAGCGCGTGATTCAAAAGCGCCTGCCCGGCGCGCCGCACGAAGTGTGGCTCGTGATCGACGGCGTCAACGGCCAGAACGCGATCCAGCAGGCGAAGCAGTTCACGGCGCACGTGCCCGTGACCGGCCTGATCGTGACCAAGCTCGACGGCACCGCGCGCGGCGGCGCGGTGTGCTCGATCGTGCGCGAGTTGAAGCTGCCCGTGCGCTACATCGGGACCGGCGAACAGCTCGAGTTGCTCGAGCCGTTCGAAGCCGAGGCCTTCGTCGACGCGCTGGTCAGCTCCTCGGGCGTCGCCCGCTGAGCCGCGCGCGCGTCATTTGGCGCGCAAGCGTGCGAGACCGGGGTAGTCGGGCGCGATGCGCCGCGCGCGGAACACGCTGACCGGTTCGACCGGCGAGTCCTTGCGCGGATTGGGATTGGCCTTGCCCATCGACTCGGGCATCTCGCCGCCCCAGGGGTTCCAGAACTCCCACACGATGCGCTTGTCGGCGGTGACCTCGAACAAGCGGCCCTGCTTGCCCGAGCAGATGAAGGTGTTGCCGTTGGGCAGTCGCTGCGCGCCCGAGATGAAGAAGGAGTAGAACTCGGTCGGTTCGGGCGCGGAGTAACTCCACACCGGCGCCGCGGGCTCGAAGGCCTTGCCGCGGGCGCGCGTGAACCCGCGCTTGGCGTCGAAGGGCAGGACCAGTTCGTCGACGCTGCTGAACTCGGGCTCGCCGCGCTCGGAGCCGTTGTTGAACACGATCAGGTTGCCCGCGCCCGGGCAGTCGGCGGGGATCCACTCGGGTTGGTGCTGGTAGAAAAGCTGGCGATCCTTGTCGCCGCCCGCGCCGTACTGACGCGGATTGCCCCAGCGGTACAGCAGGTCGCCGCCCTTGCCCCAGCGCCCGCCGCGCGAGCCGCGCGCCTCTTCGCGAGTGGTCGAGTGATCGATGATCCAGATCTCGTTCAGCTCGGGCGTGGAGAGCGCGATGAGGTCGTGCTCGGCGTTGTAGTCGACCGAGTTGGTGTGCAGCCAATCGGAGCGGCGCTTCTCCGGCGGCTCGTCCGGCGCCTGTTCGGCCGCGTCGTCGCCGCCCGCGTAGCCCAGCTCGCGCAACTGCCGCTCGCGCTCGCGTTGCGCGCGCTGCTGCTCCGCGGTGAGCGGCGCCTCGCTGCGGTGGTCGCCGTTGATGTCGATGCGCTCGGGCCGATCGGCGACCACGCCGAAGTTCGCCTTGGTCGAGTCGAAGTCCTGCACGAGGTGGTCGATGGCGCGCCACTCCCACACGATCTTGCCGCCCGACGGCCGCGTGGGCTCGATCTCGATCACGGAGTCCGGCCACAAACCGCGCTCCCCCACCACGCGCGGATCGCGTCCGAGCGCGATGGCCTCCGCGGAGCTGAGGCGGTTCCACACGATCGCCAGCACGTTGCCGTTCGGCAGCGGCTCCACGTCGTGATGCAGGATCTGAGTCTGTGTCGAGAGCACGTACTCCCACGTGAGCTGACCGTCCCAGTCGTACTCGGTGATGCGCCCGCCGATCCCGCCGCCGAAGAACACCGGGTTGTCGTCGATGCGCGAGATCATCAAGAGACGGCCGTTGTCGAGCAGGTAGCAGCTCATCGGCGGCAGCTCGTGCTTCCAGCTGTGCGCGATCTCGCCCTGCATGTCGAGCAGGTAGGCCGTCGCTCCGCGCAGAGGCGTGTAGAGCGTGTAGCCGTCGAACGCGCCGCTCTCGCGCACGCGCAGTCCGCGTTGGACGGTCGGAGGCGCCGGCTCGGCCGGGGCGGCGTCCTGCGCGGAGAGAAGGCACAGCGAAGCGATGAGGGAGATCGGGGTCACAGGCGGGAGTCCAAGCAGTGACGGAGGTCGAGCGATCGGAACGCGCGCCATCGTAGGGAGCATCTCGGGCGGCGGATGCGGCTCGATTCGCCGCGTGCTCCGACGCCGATCGCGCCGACGCCCGGATTCGGCGCGCGATCGACGCTCGCGACCTCGTCCGACGCCGCCTCGAGCGAGCGCGAGGCGCTCGTCGCGCTGCGTCGCTCGGTCGTCGCGCCGCCCCGGGCGCTAACCTGTGCCGGGCTCCGCTCCGCACCCCTCCGCTCCCGTCACGCCGTCTTGGATCACGACTCCCCGAACTCGCCGCCCCCCGAGCCGCTGCACCCCCTCGCGCCCTGGCGCACGCTGCAGCGCACGCTGGCGGGCGTTCTGGGCGTCGCGCTGGCGTTCCCGGCGCTCAAGCTCCTGTGGCCCTGGCCGCGCGAAGCGTCGCTGACCGGCGACCTGTACCCCGAGGTGACCGGCGCCGCGATCGCCGCGCTCGCGGTGCTCCCGATCTTCGCGGTCCTGTTCACTCTGCGACGCACGGTGCGCCCCGTTCCGGCGCTGCTGTTCGCCGCCGCCGCCGCGGTGGCGCTGTTCGGCGCCTCGCGCAAACCGCCGACCGACACGCTCGAGTTCGATCGCTGGCGCCTGCTGGCCGCGAGCTCGTTCGCGCTGCTGCTCGGCGGCGCCGCGCTCGATCGCGCCGGTCGCCTGTGGCTCTCACGCGCGTGCGCGATCGTCTCGCTCGTCGCCGTGGGTCCGTCGCTCGCCGACGCGGAGCATCAGTTCAGCGGCGTGCTCGGCAACACCGGACTCATGTCCGAAGCCGGCCTGATCGGCGCCGCCGCCGGGTTGGGGCTGGCCGTGTGGGACACCGGCGCATGGCGCTGGATCGGCGGCATCGCCGCGCTCGCGTACGGCTTCTTCGTCGGCATCGCTCCCGTGTTCGCGGGCGCCGCGGCGTTGGCGCTCGCCGCGCTCACCGGTCTGGTCGCGGCTCGCGACGCGCGCAAGCTGCTCGCGCTGGCGGCGCTGTTCGCGCTGATCGGGTTCGCCGCCGGCCGCATCGCACCGCGACCGCAGAGCGCGCCGCGCGTCGCAGGCGCTCCCGTCGCAGGCCTCGACAACACCGGCGGCATCGAAGTGCGTCAGCTCATCTGGGCTCGCGTGCCGGAGCTGCTCGCAGAAGCAGGTTGGCTCGGCGTCGGACCGGGTCAGTTCGCAGCGCAGTTCCCGCCCCACCGCGATCCGCGCGAGATCGAGATCTCGTCGCTCGGACGTCGACTGCCGGGCCAGGAAACCGAGGTGCAGCACGCGCACAACGACTACCTGCAAGCGCTGAGCGACTTCGGGCCGCTCGGCGGAGCGCTGCTGCTCGCGCTGTACGCGTGGGCCGCGTGGCGCGCGTTCGCCGTCCTGCGTTCAGGCGAGGTCGAACGCATGCCGCTCGCCCTCGGACTGCTCGCGGTGTTGTTCAACGGCCTCGCGCGCGAGCCGCTCAGCTCCAACCCGGCCAGTGCGACGCTCGCCTTCGCGCTCATCGGCGCCGTGTGCGCGCCAGGCTCGCCGCAGTTCTCCACGCGCCCGCGGCTGGGCGAGTACTCGGCTCTCGCGGTGGCCGGTCTCGCCATCGCGCTGCAGGTTCCGCGCGCGCTCGGCCTGGGTCTGCACGGTCGTGCGTTGCGCAACTACTTCGAACAGGGCCGCGAAGCCCAGCGCCTCGCCTTCGTGCTCGACACTCGGGCCGACTCGGTGCTCGCGCGCAGCATCCACGCGCGCTCGCTCGAAGCGCAAGGCGACGCCGACGCGTTCGAGCAGGCTGCGGCCGCGTGGAGCGAGGTGCTGGCGCTGCGCCCCCACTCCTTCGAAGCCTGGATGCAACTGGGGCTCGCGCACGCGCGCGGCGGCCGCGTGGCGCCCGCACGTGAAGCGTGGCGCACCGCGCTCGAGCTCGACCCCAACCACCCCGGACTGCTGCGCAACCTGGCGCTGCTCGAAGCGCGCCACGGCGACGTCGAACAGGCCTTGCGCTACCTCGCGCAGACCGGCGCGCCTGCCGAGCGCGCGCTGCGGGACTGGGCCGTCGCCGCGCTGCGCGACCTCGACGTGGCGCGCGGCTGGGAGCTGTTCGCGCGCGCCGACGAACGCCTGAGCGAGTTGAGCGCCGAACGAGCGCACGACGCGGCGCGCAAACCGCTGGAAGGCTTGAGCGAAGCCGAGGCCAACGCGCTCGAGGGCTCCGCGCACGTGAGCTGGGCGCGCGAGCACGCCGAACGCGGATCGGCGTCCGACGCGCTGCGCAGCTACCGGCAAGCGCGGCGCTGCCTGGCGCAGAGCGACGCCGCTGGCGTGACGAGTTGGTCGCGCGCTCTCCGCATCGAGTACGCCGCGGCGCTGGTGCTGGCGGGCGAGCCCGAGTCGGCGCGCGCCGAGCTCAGCGGCCTGCGCGCGCGTCCCGACGAGCTGCGTCGACTGCCGACCTGGGCCGGCCAGGCGCTGATGGACGCGAACCTGCTGCTACGTTGAGCCTTCCGCGCATTCCGCCGTGATCCGCTACGCCGAACCGCTCTACCGCCCGCCGTCCGAAGCGGACAGCCTGATCCTGCAGGCCACGATCGGCTGCTCGTACAACGAGTGCGCGTTCTGCGCGATGTACCGCCACAAGCGCTTCAAGGTGCGCAAGCTCGACGAGCTGCGCGCCGAGATCGAGTGGGCGCGCGCGAACTTGCCGGGCGTGCGCAAGGTGTTCCTCGCGGACGGCGACGCGCTGATGGCGAAGGCGAGCTTCTTGAGCGCACTGCTCGACGAGCTGCGCGCCGCGTTCGGACCGCTCGCGCGCGTGAGCTGCTACGCCAGTCCGCAGTCGCTCCAGGTGCGCAGCACCGACGAGATGCGCGAGCTGCGCGAGCGCGGGCTGTCGCTGTACTACCTGGGGATCGAGAGCGGACACGACGAGGTGCTCACACGCCTGGTGAAGGGCGTCGATGCGGCCGAGATGATCCGCGTCGCGCTCAAGGCGCACGAGGCGGGCGTGAAGCTCTCCACGATGGTCCTGCTCGGCGCCGGCGGGCGCGCGCTGAGCCGCGAGCACGCTCTCGCCAGCGCGCGCGTCGTCAACGCGATCGATCCGCGCTTCGTGAGCACGCTGGTGATGACGCCGGTCGAGGGCACGCCGCTGTTCGAGCAAGCCGAGCGCGGCGAGGTCGATCAGCTCTCCCCGCTCGAGCTCGCGGCCGAGCTGCGCGAATTCGTCGCGGCGCTGGAGCTCTCGGGTTCGGTGTTCCGCTCCAACCACGCGAGCAACTACCTCGCGCTGTCGGGGACGCTGCCCAAGGACAAGGGCGCGATGGTGCGCGCGCTCGACGGAGTGCTCGCGCGGCCCGGCGCCGCGCCGTTCAAGCCGGAGTGGCTGCGCGGGCTTTGAACGCGAGGAGCGCGAGCCCCGCGGCGCCGAGGAACCCCAGGAGCCATCCGACGCGCAACAGCGGCGGCGCGTAGCGGAACTCGACCACGTGCTCGCCCGGGCCGAGCGCCACGGCGAGGAACAGCCCGTCGGCCTCGAACAGCAGCGCCTCGCGACCGTCGACGCGCGCGCTCCAACCGGGCGCGTTCTGTTCGCTGAGCACGAGCAGGGCTTCGCCGTCGAGTCGCGCGCTCAACGCGATGGCGTGGTTCGTGCGCTCGACGAGCTCGACTGACCCGGCCGTGAACGGCTGCCGCGGCGCCCACGCGATGTCGCTGCTGATGTAGGCCTGCTGCGCGGCGTCGAACTCGCGCAGCGCCTTGCGCGCGACCTCCGCGGGGAGCAGGTCCGCGATCAGGACGGCCGCGCCGAGCGTCGGGAGTCGGTGCAGCATCGCGCCGTCGACGCGCGAGCTCTCGGAGACGGGCCGCAGACGTTCCTGGCGCTGCGCGAGCACGCGCACGTCGAAGCGCTGCGCGAGGCTGGCGCGCTCGTCGAAGCCGCTGGCGGAGAACCCCAGCGCGGCGTGCTCGCCCGGGAGCAGCGCGAGCGGTCGCAGAGTGTCGAACTCCGTCCAACCCAGGCCGTCGCGTGCGTCGAGCGCACGCCAGCCGAGCGCCAGCGCGGCGTGCGGAGAAACCAGGTCCACGTCGCACATCGCTCGCCCGTCGCCGGCCGCGCTCGCGATGGCCTCGCAGCGTTGCGGCGAGCCGAACAGGCGCTCGCGCGGACGCGTCGCGTGGAGGTCGAGCTGGAACCACGAATTCGCCGCGACGAGCACGACGGCGACGATCGGCGCGGCGAAACGCTGCGCCGGTCGCAGCCACAGCACGGCGAACGCGCACGCGAAGGCCAGCACGAGGCTCGGCAAGCTCGTGCGTCGCGGACGGTGAACCACGGACGTGTGCAGCGTGCGCTCGCTCACGACTCGACCGTCGGGCGCGCGCAGCACGAACGCGAACGACCACGCGCCTTCGTCGAAGTCCGCGACGTTCAAGTGCGGAGCGCGGAACCAGCGCGCGCCCGGCGGAGCGAGCACCGCGTCGTCTTCGCGCCAAGCGCTCGGCGAGAGCTCGAGCGGGAGCGGCAGCGCGTGAGCGCTCGGCGCCTGTTCGTCGGCGCGAGACACGCGCACGGCTGCGGACCCGATCTCGAGCTCGGGGTGGATCCACCCTTCGAAGCTGGGCGCGCCGCGCGCAAGCGAGGCCTCGGGACGGCGCGTAAGCGCGATCAACCCTTCGCCGCCTTCCGGCTCGACAGCGGGCTGCGGGAGCGGCGCGTGCGACGCGCTGACGAAGGCGAGCGCGCCGACGAGCAACGCGACGCTCGCCGCCGCGCTCGCGCGCGCCCAGGCGGTGGCGTGCTCGAAAGCTGCGCCAGAGAGCAGCGCGAGCGCGAGTCCGGCCGCGGCGCCGACGTGCCGCGGATCGCACAGCTCGACGAACGGCAGGCCTGCGGCGAGTTGGGAAGCAGCCGGCGCCCCCACAACGAGCGCGAGCCCCAGTCCGCCGCTCCAACGCAGGATTCCCGCGACGCGCAGCGAGCCCAGCGTCGGCGTCACCAGACCGGCCAGCGCCAAGGTGAGCGCGAGCGGAGCGATCCACGCGCGCGCCGCGTCGGCAAACCGCTCTCGCCCCCAGTAGCCGTTCGGACCGCCCGGTGTTCCGAACAGGTCGTGCAACAGCAGTCGCGGCGCAGCGTCGGGCCACGGCGAGAGCGCGGCGACGAGCAGCGCGAGGAGCGCGAACGCCACCGCGACGCCAACGGCGAAGCGCTGCTCGCGCGAGCCGTCCTCCACCCACCGCGCGCCCAACTCGCGCGCGCGCCACAGTGCGCCGACGAGCAGCGCGAACAGCCCCAGGTCGAGCAGGTCCAGGCCGCGCTCCTGCGCCGCACGCGTCGCGAGCAGCGTCGAGCGCGCGAGGTACGAAAGCGCTGGCGCGACGACCGGCGCCGCCAGCAACGCACCGCACAGGAACGCGAGCAGCGCGGTGCGGCCCGCGCCGGCGTGCTCGCGCAGCACGTTCACGGTCCACGCGAGCGCCAGCGCGAGCACGAACAGCGCGGTCTCGAGCTGACCTGCGCTCAGCGCGAGAGCGACGCTCGCCGCGAGAGCCAGTGCTCCGCTTCGACCCTGCGTGCTGCGCAGACGCTCGAGGGCGAGCAGGATCCACGGCGCGAGCCAGGCGACTCGTCCGCCCGCTTCGAGCGCTCCCACGACGACGTAGCCGGCGCCCGCGAAGGAGAGCGCGGCGATCCAGCTCCCCGCGCGCGCGAGCCCGAGGCGACGCGCCAACGCGTACGCGCCGAGCGCCGCCGCGACGACGCGCGCCCAGGCGAGCCAGCTCATGGCCGCGCACAGCGCTTCGATTCCTCCGAGGCGCTGCGCGGCGATCAGCGCCAGCGACTGCGGGTCGAGAACGCCGAGCAGCGGGTTGCCCAGTCCGGGAACTCCGGCTGCGACGTGCGGGTTCCACCACGGCGCGTCGCCGCTCGACCACGACCTCGCGACGAAGCGCGCGGCGGCGTGCGCGAACTCGCCTTCGCCGGCGCCGACGAGCGCGAGCGCGCCCCCGAACAAGGCCTCGCGCAGCAGCCAGGCCATCCACGCGCCGACCGCGAGCGCGACAAAGAGCAGCTCGCGCGCAGAGGCGCTGGGGCGAGGCGGAGTCGTGGGGATTGAGCTCAAGGACGACGAACGCGGCGCGCGCGCCAGCACGGTATCGTCGCGCGCAGTCGACGCGAGCCGGAGACGAAACCCAAGTGCAGCGCAGGTGGAGCGATCTGAGCGCCGACCCGGGACTCGTGCGCAGCGAGCTCGAGAGCGAGCGCGGTCCGTACGTCGGCACGCCGCCTCCGCGGCGCGCGCCACGCCGCTGGGCGAACCACGACGGGCTCGACCGACTGCTGCGCGAACTGCACACGGGGTTCGGGTTCCAGCGCTGGTGGCCGGCGCGCACGCCGTGGGAGGTCGCCGTCGGCGCCGTGCTGACGCAGAACACCGCCTGGACGAACGTCGAGAAGGCGCTGGCCAACCTGCGCGAGCGCGAGTGGGTCACGCCGGCGCAACTGCTTGCCGCGGGGGACGACGAGCTGTGCGCGGCGCTGCGTCCGTCGGGGTACTTCAACGCCAAGGCGCGCAAGCTGCGCGAGCTGTCGCGCTGGTACCTCGAGTACGGCGGGCTGGCGGCGCTGCGCGCGGGCCGCCTCGAGAGCGTGCGCGCCGATCTGCTCGGCGTCTGGGGCGTGGGCCCGGAGACGGCCGACTCGATCCTGTGCTACGCCGCCGGCCGGCCCAGCGTGGTCGTCGACGCCTACACGCGCCGCATCCTCTCGCGCCATGGCTGGGTCGACGCCCAGGCGCCCTACGAGCAGGTTCGCGACTGGCTGGCGGAACGCCTGGCGCCTTCGCAGTGGATCTGCGAGGAGTTCCACGCGCTGTTCGTGCGCGCCGGCTACCAGGGCTGCAAGCCCACGCCGCGCTGCGAAAACTGCCCGGCGAGCGAGCCGCCGGGCCTGCGTTGAGCGCTCGAGCCAACGCGCGTCGTACGCAGCTCCAACGCGCGCCACGCACGCGCCTTCGAACCTGCGAGTAGCGTTGCCTTCGAGGACAACACATGAATCGCTACCCTAGCCTGCTCGAAGCACCGCCCGCGTCCGTTGAATCCCAACGCGCCACGATGACCCAGAACATCTTGATCGTCGAAGACGAAGTCGACCTCGCCCTCGGCATCCGCGACGCCCTGCAGCACGCCGGCTTCCGCGCCGACGTGGTGCACGACGGCAAGCTCGCCCTCGAGCACCTGCGCAAGGGCTCCTACGACCTGGTCGTGCTCGACCTGATGCTGCCGGGCATGAACGGGCTCGACGTGCTGCGCGAGCTGCGCGCCGTGCGTCAGGACACGCGCGTTCTGATCCTGACCGCGCTCTCGAGCGAGGAAGACCTGATCAAGGGCTTCCAAGCGGGCGCCGACGACTACCTCGCCAAGCCCTGCTCGCCGCGCGAGCTCGTGGCGCGCGTGGAGGCGCAGTTCCGACGGCGCGCGATCGACTCGCAGCCGCCGCCGCGCCTGGAGCTGCCGGGCGGCATCTCGGTCGACCTCGCGCGCCTCGAAGTGCACCGCGACGGCCAGGTGCTGCCGCTCACGCCGCGCGAAGGCGACATCCTCGAGTACCTGATCCGCAACCGCGACCGCGTGGTCACGCGCGACGACCTGCTGCTCGACGTGTGGCACTACAAGAGCGCCAACGTCGAGACCCGCACCGTCGACATCCACATCGTCGGCCTGCGGCGCAAGGTCGAGCCCGACCCCGCCAAGCCCAGCCTGATCCAGACGGTGCGCGGCAAGGGCTACCGCTGGTTCAACTGAGCGCGGCGTCGCGCACGCGCCGCGCCAGTCCATGGCCAACCTGCGAACTCGACGCGGCGCGCTGGCGCTCTACGCGGTGCTGCTCGTGCTGCCGACCGTGGCGCTCGGGCTCCTCCAGTGGCGCCACATCGAGCAGGAACACGCCGACGAGCTCGCGAGCGTGCCGCGCGACGCGGAGGACGCGGCCCGGCGTTTCCGTTCGGCGTTGGGCGAGCAGCTCGACGAGCTGCTCCGAGCGGAAGGCCAGCGCGGCGTCGAGCAGTACGCCAACTACTACTGCCCCGACTCCACGCCGCAGGGCGAAGTGACGCTGCTGCCGACGCAGTTGCGCTCGGAGCCGCGACCGGCCGGGGTCACGGGCTGGTTCACGTTCGACCTCAACGCGGCGCGCACGGACGGCGCGCAGGTGTTCCTCGGCGCGCCGAGCGGCGACCCGGCGCGCGACGCGGCGCAACAGGCGGAGTTGCTCACCGCGAGCCTCGAGCTCTACGAGCGCGTGCGCAGCGAGTCCTGGCTGAGCGCCTCGTCGCCGGTCGAGCTGGACGCCGCGCGCCTCGAGCTGCCCGTCCGCGCCATCGCCGCCAGCCGCGCCGCCCAGGGCGACGAGGACTGCATCGAGGCCGAACGCATGCTGCTGGGACAGCCCGTGCGCATGGTGGCCGGGCAGTTCCGACTGCACTTCTACCGCGACGCGCAGGGCGAGCCGCGCCTGATCGCGCACCGGCGCGTGCGCGTGGACGCCATCCCCTACCTGGTGGGAGCGACCAACTGCCTGCACCGCGTGAGCGAAGGCCTGGGCCTGGTGCAGGGGCTGTTCATCGACACCACGTGGTACGCGCGCGAGCTGGCGCGCGGTGTGGCGCAACGCGTGCTGACCAAGCGCGAGCGCTTGATCGAGACGCACGAGGACGGCTGCGAGAGCTGCGCGCCGCACCACGCCGACCTGCGTCCGATCGGCGACTTCGACATCGACTGCGACCCCAAGGACCTCGACTGGGGCCGCATGCAGATCGCCATCGACACGACCGAGATGGACGAGCGCTACCGCTCGCGTCTGTGGCGCTTCGGCGGCGTCGCGGTGATGCTCCTGGCGGCGCTGTCGACCGGCGTGGCGCTGCTCTGGCGCAGCGTGGAGCAGGAGCTCGAACAGGCGGCTCGCACCGAGAACTTCGTCGCGTCGGTGACCCACGAGCTGCGCACGCCGCTCTCGTCGATCAAGCTGCACGCCGAGATGCTGCTCGAAGGCTGGACCACCGATCCCGCCAAGCAGCAGGAGTACTACCGCCGCATCGTGCGCGAGACCGAGCGGCTCTCGACGATGGTCGAACGCGTGCTGGAGAAGGCCAAGCTCGCCTCGGCGAGCGCCAACCCGGTTCCCTGCGATCTGACCGAGCTCGTCGACGCGCACGTCCAGCAGTTGCTCAACTGGCGCGTCACCGAAGCGCCCGACCTCGAGTTCGATCTGGCCGAGGACCTTCCGCAGGTGTGGCTCACCAAGGAGGCGCTGCACTCGATCCTGGTGAACCTGGTCGAGAACGCGCGCAAGTACGCGCCCGTCGATCACTCCAAGCCGAACGCGGAGCCCATCGTGATCGCGACGCTGCGCCGGCCCGACGGCGTGGCCCTGGAAGTGCGCGACCGCGGACCGGGCGTTCCGGCGGCGCAGAAGCAGCGCATCTTCGACGCGTTCTACCGACTGGGCAGCGAGTCGACGCGCACCACGCGCGGCACGGGCCTGGGCCTGCACCTGGTGTCGCTGCAGGCGGCCTCGGTCGGCGCCAGGGTGCTCGTCGAGGACCGCGCGGGCGGCGGCTCGATCTTCCGCGTGACGTTCAAGCCCGCGCAGACCAGTTGAGTCGGCGCGCGCCGAGCCGCGACGAGGGATCGTCTCAGCCGAGTGAGCTTCAAGCCCGCGCTGGCGAGCTGAGGCGCGCCGCTCATCGGCGCAGAACGCGAAGACAGGCTCTCTCCACACGAGAGTGAAAAAAACAGCGGGCCCCGATGCAGCGCATCGAGACCCGCTCGTTCGATGGTGACTCGCGCGAGCTCGCGCGGCGCCTCGCTCAGCCCTGCTGGCCTTCGCCCTCGGCGGGCGGCGCGCCCTCTTCGCCCTCGGGCGGCGTCTCGACGCGGCGCGGGAAGCGCAGACCGAAGTTGCGCTCGAGTCCGGCGCGGCCGAACAACTGCTCGGAGGTCTCCTCGCGGCTCGCGCGCAGCGCGTTGGCCTCGAGCCCGCGGAACTCGCGCGGCTCGATCGCCACTTCCGGCGGCTCGCGGCTGCCGATGTAGCGCGACACGAACACGCGCTGCTTGTCGGTCGAGGTGTACGGCCCCATCACCGCGTCGGGCACGGAGGTGATCGCAGAGCGCGCGCCGAGCTTGAGCTCGCGCAGGAAGTGCTGCGTGTCGCTCTCGTCCGCGCCGACGTCCGTCGGCAGATCAGCCTGGTCGAACCAGTCGACCAGCACGGCTTCGCGACCCAGCTCGGCCGCCTTGGCGGCGAACTCGGCGGCGGTCGCGGTCGGTTGCGGCTGGACGTTGTCCACCATCGGCGGCTTGCAGGCCTCGATCAGCTTGCCCGCGTCCGCGCGCGCCAGCTCGTAGGCCTGGTCCTTGCGCCACTCCTCCTCGACGCGCGCGGCGACCTCGGCGAAGGCCGGGGGACCGGCCTCGAGGCGCTCGGTGACGCGTCCGAGGATCAGGTGCTTGTCGGTGACCATGGGGCTGATGAAGCGATCGCCGCGCGAGGCGCGCATCACCGCCTCGGACAGCACCGGGCTGCCCACGGTCGGCATGGAGGTCCAGTCGAGCTGGCTCTTGGGCGTGGCCTCGCGCACGAACGCGAGCCCCACCGACACCGCTTCGCTGGCGAAGTCGATCTCGCCGCCGGCCGCGCTCTTGTTGCGCATCTCGTTGGCGAAGTCGAGCAGCGCAGCGTGCGCCAGCGCCTCGGCCTTGGCGCGCTCGGCGACTTCGTCGTAGCTGAAGTACAGCCGCTCGCGCGCGTCGGCGGCGTCGGCCTTCTCCTCGGGACGGCGGAAGCGCAGGTGCGCGAACTGGCTGTGGAAGTCGCGCGCGAGCTGCTCGAGGTCCGCGCCTTCCGGCCGCGGGTAGCGCGCGATCAACGCGCTCGCGTCACCGCCGTCGAAGCTGAAGTAGGCCAGCTCGGCGCCGGCGCGATCGGGGCGCCACTCGGCGCTGAACATCTGACGCTTGCGCAGCGCGTCGAGCCCGTCGTACCAGGTCGAGAGCCCGGCCTGGTCAGGCAACTTGGCTGCGATCTGCGGATCGTCGAGATTGACGCGGAAGGTGACGAGCTCCAGCGAGTGCTGCTGGTGCTGCTCCTTCCAGGCCTTCTCGATCTCCGCCGACTTCGGCTGCGAGACGAGGTCCGTGAGCAGCGCCTCGTAACGCTGCACGCGCAACATGCGGCGCAGGACTTCCTGGAAGTCGGCGGCCGTGACCTGGGCGCTGTTCAAGACCTGGGCGTAGGTCGCGGCGTCGTTGAAGCGCTCCTTCACGAACGCGCGCAGCTCCTTGTCGGTGAACTCGACGCCGGCCTCGCGGGCCAGCTCGTCGACGATCAGCGTGCGAGCGATGTTCTCGTCGTTGGTCAGCTCGCGCATCTGGCGGCGGTCGATGCCCAGCACGCGGTAGAAGTCCTCGACGCGGCGACGCTCGAGCACGAAGTCCCGATCGTCGATCGCGCGCCGGCCCAGGCGCGGGTGCTCCCACTCGACGAACGGCCCTTCGCCGTCCCGGCCCGAGCGCGAGAACGCGCCCTGGAACAGGTCGGAGACCACGAAGATGACCAGGATGAAGATCAGGAGGAAGATCGTGAACACGTAGCGCGTGCGGCTCTGGCCGCGCGGAACGTGAATCGCCTCGACCTCCTGCTCGACCTCCCGCTCGACTTCGTGGGCGGACGACGCGGGATGCTTGGGATCGTGAGTGGACATAGCGGGTGTCGGCGCAGGCGCGACCGGCGAACAGAGCGGGCGACGAGCGCTTTCGTCGAGGGCGCGCAGAAGGCGGGCCCGACAGCGCTGGGCCGCCCGCGCGGGGCGTGCGCAGGGAAAAAGGGGCCGCAGAGTCTACGGACGCGCCGCACGCGGGCGCAATCACGCGCGCCGCGGGGCGCTGCGATCAGTCGCGCAGCAGCTCGCCGTCGCGGGGCAGGTCGTCGAGCGAGCCCAACCCGAACGAGTCGAGGAACTTCTTGGTCGTGCCGTAGAGCAGCGGGCGACCCGGGTCGTCGGAGCGTCCGGCGACCTTCACCAGCCCGCGGTCGACCAGCGTGCGCAGGATCGGTCCGACCTGCACGCCGCGGATGGCCTCGATCTCGCCCTTCGTGACCGGTTGGCGGTAGGCGACGATCGCCAGCGTCTCGAGGCCGGCGGGAGAGACCTTCTCGTCCTTGCGGACCTTCGCCAGGCGACCGACGGTGTCGGCCAGCGCCTCGCTGGTGTACAGCTGCCAGCCGCCGGCGATCGAGCGCAGCTCCCACGGCAGTCCGCTCGAGGCGAGCCGACGCGCGAGGGCGTCGAGCGCGAGGCGCACGCGCGCCGCCGGGGTGCCGTCGAGCAGGCCCGTGAGCTTCGACTCCGAGAGCGGCTCGGGCGAGGCGAAGAGCAGCGCCGCCACTTCGCGCTCGAGCTCGTCGTCGGAGACCTCGGCGCTGGTGCTCTCGCGGTCGGCGACGAGCTGGGGATCGCTCGGGACGGCCGCCGTGGTCGGGTCGGCTTCCTGCGGCGCCGCTTCGGCCTGCGGACCCGCGTCGGGACCGGCCTGCGGCTCTGCGCTCGAATCGACCGGGGCCATCGCCTCGCCGCTGCTGGTCTCGCTGCCCGACATGGAAAGGCCCAGCATCGCGGCCTGCGGCGCAACGGTCAAGGTCGACGGCCGCTGACGGTCTCCAGGAAGGGCGCGAGGTCGAGCTGGTAGCGCCTCGTCATGGCCGCCCGCCACTGCACGTACTCGATGTTCTGGAGCGGGTCGCGCTCCAGGCTGGCCTCGATGCGCTCGCCGTCGCTGCTCCAGCGCACGTCGCTGCCGTCGTCGCGCGAGTCGATCTTGAACAGCAGCCAGGCCCCCGATTGCTCGAGCGGCCCCCCCACCGCGCCGATCTCGGTCGCGAAGGCCACGCGCGAGAGCTCCTGCGACTCCGCGCGCACCACCGGCACGCGGGTGTAGCCGGCCTGCTCGTCCTCGCCGAGGCCATGCGCCGCGGCGACGGCTTCGAAGGGCTTGCCGGCCGCGAGTTCCGCCAGAGCGGTGTCGAGCTTGGCGCGCTCGCGGAATTCGGAGATGCGCACGCGGGCGAGGCCGCTCTCGAACTCCCAGGCGCGCACGCAGCGCTCGGCCAGCAGCGACACGATCGCGTCGTTGCGCATCGAGGCGCGGTACAGCGCGGGCTCGACCTCGAGGTTGCGCTCGATGTGCTCGTCGAGGGTCAGCTTGGAGCCCTTGTCCGACAGGCGCTTCTCCAGCGCGGCCACGGCCTTCGCCACAGCGCTGTCGACGGCCTTCGGCGCGAGTTCGATGCCCAGGCGCGAGGCCTCGAACATGACCATGCGGGCGAACACCATCTGCTCGACGATGTCGCGCGAGGTGGACCCGTCGTGGATCCACAGGCGGCGCAGGAACTCGGCTACCTCGAGCGGTTCGCCGCCAACTCGCCCGAGCAGGAACGAGGGCTTGGGAGGCTGACTGCGCGCGGCCCCGGCGGCGGGCGACTGCGCTGCAGGCGCTTGAGCGGCGGGTGCGGCGCCGGCGGCAGCTTGCGGCGTCCCCGCGGAGTTCGAAGCCACCGGGTTACCGGCGGCGGGATCGGCGACGCCTGAGTTCAGCGCTGCGGACGAACCGTCATCAGCCGCGGACGGCGCTGCGGACTCGGCGGCCTGCGGCGCGGGCGCGGCGGGATTGGCGCCGGCGCTGGTGCGCTCGAGCGGACGCAACGAGTCGCGGTCGGGGTTGGAGGTCGCTGCGCACGCAGCGGTCCACAGGCAGGCGGTCCACAGGCACGCGATCGATGCGGCGCGCAAGAGAACGCTCGGGCGCGAACTCATCGGTACCAGACCTTGCGGAACACGCCGATGTGGTAGCAGGTCGGGCACTTGGAGAGCGTGATCTGGCCGCCGGTCTGACGCTGGCCTCCGCCCTGCGCATTGCCTGCGTTGAGCGAGCCGCGCACGGACACCGTCTCGCGCACGCCCGTGCCGCCGCAGTCGGGGCAGTTCACGAAGCCCGGCGCGCGCAGTTGGAATTCGCCCGAGGTCTCCGCGTAGCGCGCGAGCATCCACTGCGACTTCGAGCCGCTGGAATACTCGGCCCAGAACTTCTCGCGGTCCTCCTCTTCACCCTGCGCATCGGGCGACTGCGCCTTGCGCACCATCTCCTGGTTCTGGAGGTAGCGCTTGATGCGCTCCTCGAGTTCCTTGCGCGCGGCGTCCGTCTCCGAAGTCGGAGCCGCTTCTTTCTCCTCGGGCTCGAGACCTTTGCGCGCCTCGGACTCGCCGAGCAACCACGTGCCTTGCCCGTAGTTCGCCGAGCGCCAGCGCCCGAGCTGCCGTTCGGACCAGTAGCGCTTGACCAGGTCGGGCGTGGCCTCGGCCGTCACCGTCTTGGCGACTTCCTTGGTGACGTTGTCGACGAGGTCGTTGCCCAGGCCTTCGTCGAGGTACGAGAGCGCCGCCTCGAGCGTCAGCAGCGGCGTGCGCGCCTTCTGATCGAGCAGGCGCGGCAGCCAGCGCACATAGGCCTCCGCCACGCGCTGGCGCATCTTCTGCTCGCGCGCCTTGAGCACCTGCGTCTTCTTCTTGGCCGCATCCGGGCGCAGCGGGCTGTCCTCGTGGCTGGCGATGAACGCGTCGGCCTGGCGCACCGCATCGTCGAAGCGGCCGCGCGCGCGCAGCGTGTCGATCTCGCGCAGCGCGTCGAGCTGGGTCTGCAGCGCGACCTTGGTGGTGTTGCGCGCGATCGCAGCGGCGGTCTCGTTGACCTTGAAGTCCGGCGCGAGCGCGCCGAGCGCCTTGAAGTGCTCGACGGCGTGCGCGAAGTCGTAGATGCGCTCGCAGTAGCTGGCGAGGTCCCACTGGGCGCGCGCCTTGTCCTCGGCGGACGCCGACTCGTCCTGGAGCACGGCCTCGAGCTTGGTGAGCTCCTGCTTGTAGAGCTCCTCGCGCGTGTAGATCTCCAGCGCGCTGACGAACACGCGCGTCGGCGGCACTTTGATCTGCAGCTTGGGCACGGCGAACGTGCTGCTGGCGGTCTTCACCCAGAAGGCGTCGAAGGTGTCGCGGATCGTCGCGGCCACCACTTCGCGCCCGTCGCGCAGGATGTAGCGGTCGGCCTCGACCATGACCTCTTCACCACTGCGATCGACGTAGCCGTACTGGTCGAGCAGTTGCTCGGACAGCGCCGGCGAGAGCTGCGTCCAGGGCAGCCGCAAGCGACCGCCGTTGTCGAGCCGCTCGACGTGCAGCGTCTGCGCGTCGTGACCGACGATCGAGCCCCACAGGATCGCGCCGTCGAACAACTGCAGCATCGAGACGTCGCGCACGGCCGGCGCTTGCTCCGTCGCGGGTTGCCCCGCCGCCTGCTGCGCCGTCGCGGGCGTCGAGAGGACGAAGGCCGCGATCCCTGCCACGCACACCGAACTCCACCACTTCATCATCGTTGACTCCCGCCGCCTGAGGCGGCCTTGGTCGGGTTCGCGGGCGTCGCCGACGCCGCACCGCTTTCCTGGTTCTGCTTCTCCACCAGCATGCGCCGCAAGCGCTCGCCGAACGGCACTTGGCGCAGCATCAAGGTCTGGAAGGTCTTCGAGCGCACGCGACCGCCGGCGGTCCACTCGACTTCGATCTCGACGCGGTAGCGCAGCGGTCCGCCAGGGCGCTTGTCGCTGGGGTCGCCGATCGCACGTGCGCTGTAGGTCACGCCGGGGTAGTTCGCGAGTTCGCGGCGCTCGATCGCGACCGGCTCGCCCACCGTCCACTGGCGCGTGGCGGGATCGAGCACCAGCGGGAACAGCGACTCCTCGAGGTCGGCCGCGATGGCCTCGACGCTGATCGCGCCCGCGCTCTTGAGCGCCGCGGTGCGCGTCATCGCCGCGCCGAACGACAGCAGGCCCAGGATCGCGGACATGCCCACGAGCAGGATCGACATCGCCACCAGCACTTCGAGGATGGTGAAGCCGCGGCGCGCGCGCAGACGAGAGCTTCGAGGCGCCATCACAGTCCCCACTCCCCGCGGTGCTGCGCGATCGGGACCTCGCGCACGAGCGTGCGTCCGAAGTGCACCAGCGCGCCGGACTCGTGGTGGCCGGCCTTCGCGCCGCGTTGCGCGCGTCGGACGGACACGGTGCGGCCCGCGACTCCCACGATCTCCATCCACTCGGCGTCGATGAGCACGTGCGCGCCGATCTCCGGCAGCTTCAACGCATCGTCGACCTCGAGCGTGGCGTCCTGCGGACTGGCGTAGCGCACCAAGCGCGTGCGCCGCTTCAAGTCGGAGACGTTCTCGAGCTCGAACTCCAGGCGCACGCGGCGCGGCAGCGTCGGCGTCTGTCCGGCGCGCGGCATGTGCGCCGCGATCTCGTTCCAGGGGTGGCGATCTTCGTTGGGCCGCTTGCGCGCCCACGCGTCCCAGCTCCGCGGACATTCCTCGACGGCCAGCCCCGCCTTCCAGCCTTGGCGCAAGTCCGAGGTCGAGGTCGCGAAGGTCATGCCCATCCAGATCACGTTGCTCGTCACGGCGTGCGCCGAGCCCGGACGCGGCGCGCCGCCGCCCGAGAAGGCCTTGTCGTCGAAGAACGACACGTCGGCGCCGCGCGGCGGTCCCACGATGCGCTCGCCGCGCCACAAAAGGCCGTACGGACGCTGGTCGAGCTCGCGCGTGCCCGGGTAGCTCGGTGTGAGCGCCCACAGCACCTCGATCAGTCCCTCGCCGACGAGCTTCTCCTCCGAGCCGGCTTGCAGACGCGCGAGCTCCGCATCAGTCGCGTGGCGCACCATGCGCACGCGCGGCCACTTGCTCTCGGCCACGCCGTCGCCGTCGAGGTCGAACAGGATCCACTCGGCGAGGAAGTCGCCGCGCGGGCCGGGCTCGAGCGCGTCGAGATCGGCCGCGAGCAGTTCGCTCACTCCGCTGGACTGCTCGACCTCCATGCGCCGCAGCTCGGCCTTCTCCCACACGCCCATGAACTGGTCGAGCAGCTTGAACACCGCCGCGAGGAGCAGCGCCAGCAGACCTGCGGCGAGCACCAGCTCGACCAGCGTCAATCCGCGGCGTGCGTTGTCCGCGCGCACGGAGCGCGAACGCGTCGCGCGAGAGCGGGAGCAGAGCGACTTCACTCGCCCACCCTCCGCAGCACGGCGCTCGGCGCGAGGTACTCCACGCCGAACACGCGCAGGCGCGGCGTCTGCTTCCAGCCGTGCGAGAGGCCGTTGATCGCGTCGAACGCGCCAGGGATGTAGCGCACGTGCGCGCGCCACTCGATCAGATCCGCCTGGTCGTTGATCGGACTGCCTTGCTCGCGCTCCGCGCCGAGCGTCAGGCGCGAGAGGCCGGGCGTCGTGAGCGGATCTCCGTCCCACGGCGGAACGGGACGTCCGCGGCGCACGAGACGCTGCAGCACTTCGATGCGCGCCGAACCCGCCGAGGGCTCTTCCTGGATGAAGAAGGCCGACTTGAAGAACGCGCTGGGCTGATCGACGCACAGCCCGAAGTAACCCATCTCGGGCGCGTCGGCGCGATCGGACCAGCGGTCCCAGTAGCGGAAGGGGAACAGAATCACGGGCGCCGACGTGTTGTGGCCCGCCGGATCGGTGCCGAAGCGGCCGCGGAAGATCCCGCCGGCCTTCGCGTCGCGCTTGCCCGGCTCGCTCGAACGGCGCGGCATCTCGAGCGCTCCACCGATGATGCGCGTGTAGTGGATCAGCTCGCCGTCGATGAGCACCGTGCCCTGCGGCGGGAAGCCGTCGGTCGAGCGCAACGGCAGCGTGCTGTCGTCGGCCGAGACGTTGGCGACCAACGTGCTCACCACGAGGCTGTCGAGCAGCGTGAGCGTGGCGCCGACCTCGTGCGAGGTCTCGATCGTGCCGAGCAGGCCGCGCCCGCCGGCGGAGATGTTGAAGCTCGAAGTGCTCGCGTCGACGGACTCGTAGCAGACGATCTCATCGCCGATGCGCGCCAGGCCCGGCCGCGCGGGCAACGCGGACAGCGGATTGACCGAGCCGGTGCCGTGTTCGCCGTTGGCGAGCAGCAGGATGTTGGCGGCCACGTTGACCGACTGCGGCCCGGTGGCGAGGTCTTGGATCAGCAGGAGTTGGCCCGCTTGCTGCGCGCGGCCGACCACGCCGCCGAAGTTCGTGGCGCTGAACACCAGTTCGTCGACCACCGAGCTCGCCACCTCGGCGCCGCGCACGTTGCTGCCGACGAACACGCGGTCGACTTCGCGCGGTCGCTCGCCGCAGGGGTGCTTGAGCACGCGCGAGAACTGCCGCGAGTCGAGGATCGGGTTCTGCGCCGTCGCCACTGCGTTGCCCGTGCCGAACGCGATCGGCGCCGGGGCCGGCGTATCGAGCGCGACGAAGGTGCTGGTCTTGGCGTACATCCAGGCGTCCTCGAAGAACGCCACGCGCGCGTTGTTGCTCACGCCGGTCAGCACGGTTCCGCCAGCGCGCTGCCAACCGTAGACGGAGTACTGGAACGGACGGTGCGAGCGGTGCACGCGCAGAGGCCAGCCCGCGGAACCCGTCGCCGCCTCCATCAGGAACACGCTGTCGAGTCGACCGGGGAGCCCGAGGTTGATGCTGCGGCCGTTGGTGTACTCGGGGATGATCACGCCGTTGACGTTCTGGCTGTTCATCCCGGCGTCCGGCGTCCGCCACACGGGCAGCACCGGCGTCCCCACCGGGTGCACGTGCGTGTGCGTTCCGAACACTCCGCGGAACTGGAACGCGGTGCGCGCCGCGAGCGTGACGGGCCAGTTGAGGTCCTCGGCTGCGCCCCAGATCGACTGCCAGTACACGCCGCCGCCCTGCGACTGCGCCGGAGCGGCGCTCGGTGGCGGAGCACTGGGCGCCGTCGCGAGCGCGCGGACGATGGGCGCGCCTCCCGGAACGCCGCCCGGAACTCCGGACGGATCGAAGGGCGCGTCCGGCGGTCCGACGATCGGAGGGTTCGGCGGTTGTGTCGTGTCGATGTCTTCGACGACCAGCCGCAGAGTCAGCACATCGCGCAAGCGCTCGAGCGCGAGTTGGTTGCTGCGCACCAAGTGACCCAGGCTCAACTGGTCGTAGCGCACCCACTCGGTGTTGTCGATCTGCGAGTTCGCTCCGCCGAGTTGCACGAACTCCGACTCGTCGGGCAGCGGCACGGGGAAGCCCGTGACGCCTCCGCCGCCGCTGTCGGGGATCGAGATCGGCACGACGAAGGTCTGCCAGTCGAGCAAGTCCGCGAGCGGCGTCGCGGGCTGACCCACGGTGTGGTTGGGCTGCCAGACGGCGACGAACGCGCGCGCGATGGCGTTCTGGTCGAGCGCTCGCAGCGCCGCCCGCTGGGCGATGGTCAGCGTCACACCCGCGCCGGCAGCAGCGGCCGAGCCGTAGCGGATGATCTCGACGCCGAACAGCGGCGTGCCCGCGGGCGTCACCAACGTCGAGATCGTCTGCGGGTTCGGACCGCCGACGTTGATGCGCCGGTCCTCGCCCTTTTGGATCAGCGCCGCATAGCCGCCGGTCGGGTTGAACGCCGCCGCAAGCTGCGCCGCACTCACGCCCGTGTCGACGGGTTGGATCACGATGCCCGTGGCGTTCGACTGTCCGTCGAGCCCGGTCCCGAGCGGGATGTTGAAGAACGTGCCCTGCACCTCGAGCGGATCGCCTTGCGGTGTTTGTCCGCCGACGACCTCCGTCATGCGCCCCACCGTCCACACGCCCAGTTGCGAGCGCAGCGAGCCGCCGCCCGCGGGGACGTTCGAGAGCACCATCGCCGCGAAGCCGTAGAGCTCGACCGGCGTGCCCGAGGCGTGGTTGGTGCGCGTGGCCTGCAGGATCCCGCCTTCCGCCACGCCCAGTTCGTTCGGCGAGTTCGCTAGATCGAAGGGCACGCGCGCCATGCGGCCGCCGAACTGCGGGAAACTCGCGCCGCGCGTCGCGTCGAAGGTCTGCGCGCCCGTGACGACCGCTTCGATGAGCTCGTTGCCGATGCGCAGCACGACCGGCGATCCCGTGGCGCCGAAGCCCTCGGTGCTCTCGACCGTGATCACCGCCGCGGAGTCGGCCAGTTGCGCCGCCAGTCGCGTCAGGCCCGGAGTGCGCACGCCCAGCGTGCGTCCGTCGATCAGCATCGACATCTGGCTCGGGCGATTGCCGCGCACGTCGAGCGCGACGTGCATCCAGGTGTCGGCCGGGATTCCGGGGTCCGTGCCGCCCGTGGCGATCGCGTAGCGCACTTCGCCGGCCTCGGTGAAGCCTGCGGTGCCGCTGTGGTCGCCGGCGCCGTCGAACACGCGCAGCACGAGGTCCACGCCGTCGAAGAACAGCTGCACGCGGTCGGTCTCGAGCGACGTGCGCCCGATGTCGAGCAGCGTCTGGTTGGGCGTGAGCTCGCGCGGCTTGAACCACATCGAGAAGCCGAACGCGCCGAGCATCGGCGGTTGGCCGGTCGGATCGGACCACTGCACGTCCGTGCCGGTGACGTTCTTCACGATCGGCTGGTCCGGCAGGTAGCGCCCCTCCGGATCGCGCGACTCGTGATCGAGGTGCATCACGTGGCGCGTTCCCGGCGTCGCGGTGTCCGACACGCGCGAAGGCCACAGCGCGGCCCAGCCGTTGTCTTCGCGCGACGCCATCACCGGATCGCCGAAGGGCGTCGCGGTGGGATCGAGCTGCGCGCTCGACGCGCCGGGGCTCGACGCAGCGGCCGCGCCGCCGCCGAAGAGCATCTGCGCATGCACGCCGAAGTGCGCGAGCAGCGGCGAAGGAGGCGTGGCCGTGCCCTGCAGGCCGGGCCCGAGGTTGACGCGCGGGAACCAGCCGTCGCGACGAGCCGTCGCGCTCGGCCCGGTGCTCCACCACGGCGCTTCACCGTCGAGGCGCGCGGCCTCGTCGAAGTCCTCCTGGCGCGCCCACAACTGCATCAGGTCGCGCTGCGGCACGACGAGTTCGACTTGCTCGCGCAGAGCGCTGACACGCTCGACACCGCTCGGCGCGTTCACCGACGCGCGCGCGGTGAGCTTGAACACGTCGCGCGAGGTGAAGCACAAGGGCAGCGTCGAGTACGCGAGCAGGCTGTCGTTGGAGTTGAGCGCGTTGGCGTGCAGCGCCACGGCGTCCCAGGTGTCGATCAGCGTTCCGCCCTGCGCGAAGATGTCCGGGACGATGCGCGCGTCCTTGGGGAGCGCTGCGAGTCCAGCCGCAGGCAGCACGATGCGCTTGACGAAGTCCTCGAAGCCCTCGAACGGACGCGACTCGACCACGAGCTCGGCCAGCGCGCGCGCCTCGTCGCGCGTGATGCGGTCGTTGACGTTGCGGATCGCGAGATTCGCGAAGAGCAACTCGAGCACTTCCACGCTGGCGGTGTTGGCGTTGACGGGGCGGCGCGCGAGGGACTCGAGCTGCGCGTGGCCGACGAAGTAGTCGTTGGCGAACGCGGCGTTGAGGTACACCGCCGCGGCGTCGACCGCCTGCACGATCGCGAGTTCGGTCGTCTGCCCGTCGCTGATCCGCACCGTCGTGCCGGGCGAGAACCAGCGCGTCTGCTCGACCTCGACGCGACAGGTCTTGCCGCCTTCGACCGGCGTCAGCACGCGCACCGGGCGCTGCCACTCGCGGCCCGCGCGCACGCTCGCGTGCACCGAGCCCAGGCGCACGAACGGCTCGACGAACTCGAGCGCCGCGCGCTCGCGCTCCTCGGACCGCAGTTGCGCGAGATCGCTGCGAGGATCCGCGGCGTGGCGCTCCTGCGCGACGAGATCGGCCTGCGCCTCGAGTCCCAGCGCGAGCTGCGAGCAGTCGCGCACCTGCTCGGGCGCGTCGAACATGCGCAGCACTCCGCCCGGCGTCTGCGTGCGCCACAGCACCGGCGCGAACGCGCGCTGCTCGATGACGACCGATCCCAGGACGTGCGGCTTGGGCGGCTGCGGCCCGCACGGAATCGCGGTCTTGTCCTCCGCGAGGCGACCGCCGATGCCGCGCACGAGCTTCTTGAACTTCTGCGGCTCGAGCTCCGAGTAGCCGATCAACTCGTCGTCGATCCACAGGAAGCCGACCGGCGGGAAGCCGAAGGTCGAGCTGACGATCAGCTCCGTGTCCTCGGCCTTGATCGGCTCGACCGTGCGCGTGACGAGCCCCAGCAGGTTCGCGAAGAGCTGCGGCGGCGCGCTGTTGATGTCGAGCGCCGCGGCGACGTCCTCGACCTCGGCGCTGAACATCACGCCGTGCTCGTTGCGCGCGTCGAGGAACTCCGGATCGAGCGGGTCGAGCTCGTACAGCTCGCTCTCGTCGTCGGCGTACGGCGTGCTGTCGAAGGCGATGTGCGACTGCTCGAGCCGCGCGCGCGCGTGGCGCAGCGCAGAGTCGAGCGCCAGGCGCGCCTGGGCTCGATCGGCGAGCTGCGTGCCGGCCTTGGACGTGTTGCGCGCCGTCATCAGGAACGGCGCGCACAGCACCAGCAGCGCCAGCAGCACCATCAACACGGTGAGCAACGCAAAGCCGCGCCGCGCGCGGGAAGTACCAGCCAGTGCTCGGGCGTGCATCACTCCACCGTCCCGTACATGCCGACGCGGATCACCCGCGTGCTGGCGTCCTTCTCGAACACCAGGCGCACCTCGAGCGGCTCCTTGTGAGCGTCGCGCTGAAGTCCGCCGCCCGCGTCGAACAGGATCGTGGTCGCTGAGTCAGGCGCGAAGCGCACGCCTTCGGGGAGCTTGACGGTCTCGCTCGCGCCGATGGCGGCGACCACCAGGCTGTCGATCGAGCCGACGAAGCCCGAGCGCTCGTCGCCGATGCGCAACGGGCCGTCGATGCGCCACACCGGGCTGCTCGACTCCGCGCGCGCGGCTTCGACGCCGTCGATCGAGAGCGAGAGACGGCGTCGGTCGTAGTCGAGCACGATGCGCCGCCACTCGCGCGCGGGTTTGGTGGTGGGCTGCGACTCGACGACGATCTTGCCCGCCTTGTTCTCGCGGCCGCCGGAGTCGAACACCATCGGCGTGAAGGACGCGCGCACGACGCCCTTGCCCTGGGCGTCGATCACGATGGTCTCGCCCAGGCGCAGCACTCGCCCGGAGCCGCCGTCGTCGACGCGCAGCGCGAACGCGATTCGGAAGCCGTCGCTGAGGTCGAAGCTCGGCGCGCCCTCGACCGCGATCGACGCCAGCGCTCGCGCGCCGCGCGGGAACGACAGCGCTTTGCCGACGAAACCGTCGTCGACGAGCGTGGTGTCCTGCGCTCCTCCGTCGAGCTCGAACGCGCCGACCAGAGTCGGCTGGCTCTCGAAGTGCCAGGTGCCGACGACTTCGAGCGCGCGCGCGACGACTTCGCCTTCGCGCACGTCGATCTCGACGCTCGCGCCCGCGCCGCGCGCCAGCGCTGCGTTGCGCGCCGAGCGGATCGCGTTCTGCACCAGGCCCACCGCGGCGCGCTCGCCCAGGTTGATCGACGACAGCACGCCCACACCGGCGCCGAGCAGCACGCCCAGGAGCCCCATCACGAGCAGCAGCTCGAGCATCGTCAGACCCGCGCCGGAGCGGCGCGGGCGCGCGGTGCGATCGAACTCCCCACGCGCTCTCACGGTCGCGTCACTCCTTGGAGGACTTGCCCGCGGCCGGCGCGGCGAAGTTGATGGTCACGTCGTCATCGCTGCCGAACTCGCCGTCCGCTCCGGCCGACATGAGCTGGAAGCCGCGCGGCTCGAAGTACTTCTGCGTCGCGGGGTTCTTGCGCGCGCGGGCCACGCTGGTGATCGACTCGCCGGTCTCGGGATGCAGCGTCTCGTACTGGTCCTCGCGGCCGTAGTCGCGGTTGTGGAAGTACGCGAACGGGTTGCCCCACTGATCGCTCAGTTCGAACAGCGTGAGCACCTCGAAGCCGGGCACGCGCCGCGCGAGCTGATCGCCGTCGATGTTGACCAGGAACTCGTCGAACAAGCCGTCGCCGGCGGCCTTGTCGGCGCACAGCGTCAGGTACAGGCACTCGCTGCCCAGGTTCGTGTTGTTGGGCGGGTCGCCCCACTCGGAGGTGAACGACGAGCGCGGCCAGTCGCCCTTGTCGTCGGAGTGCGTGCTGATCGCGCCGACGATCTTCTGTCCGTTGACCTTGGTGATCTGCACGTCCATCACGCGCGACGCGCCGGTGAGGTTGGTCACGAGGAAGTACGACAGGATCGCGAGGATCACGATGACCGCCAGCAGCTCGATCAACGTGAACGCACGCGTGGACGAGCGTGACAGAGCGGCGCGGAGGTGCTTCGCGGGTTGCATGACGGAACGATTGCTCCTCAGCGCTTGATGCGCCGCACGACGTCGACGTTGTCGACGGTGACCTTGGCCGGCAGACCGGTCTGCCCCTCGACGAACACTCCCACCTTGACGTTCGCGCCGCTGGGCGCGGACATGCGCGGGAGCTTGAAGCCCTCGCGGACCGGCACGCCGTTGATCAAGAGGCGCCCGGTCGACTCGTTGCCTTCGCCCAGACGCTCGATGCGCAGGCGCACCGGCTGTCCCAGCGGCCACCACGGCTCGCCCTGCGCCGGCACGTCGAGCCAGGCCTCGTCGGCGGTGGCGGTGTCCATCACGAGCACGACCAGACCGCCGTCGCGACGGCGCGCGATGCCGATCTTGCTCTGCGTCTGCTGGACGCCGCCCGCGCCGGCGCGCCGTTCCTTCGCGAGGAACACGCCGACCTTGGCGTTGCAGTCCGGAGCGATGGTGACGTCAGCTTCGAACGAGACGAACTCGGCCGGGTTGTACTCCTGCAGCACGCGCACGACGCCGTTCGTGTTGAACACGCCTTCGATCCGCAACTGCCCTTCGCTCAGGTTGATGAGCGGGCCGGCGGATTCCTCGGTCTCCCAGCCGTTCTTGAGCTGGAGGCGCTCGAAGGCGTCCGACCACTGGAACTTCGACTCGTGTTCCGCGATGCGCTCCATCTGCGCCTTGGCGTAGACGCGGAACGGATCGCTCTCGGGCAACGCGCGGCGCACGTCGTTGAGCTCGGCGAACTGCGTGATGGCCTTCTGCGAGTCGCCGGAGCGGTAGGTGTGCCAGGCCTGGACGCAGCGCGCGAGCGGATGCGTCGCGTCGAGGTTCAGAGCAGCGTCGTAGGAGTCCTTGGCCGCGTCGCGTTCACCCAGCGCGAGTCGGTTGAGCGCGCGCAGCGCGTGGATCTCCGAGCGCTGCGGAGCGAGCGCGACGGCGCGTTCGAAGTAGCGCTCGGCGGAAGTGAAGTCGCCGGAGCGCAGGCCCAACTCGCCCAGCGCCACCAGCGCGTCGACGAAGTCCAGCTCGCGGTCGAGCGCCGCGGTGAACGCCTCGCGTGCGCCGCTCGCGTCCTCGCGCGCGGCGAGCAGTCGGCCGTGCTGGTACAGCACCCACGCGTCGGTCGGGTCGGCTTCGCGCGCGCGCTCGATCCAGCGCAGCGCCTCCTCCGGATGATCGGTGATCTCCGCCAGCCACGACATCGCGCGCCAGGCGACGCTCGCGCGCAGCGGATCCGCTCCGGCGGCGACGGCCAGGCTGTCGCGAGCCGCTTGCCAGTTGCGCGCGTCGATGTCGGCCAGCGCGCGCGCCACGAGCAGTTCGAAGTCGGCGACTTCGGGCGGCGCCTTGCCCGCGCTCGCGCCCAGACGCTGCGCCGAGAGGCGGCCCGCGGCCGCGCGCGCGTCGCGCGGATCGGCCTGCAGCGCCTTGTCGAAGCTGGCCGCCGCGTCGTCGATCGCGCCGATGGCGAGTTGAGCCAGGCCGAGCTCGCGACGAATCGCGGCGCGGCTCCGCGCTTCGCTCGCTTCACGCGGCTCGTTCTCGAACGCCGCGCGCAGGCGCTGAACAGCGGCGTCGTACTCGCCGCGCTCGTAGAGGAACCGTCCGTACGCGCGCTGCACGCGCCACGACGTCCGCCCGCCGTTGTCCTCCGCGTGCTGGAAACGCTGCCGCGCGCTCCCGAACAAGCGCATGCGCGCTTCGAGTTCGGCCAGCGCGACGTGGACCTCGGGGCGGTGCGAGAAGTTCTCGAGCAGCTTCTCGTAGGTCTGGAACGCGCGGTCGAATTGGAAGCCCGCTTCGTAGCAGCGACCCAGTCCGAGCTGCGCGCTGGGATCCTGGCTGTCGAGCTCGGCGGCCTTCGCGAACAACTGCTCCGCCACCTGGAGCGCTTCGCGCGCCTCGAGGCGCAGCTCCACGCACTCGTGCGCGAGCGCCAGCATCGCGGCGACCTGACTGGCGCCGACCGGGCCGTCGAACTCGCGCTTGCGCAGCGCGATGCGGTTGGAGGTCGTGTCCGCGAACGCGAACTCGGCGACGCGATCGCGCTGGTAGTCCACCGGCTTCTGACCGGGGAACTTCTCCTTGCCGGTCAGCGGATCGAACTGCACGAACTTGATCGGCTCGCCGCCGCGCGCGCGCAGACCGAAGCGATCGGAGTTGCGGATCTGGCCGAACAGGAGCTCGGTCTCGCCGAGCCGGATCCAGTCGTACAGCTTCTTGTAGCTCTCGATGCGCGCCGCGCGCTCCTCGGGGCTCTCGTCCTTGGCGACCTGCGCGCCGGCGGCGGCCTGCAGCAGATCGAGCATCGATGCGCCGAGGTCGCCGGAGAGCTCGTCGAGTTCGGCCTCGCCGTCGCCTTCGCCGCCCTCGGCCGCGAAGAACAGACCGGGCGCGGGCGACGGCGAAGCGTCGGCGCGAAGCAGCTTGCCGTACAGGCGCGGGTCGAGCGCCGTCGGCGGCGGCGGACGCAACGCCGACAGGCGCGGCAGCGGCGGGACCTCGAGATCGAGCGGCGGCAGCGGCCGCGTGTCCGTCGGCTGCGAGAACACGTCGCGATCGAGTTCGTCGACGCTGCGCCGCACGGGCAGCGAGAGCTCGAGCTTGGGCGCCGTGAACGACTGGAAGGTCGGCGCCTCGCCGGTGCGACGCGTGCCTCCCGCAGCGCGACCGCTCGGCGACGCGGTGAAGTGCAGCAGCGCCAGGAGCCCCAGCGTGCCGGCGAGGACCACATGCTCCTTGCGCACGTTCAGGGGGGCGCTCACGGCGCGGCCTCCTGGTCAGCGGGCTGGCCGACGCGGCCCACGTGCGCGACCACGAGCACCAGCTCGAGCCGCACGTGATCGTTCTTGAGCCGCGCGGGCTCGATGTCGCAACGCTCCACGAGCAACGTCCTTCCGTCGAACGAACCAGCGTCTTCGAGCGCCGCCACCAGGCGCGCGAGCGGCAGCGCGGGACCGACGAGTCGAGCCTCGATGAGCGTCTTCTCGATGTCGTCGAAGGGGCGGCCGGCGAGCGTGCGCGGGTCGAGCTTGACGCGCAACTGATCGATGCGAGCGGCGCCGACGCGCGCAGCGGTGCGCACGAGTTGATCGATGGCGTCGAGCGCCTCGAGGTAGCGGGCCAGCTCGAGTTCCTTCGTCGGCGCGACGGCGGGCATGCCCAGGTCGAGCGGCAGCGCCAGACCGGAGCGACTGCCGAGTCGCTTGAGGTCATCGCGCGAGCGCTCGAGCACGGCGAAGTAGCGGCTGGTCGCGGGCTGGCCCTTCTCGAGCCGGAACTCCGGGCGCGTCTGGAACTCGACCGCGCCGCGCAGCGCCGCGCAGGCGCGCGTCAACTCGTCGTTCTGCCCCTTGGCGCGCTCGAGGTCCGCCGCGGCGAACATCGGCTGACGCAACTCGGCCTGGCGGCTCGAGGTCGCGGAGCGCGCGATGCGCAAGTCCGCGCCGAAGGAGGAGTCGATCGCGTACCACGCGACCAGGAACACGACCAAGCCCACCCCGACGAAGCTCAGGAAGCGCTTGTTCTCTTGCCAGTAGTTGTTCAGGTCCATTCGCTGTGCCGTGGAGCGCGCCTACTGCGCGGTGGAGTCGACGGGCGCCGCCGGAGCGTAGAGGGTGAGATCGAGGGTGAACTTGTCGCCCGAAGGACTGGGCGCATAGACCATCTCGGCCTGCGGGAAGCGCTTGCGCAGCTTCGCCATGAAGGCCTCCAGGGCGGCGGCGATCGACTCGACGCCTTCGCGCGCGCGGCCGTTGACGCGCACGATCGGACGCTCTTCGCCGCGCTGGACGCGCAGCTGATCGAGGAAGCGCCATTCGCTGGCGAGGCTCTCGACCCAGAACCCGTCGGGCAGTTCCGCTTCGAGTTGCTGGATCAGACTCGCGAGCTGCGCGCCGGAGCCCGCGACTCCCGCGAGCAGCGAGGCGTCGCGCTCGAGCCGCTCGTTCTGCGCGAGCAACTCCTCGGTCTTGCGATGCGTCTCGCGGCTGCGGCGCAAGCGCGCCTCCAGACCGCTGAGCTCCGTCTTGACCGCGTCGAGCTGCGACTTGGCCGACCAGGCGCTCCAACCGAGGTACGCGACCGCGAGCACCGCCGCGGCGATGGCCCACACGGTCCCGCCGACGAACTCGCGGCGCGCGCGCGTCTTGGCCGGGAGGATCTCGATGCCGTACGCGTCGGGGTCGCTGGCCATCGTGGCCAGACCGAGCGCGACGACCGCTTCGAGCTTGTACTCGTCGAGCTTCTCCGCGGCTTGCGGCGCGAGCCCGCCCGTGTCGACGACGCGGAACGCGTCGAACAGCTCGACCGGCACGCCCAGACCCGACGAGAGGTACTTGGGCAGTCCGGCGAGCGCCGCGCCTCCGCCGCACAGCAGCACGCGGTCCACGCGCAGGTTGGAGATCTTCACCTGCGACTTGCAGAACATCACCGTCGACTGGAGCAGCGACAGCAACTGCCCGCCGGCGGCGAGAGCAGCGCGACTCGCCTTCTCCTGATCCGGACTGCGGTAGCGCGCGCCGGTCTCGAGCGTGGCGAGGTCGATCTTGATCTCCTCGGCGCGCTGCCGCGAGACGCCGAAGCGCTCGGCGATGGCGTCGTCGAACAGCTTGCCGCCGCCGGTCAGGTTGCGCGCGAAGAGCAGGTCGGGGCCGCGCACCAGGATCACGTCGAGGTTCTCGTGACCGATGTTGGCGATCAGCACCGTCTCGTCCTCGACCACACCGAAGTGCGTCCAGGCGTTGTAGAGCGCGACCGCGCACGGACTGAACGCGTCGAGCGCGCCGCCCGAGCTCGCGAGCCCGTCGGCGTGCTCCTCGAGCAACGCTTCGCGCGCCAACGCGAGCAGCACGATGTCTTCGTCCTCGACTTCCGGCATCGCCGGCAGGAGGTTGAAGTCGGAAGCGACGGCGGAGCCGGACGCGCCGCCGACTTCCTCGACCTCGAAGCGCATCAGCTTGCGCAGTTGCCAGTCGGGCACGCGCGGCACCCGCGTGTAGCGGATGTTCACGTCGCGGCCCGTGAGACCGATGCGCGAGACGCCGAGCTTGAAACCGGCCTCGCCCGCGCTCCACGCGTCGGCGACGCTGCCCGCCGAGTGCGGCGCGACGGCGAAGTCCGTGATCAGGAACTTCCCGCCCTTGAATTGGCCGCGGACGAACTTGTTCGTGCGCGAACCGATGTCGATGCCTGTGGCGACGCGCGCCATTTACCGTCCTCCTCCGTTGGCGGCGCCGCCAGCGCCGGAGAGCTCCTGGCGATAGGCGCGCACGCGCTGCGCCAGATGTTCGTTCTGCGCGGCGAGGAGCGCGCGCTCGATGCTCTCCAGGCGCGCTCGCTCAGCCTTGTTGAGATCCGCCTCGAGCACGTCGAGGTCGGCGCGCACCTGGGTCACCAGTTCGGCCGCCGCGGCCTCCAGCTCGCTGCCCGCATAGCGCCGCCCGAGCGCCTCAGCGCGCTCGCGGCACTGTCGGAACAGCTCGACCAGGCGGAAGAAGCGCGCGCGCTCGATCTCCGCGCGCAGGTTGCGCGCCTCAGCGGCGCCGCTCTCGACGAGTCGCGCACGCGCGGCTTCGCCCTCGGCGAGCAGCTCGGTGTCGAACGGCGCCTCGTCGCGCAAGCGATTCCAGATCGCGATGCAATCGCCGAGGCGGCCCGCGCGTTCGGCCTCGCGCGCCTCGCGTGCGATGGCGAGCGCGTTCTCACGCTCCGCGCGGAAACCGACTTGCACCTTCATGCGCGCCGCGCCGCCGACCGCGAACTCCAGTCGCAGCCCGGCGCCCTCAGCGCGAGCTTGAACGCGGACCGGAGAGTCGAAGCCGAGCGCGACGAGGTCCTTGCCGGCGCCGAGAACCAGCCGCGTCATTCCAGTGCGCTCGAACGACGCGCCGTGCGAGCGGTAGCCGCCTTCGCCCAGCGTGACCGGCGTCGAAGCTGTCAACGGACCGTCCGCGCGCAGGCTGATCAGCGCGGCGCCGGCGCCCGCCGAGAGCACGAACGCTCCGTCGGCCGGCGCGGCGTTGAGTTCCGTGCGTTCGCCGTCCGCGGTGCGCGCGTGCACGTCCGAGAGCAGCGTGCGGTCGATCTTGAACAGCACGGCGGCCGTCGCGGGCGCGCCGAGCGAGACGAGTTGGAAGCTGTCCTGAGCGAGCGGAGCCGCTGCGTCCGAGCCGGGGAGCAGGACGACATCGTCGACGTCCACCGCGCCTTCGCCCGTCGCGCGGGCGCCGAGCACGACGCGCAGCGCATCGAATCCAGGCGGCGCGCTACAGCTCCATTCGAGCGCCTCGAAGCCGTCGCCCGAGGTCGCGGGCGGCGACCAGACCAACGTGCGAGCGCTGGCGTCGGAGCTCGACTCGAACTCCAACCCCACGCGCGCGCGGACGGCGCCGTCGACGCGCGTCCAGGCCGCGAGGTTGAACACGCGCGCGTTCCCGAGCGCGATCGACTTGGAGCGCAGCAGAGCCGACTGACCGGCGGACAGCACCGCGCCGACGCCCTGATCGCCCGAGCGGCGCGATCCGCCGTCGACCGAGAAGACGGCCGCGGCGGCGGAGTCGTTGATCCAGGGAGAGTCCTCGCCGTCGAGTTCGACGCCCTCGAACGAGAAGCTCGTCCCGAGCAGATTGCCGGGAGTGATCTCGAGCGCGCGCACGGTTCGAGCGCCGCTGGCGTCTTCGCGTTGGCGCAGCCACCACCAGCCCGCCGCGCCGAGCCCGATCGCGGTCAAGAGCAGCAGGCCGCTCGTCAGCGAGAGCTTGTTGGCGCGCGCGACCTTGTCGGCGCTGATCGTCCGGACGGCGTCGCCGGACTGTGAACCCGCCAGGGCGGGGTCGCCCGCTCGTCCTGCGTCGAGTCCCGCGCGCTGCGAGTCGAATCCCGACGGACGCGTCGCCTGGACGGACGGCGCCGGAGCGGGTGCGTCGTCGTCGCCCTCCAGCTCCAGTTCGAGCCCCCCCATGTCGGCGGGCTCGGGTGCGGCGCGCTCGGTGTCGAGGAACGTCAGCCGCACGTTGCCCAGCATCACGGCGTCGCCGTGGGCGAGCCGGCGCTCGGAGACGCGCTCACCGCCGACTTTGGTGCCGTTGGTCGAGCCCAGGTCGCGCAACACGACGCCGTCGGAGTCGAGGGCGAACTCGGCGTGCCGTCCGGAGACGGATCCGTCGAGCAGTTGGACGCTGTTGCCTGGCTTGCGACCGATGGAGACGCCGGCGCCGGAGATCGGAACCTGTTCGCCCTTGCGCTCTCCCGAGTCGAAACGCAAGGCGTAGCGTGCTTGCATGAGGCGTTGAAGGCGCGCCGTGCGCGTCGAAGTTGTTGGGCGCGCCAGGCGCGCTCGGGTCGTGAGAGAGTGCGGGGTGTGGACCGGCTGCGCCGCCGTCGCGGGCGAGCTCGCTCCAGCGGTCGCGCCGCCGAACTCGAGCTGCCGGAGCCCCGTCGCCAAGCCCAATCGCGATGGTCCCAACCGCGATGGTCCCGTTCGCGTTTGGTCCCAGCCGCGGTGGTCGCAGCCACGGGCCTGCCGTGCGCCTCGCGGACACAGGGCGCGACCCGCCGGCCGTGCCGAGCGCGCCGTGCGTCCGCGGCGGGCGAGTTATCCGACGGATCGGACCCGGTTACCGCCAAGCGTGCGACTTCGCTCTCAGTGTCGCGGATCGTAGCGGGCGAAACCGATCCGTGAAAGCGCGCGGGGCCCAGCTTGCGTGAGGCCCAGCGCGACCAACAATCGCGCGCATGGAGCAAACCTGGCCTTGGAGCGATCGACGCTGCTTCAATCTGAGCGCGGCGCCGGACGAGGGCTCCGCGCAACTCACGGCCGAAGACGAGCAGCACCTCGTGCGCGTGCTCCGGGCGCGCGTCGGTGAGCGCATCCTGGGCCTCGACGGTCGCGGGTGCGCGTGGCCGCTGAGCGTGACGGCCGTCAGCCGGGACGAGGTGCGTCTCGAGCCGGACGGCGAGCCCTACCGCGAGCCTCCGCCCGGCGAACCGGGCTCACGCATCGGGCAGGTCGAACTCGCGGTCGCTTGGCCGCGCCCGCAGGTCGGCGAAGAACTCCTCGACGGACTCGTGCAACTGGGCTGCGCCCGCGTCGTCGCGCTGGTCACCGAGCGCAGCCAGGAGTGGGGACGCGAGTGGAACGCCGCGCGGCGCGCCCGACTCGAGCGAGCGTCGCGCGAGGCCTGCAAACAGGCGCGCCGGCTGTGGCCGATCGAGCTCAGCGGCCCGGTGAGCTTCGAAGAGTGGCTGAGCTCCGCGGAATTCGCCCCCGAGAAGACCGTGGCGCTCGAGCCACGCGCCGCAACCTCGCTCGAGGAGTTCACCCGACGGGCGCGAGCCCTCCCGGGGCGAATCGTCGTGGCGATCGGACCGGAGGGCGGCTGGTCGCCGAGCGAATTGCAGGCGCTCGCCGAGCGACGCGTGGAACTCGCCTCCCTGCGCACCTGCGTGCTTCGCACGGAGCTGGCGGCGCAGGCCGCGGCAGCGATCGCACTGCACTGAACATCGCACCGC
>CALKYE010000182.1 GCA_938003765.1 uncultured Planctomycetia bacterium
GGGCCGAGTTCGGCGAACAGCGCGCGCACCTTGGCGGGGATGCGCCAGCTCCGCTCCTCGGACGTGGGCGCGTAGCGCACGACTTTGACGCCGAAACCGACCGCGGCGTCGCGCAGGCGCGTCGAAGCGCCGCCGCACCACACGCGCGCGCCGCTGCGGGCGTCGTAGAGCTCGAGCTCGACGCCTCCGACCTCGAAACGCACCGCGTTGGCGGCCGAGAACAGCGGATTGAGCCGCTCCTCGTGCAGCTCGACCCACAGCTTGGGCACGGCGATGTAGTCGGCGCTGACGGCGGTGGTCGGCGTGAGGCCGCGCGCGGCGAACTGCTCGTCGGCGCACAGGCGCACCTCTTCGAGCAGGCCGGGGTCCTCGATCTCGAGGCGCGGCGCGGTGACGTTCGGGGCGCTCGCGTCGACGCCGGCGGGCGGGTCCGCGAACCACACGTAGCTCGCGGGCCTGCGCAACTCGCCGCTCGACTCGCAGCGCGTGTCGACCTTGACGCTCGCGCAACTCGCACCGAGGACCGCGAGCAGGAGCAGCGAGAGCAGTCGCAGCGTCACGAAGCGAGAGCAGGTAACCATGGCGGCCGCTTGTAGACGCGCGCCGCGGGCGGAACAAGTCGCGAACGACGTGCGAGCGTCTTTATGAAGATCCACGGGGCGGAGAGGCCGACGCGATCGCCGACGGAAGCGACGGCGCGCGCGGCGACTCACGCGCACGCGCTCAGGACGACTCGCGAGCGGCTGCGGCGCGGCGCAAGCGGTCGTTGATCGCGCGGCCCAGCCCGTGATCAGGGACCGGCTCGGCGACGATGCGATCGGCGCCGCAACCGTCCAGCTCGCGCAGCGCTGCGAACAGGTTGCGAGCCGCTTCGCGCAGGTCGCCCGAGATCGACAACGTGCGGCACGCGAACGCTGCGCGCGGCGTGCGGAACGCGAGCACGGCGACGCGCTCACCGGGCGCGTTCGCGATGAGCTGCTCGGGCGCTCCGACGACGAGCGGCGTGCGCGGCGCGTAGTGCGCGGCCAACATGCCCGGCGCTGCGGGCGTCGAGCGAGTCGCTGCGGGCGCGAGCGCGCCGATGAACGGCTCGAGCGCCTCGAGCGGAACGCCGCCGGGGCGGTACAGCACCGCGCGGCCCGCTTCCCACCCGAGGATCGTGCTCTCGACGCCGACCTCGCACGGACCGCCGTCGAGCACGTACTCGAGCGCATCGCCCAGTTGCTCGACCACGTGCTCCGCGGTCGTCGGGCTCACGCGCCCGAACAGGTTCGCGCTCGGCGCGGCGAGCGGGAAGGGCAAGCGCTCGAGCAGGCGCGCGGTGAGCGGATGAGCCGGCGAGCGCAGCGCGACCGTGTCGAGGCCGCTGGTCACCACGTCGGGGACGAGGGCGCGTTTGGGGAGCACCAGCGTCAGCGGGCCGGGCCAGAACGCGGCCATGAGCTCGCGCGCCGCCTCGGGCACGTCGCGCACGAGCGCTTCCGCGGCCTCGGCCGAACGCACGTGAACGATGAGCGGATCGAAGCTCGGCCGTCGCTTGGCTTCGAAGATCGCGAGGCAGGCGCGTTCGTCGAGCGCGTTGGCTGCGAGCCCGTACACGGTCTCGGTCGGGATCGCGACCAGCTCGCCCGCCGCCAGTCGCCGTGCCGCCTCTTCGATGTCCGTGCCGATGCGCGCCGTCATGTGCTTGTCGCGCGCGCGAAACTACACGACGCGCTCGCCGCCGCGCTATCGTCCTACGCCCCCACTGCCGACGATGGAGCCGCAGACCGTCCCCGAACCTCGCCCGCGCGCACGCCGTTGGATCCTTCGGACCGTTCTGGTCGGGCTCGGAGTGCTCGTGGCGAGCGAGCTGATGCTGCGCTGGCTGCTTTCCTCGCCCCTGTTCGAAGGCGCGCGCATCGTCGAGCGCGTGCGAATGGCCTCGCGCTTCGCAGACTCGCAGTACGAGGACCTGCACTGGGAGCTGCGCGACTACTTCCTGCGCCAACGCGGCGAGCCGCGCATCGCGCCCTGGCACGCGGAGCTGGGGTGGACCAGCGGGAAGTTCGATCCGCAGAGCTACGCGCACCGCGACGACGATCCGAGCAGCGGGCAGCGGCCCGTGCTGTGGTTCGGCGATTCGTACGCGCAGGGCGTGACGGGCGTCGAGGACAGCTTCCAGACGCTCCTCGCGCTCGGTGAGTCGGGGCGCACGCACCGGTTGCTCAACTACGGCGTCGGCGGCTACGGCGCGGACCAGGTGCTGATGCTGCTCGAGCGCGTGCTGCCTGGCTTCGAAGGCCGCGATCCGCTGGTGGTGATCGGCCTGCTCGTCGACGACGACTTCGATCGCTGCGTGCTCACCACGCGCGAGCAACCCAAGCCGCGCTTCGTGCTGCGCGAAGGAGAGCTCGAACTACTCGGCGCAACGGCCAAGTACGAAGAGCGCTTCGGGCGCGGCCTGCCGTCCACGCCCTCGTACCTCTGGCGCGCCGTGACGCGCAGCAGGAAGTGGATGCCGCAGGAGGTGCGGCAAACGGTGACGGGGTACGACGCGCTCGACCGCGAGAAGGTCGAACTGGGCCGCGCCATCGTCACGCGCATGGTGGAGGTGGTGCGCGCGCGCGGCCTCGAGCCCGTGTTCATCGCGTACCACAACCTGCCGTCGATCGATCGAGTCGAGGTGCTCGACTGGCGCGGCGACGTTCTGCGCGAGCCGCTCGAGCGCGCCGGCGCGCGACGCATCGACTTGCGCGAAGCGATGGTCGAGCGCAGCGCGCGCACGGGCGAGTCGCCGGAAGGCTGGTTCGACAACGTTCCCGCGCGGGGCGGTCACTACAACGCGCGAGGCAATCACGTGGCGTTCGAGCTCATCGCGGCGCAACTGTGGCCCGATCTGCCCGCCAGCCCGCCGCTGACGATTCGCGACTGGTCGGAGCGCGTACTGCGCGGACCGCAGGCCTGCGCGGAGTTCGAGGCCCACGGCAGCGCTGTCTTCACGACACCCCAACAACGGCCGCGGCTGAGCCTGCGCGTCGGCGCGCAGGGGCCGACGGAGGTGGTGTACGAGCTTGGGCGGAGAGTTGCGGGCTTCGACGCGACGGCCGTGCTCGCACAGCAGCCCGAGCGAGCTCGCGCTAGCGTCGAGCTCACGCTCCTGCGCGACGGGCAGAGCGTGTTCACAACCACGTTGCGCGACGGGGCGCCGAGCGAGCGGATCGAACTCGACCTGCGCGGCGCCGAGCGCTTGACCGTGCGCGCCTCCGACGCCGGCGACGGCATCGCTGGCGACTGGATCGCGCTCACGCAGCCGCGTTTTCGGTGAGCCCGCGCCCGCGAATCGGCAGGTGAGCGCATTGCGCGCGACGCCGACGCGGCGCACGATTCGCCGCTCCGCTCCGCCACCCCCCGCGCGCTGCGCCCACCCTCGATGAACGCTTCACTCCGCCTCCTGCTGGTCCTCGCCCTCGGCGCCGCGTGCAGCGCGCCCCGCCACGCCCCCGCGACGAGCGTCGCCCCCGAGCGCGGCGCCAGCGTCAAGCCCGGCATCAACAAGGACTTCCTCGACCCCGACCTCGACGTCAAGCGCTTCGTCGAACGCTTCGAGACCGAGAGCCGCGAGATCTACTCCGAACGCGAGGCGATCGTCGAACGCGTCGGGTTGAAGCCGGGCCTGCGCGTGGCGGACATCGGCGCCGGCACGGGGCTGTTCACGTACCTCTTCGCGGAGCGCGTCGGCCCCAAGGGCAAGGTGTACGCCGTCGACATCGCCAAGGCCTTCGTCGAGCGCATCACCGCCGGCGCGGTCGAGCGCAAGCTGCTCAACGTCGAGGGCGTGCTGTGCACCGAGGACGACGCCCGCTTGCCGGCGAACTCCGTCGACCTGGCCTTCGTGTGCGACACCTACCACCACTTCGAGTACCCCGCGGCGACGCTGGCGACGATCCACCGCGCGCTGCGGCGCGGCGGCGAGTTGATCGTGATCGACTTCCACCGCATCGAGGGCGTCTCGCGCGAGTGGACGCTGGGCCACGTGCGCGCGGGACAGGAAGTGTTCACGCAGGAGATCGAGGCTGCGGGCTTCGAACTGATCGGAGATCAGACTCCGGCCGGACTGAAGGAGAACTACCTGCTGCGCTTCCGCCGACGCTGAAGTCGAACGCGACGGCGCAGACGCACGCCATCAGCGCCCAGCCGGCCCAGCTCGAGAGTTCCTCGAGCGCGCGTGCGGCGAACTGTCCGGCCAGCCAGTCCACGGGCATGCGCCACACCAGGCTCCACACGTTGAGCACGCTCGCAACGAGCGCCGCGCGCGCGAGCCAGCGCAGGTAGCGCGACGGCGCGCTGGCCCACGCCGAAAGACCCGGCGTGGCCAGCGCGAGGAAGATCAGCCGGTAGTCGAAGCTGCTGCCGAGAACGAAGGCGCCGACGTGCACTCCCGCGCCGATGCGCAGCGCGGCGGACTGCGCCGCAGTCACGACGGGCGGACGGCCGATGCGCGCGCGCAACCACAGCGCCCCGGCGCCGACCGCGGCCACGACCGCGACGACGAGGCTCCACATGATCCAGGGAGCGACGTCGAGCGAGCGGATCGCCCACTGCGGCGCCAGCGCGATCCCGTGGGACAGCGGCGGCCAGTGCTGCGTGTTGGTGGCGATGCGTGCGAGGTCCGCGCGGATCACCAGCACGTAGGCGCCGAACGCGAGCGCGACGAGTTCGGCGGCGCGTCGCGCGCGTGCTCCGCCCTCGGCGGCCAGCCCCAGCGCGGCGATCGGGAAGAGCTTGAGCGCCGCAGCAGCAGCGACGACAACCATCGACAACCTCGGCCGCAGGTGGAACGCCGCGGCCGCGCCGGCGAGCAGGCCGAAGATCAACAGGTCGGTGTTCGCGCGCTCGAGCGCGAGGGCCCAGGCGGGAGAGAACACGCTCAGCGCGAAGGCCCACGCGCCGAGCCGACGGTCGACCTGAAGCGCGAGCCACACGAGCCCCGCCGCAGCGATGGCCCAGACGAACAGCGCCAGTCCCACGGTGTGTCGCGGCGCCAGTCCGAGCGGCGCGAGCGCGAGCCACACGCGCGGGTAGTTGAACAGCCGGCCCCACGGATCGCCGGGGTTGGCGTGCATCGGGTCGAGCCCGTCGCGCACGGCCTGCGTCGCCGCGGTGAGCACGCGCAAGTCGGCGAACGCGGGCTGCATGGTCGGCACGCCCATGTGCTCGGCGGCGTCGAGGCGTCCCGCGAACACCAGCGCGCCGGCGACCGCGAACAGGAGCGCCACGCACGCCAGAGCCCAGCGAGACGGCGGCATGGCGCGCACCTCAGGACCGCGGCCGCAGTCGGTAGACGCGCGCGCGACCTTGTTCGAGCACGAGCTCAGCGCGCCGCGCAAGCCACGCGGTGAACGGCGACTGGGACGCGTGCGGCGTCACGTCGACGAGCAAGCGCGCGCCGCGCAGCACGAGATCCTCGAGCGCTTGCTCATCGAGCCCGTCGATCGGCACGACCCAGCCGCGGCGGCGCGCGTGGTAGAGGATGCGCGGGTCCTCGTAGTTGTTGCGCCGCTTCCAGAATTCGTCGCGCTCGGGCTTCTCCGCGCGGATCACGGCGAGCTCGTTCTCCTCCGACACGCTCTGCAACGCTCTGGCGATCTCGAGCACGTCGGCGCGCGCGTTGCGCTCCTTGATGCCGCACTCGCGCGCGAACTGCCAACCTCCGTGCGCCACGAGGGCCAGCGCGAACAGCGCGAGGAACCAGCGCGGCGTGCGCTGCGGCCAGGCGCGCGCTACGAAGTACGAACCGGCCATCGCGGCGAACGCGTGGTAGTGCGCGCCCATGCCGACGTTGTAGCTGTAGCGCAGCGTGCCGATCAGCCCGACGAGCACCGTGCCGAGCAGCACGAGGTCGCTGCGATCCAGACGTCGGCGCAGCGCGAGCACCGCCAGTGCGGCGAGCCCGAACAGCGACAGCCCGTAGCGCGCCGTGGTCTTCGCGAGGTGCACGTGCAGCGCCGGATCGAGCAGGTGCTCGAGCGCAGGGAACTTCGTGTCGCCGCCGCTCAACACGCCGAACGTCAGACCGGTCTGCGCATGCAGACTCGCGCCGTGCGCCAACCACACCACGACGAGCGCGAGCGCGCCGAGCGACGCCGCCCACAGACGCGTCTCGCGCAGGCGCCGCGGCGCGAGCACCGCCGTCCATCCGAGAAGCAGCAGCGCCGCTTGCAGCGCCGTCGGCTTCTGCAACACCGCCAGCGCGAGCGCGGTCGCAGCGAGCCAAAGAGCCGCGCCGCGACCTTCGGCGAGGTAGGCGACGTACGTCGCGATTCCCGCCACCGCCAGCGCGAGGCTCAGCGCATCGGGCGTGACGCGCGACGACAGCAGCAGAGCTTGCCCGCTCGAGAGGAACACCAGCGTGCCCGCCAGAGCAGCGACGCCTCCGCTGCGCTGCTCGAGCAGGCGGTGCAGCGCGAGGCTCGTGAGCACGATGCAGAACAGCGAGATCAGCCGACCCGGCCACTCGACGTCGCCCGCCGCGCGCAGCGCCACCGCGACGAGCGCCTGGTAGAGCGGGAACTCGCACTCGACCGCGCCGTCGCTGTCGCCGCGCCAGTCCACGCGCGGCCGAGTCAGATCGAAACCGTCGATCAGGAAGTTGCGCGCGATGGCCTGCGTGTCGCACTCGCGCCACGACGCGTGAATACCGTGCGGCGTCACCGCGGCCCAGCTCACCAGCGCGAACAGCGCGAGAGCCAGCGCCAGCCAGCGACGTCCAGGTTTCCACTGAATCGACGGACGAGACAGCCAGCCTTCGTCCGGCCGATCGTTCTGGGGAATGGAATCGGACACTGGACTCTGGATTGCGGCGCGCGCGTCGCCGCGCACGCGACGCCGAGAAGCCTCGACGTCGCGCGGAGTCTAGCGGCGTGTGTCGCCGCCCGATCAAGCTCTCTTGAAGCGTGTGCGCGGCTCAGCGCTCGCTGCTGAGCGCTTCGACGAGCTTGGAGTAGCGCGGATCATCCGCCAGCGCTTCGAACACTTGCAGTCGCAAGTGTTCCTGCGTGGGCGCGTCGAGCTTCGGCTCCGCTGCGAGTTGCTCGAGCAGCTCGAGCGCGCGCTCGCGCCACGCGCGCGAGTCCGCAGAGTCGACACCCTCGGCCGATGCGCACTGCACGAACCAGGAAGCCGCATATGCCTTGTCGAGCGCGCGCGGCGCGTAGTCGACGAGCTGCTCAGCGGCGCGCGCGGCGGCCGCGGGATCGCCGAGCTCGAGTCGCACGCCCGCCAGCCTCGACGCCATCCACGCCAGCGCGCGGCGCAGGCTGCCGTCGCGGTCGTTCTCGAGCAGCGGATCGCCCAGCTCCAGCGCGCGCTCCAGCGCAGCGCGGCCCTCGGGAGTCGCTCCCACGCAGTCGCCGAGCTGGGCCCAGGCGAGCGCCCACGAGCGCTGCTGCCACGCGGTCAGCGTCGCGCGCTGCGCCAGCTCGTCGTACACCGCGATCGCGCGCCGGGTGTGCGCGACGCGTTGCTCCGATTGCCCTTGCATCGCGGCCAGCAGGCTGCAGTTGTAGAGCGCGGAGCCCAGTCCGTCGGCGTGCATCGGACGCGAGGGGAAGTCGCGCACGAGCGCTTCGAACAGCTCGATGGCGCTCTCGTACTGACGCGACGCTCCGGCGAGGTCGCGCATCTGCATCAGCCGCAGCGCCAGGTCGACGCGGGCCTGGGCGGCGCGCTGGCTCGCCATCGGGTGACCGGGGCGCTCGCGCAGCAGCTCGACGAGCAGCTCGATCGCGCGTTCGAGCCAGAGCTGGTCCGCGCGCGGATCGCGCACGGTGGAGACGTTGCCCACCAGCGAGTGCGGCGTCGCGCCCAGCCCGTGCAGCGCGCGCGCGAGGTCGAAGCGCAGCTCCCACGCCGAGTGCGGCGCCGCCGCGAGCGGCTCGAGTTCGTCGGCCGCGCGCCGCAGCAGCTCTTCGCGCCCTTCGCCGACGTTCATGCGCGTCAACACGTCCGCGAGCTCGACGCGCGCCCGCGAGCGCGAGCGCACGAGCAGTTCGCCCTCGCCTTCCAGCGCGTCGAAGCGTTCGAGCGCGCGTCCGAGTTGCTCGCGCGCCGCGGCGAGGTCGCCCTTGAGCTTGACCACCTCTCCCTGTCGGTACTCGCAGATGGCCCTCTGCAGCTCGAGCGAGGCGTTGCTCTGCTCGGCCAGCAGTCCGTCGAGCGCCTCCGCTTGTCGCCGCAGCAGCTCCATGGCCGCATCCAGCTCCCCCATCTCCGCGCGGATCGCCGCGCTGCGGTGGAGCGTCTGCGCGTGGCGCGCGCGCTGTCCACGGGTCTCGACCGGCTCGGCGAGCAGACGCTCCTGCAACTCGAGCGCGTCCTCGAGCAGCGCGCGTCGCACCGGCTCCGAACGCGGCGTGTCGACCAGCGCTTCGCCGCCGACGCGCGAGAGCATGCGGTCGACCGCTTCGTGCGCGCGCTCCAACGCCTGCTCGGCCCGCGCGCGCTCCAACTCGGTCGCGTCGCGCTGCTTCGTCACCTGCTCGAGCGCGGTCGCCAGCTCGGCCGCGCTGCGCTCGATGGCCGCGTTCTTCTCTGAGATCACGTTGCGCGCGCGGTTCTCGCGCCAGGCGAGCAGCGAGGGCGCCGCCAAGGCCAGCGCGCCCGCCAGCGCCCAACCCGGGTGACGCCGCACCCACAGCGCGGCCAGGCGCATGGGACTCGCCGCGCGCGCCTCGATCGCTCGTCCTTCGAGCACGGCGCCGAGATCGCGCGCGAAGTCCGCGGCGCTCGCGTAGCGCTCGGACGGGTTCAGCGCCGTCGCGGTCTGCACGATCGTTTCGAGGTCGCGCGAGATGCGCGCGTCGAGCCGGCGCAGGTCGCGCGGCACTCCGAAGCCGGCGCCTTCGGTGCGGCGCACCTGCGCGCTCTCGTCGAACGGCAGACGCCCGGCGAGCAGCTCGTACAAGGTCACGCCGAGCGCGAACACGTCGGTGCGCGGATCGACGCGGCGATCGCCGCGCATCTGCTCGGGGCTCATGTACGCGAGCGTTCCCACGCGCAGGCCGGTGCGCGTGAGCCGCTGATGCGCTGGCGCAACCTGGCTGTCGATGTCGCTCGCCAGACCGAAGTCGACCCACAACACGCGACCGCCGCGCGTGACCATCAGGTTCGAAGGCTTGACGTCGCGGTGCACCACTCCGCGGCGGTGAGCGTGCTCGAGCGCCTCGGCCGCCTCGCGCACGATGCGCGCGCACACCGTGGGCCAGTCGCCGTCGTAGAGCGCCGACGTCGGCTCGCGCGGATCGGCGCCGAGCCGCTCGAGCGCCGCGACGAGGTTCGCGCCCGTGCGCTCAGCCGGCGGCGTGCTCTCCAGCGCTTCGAGGACGGCCGAGAGCGATGCGCCGCGGATGCGCTCCATCGCGAAGTACGGCGTGCCCAGCTCCTCGCCCACCGCGTAGATCGGAACGATGCCGGGATGCGCGAGACTGGCGATGACCGCGACCTCGCGTCGGAAGCGCTCGCGCTGACCGGGGAAGAGCAGTTGCTCGGGGCGCACGAGCTTGAGCGCGACCTCGCGGCCGAGCGAGAGCTGCTGCGCGCGGTACACGACGCCCATGCCGCCCTGTCCGAGCGCGTCGCACAGCTCGAAGTCGCCCAATCGCTGCGGAGCGGCGCGGCCCGCGCTCGCGGTGTCGGCGAGTCCGGTGTCGACGAGCCAACGCAGTCTCTTGCGCACGGCGGCCGCGCGCTCGGAGTGCTGCGCGAGGAAGGCCTCGAGCGCCTGCGGGCCCTCGCGTTCGAGCAGGTCGAGCGCATCGCTCACCAGTTGCTCGACCGGGCTCGGCGCGGTGTCGTCGGATGTGCTCATGGCTGAGGGGCTTGGTCTAATCTGTCAGGTGAGCGGCGCAGCGACGTCGCCGCAGCCATGGACGAACAGCGACAGAGCCGGGGCGAAGATAGCGCGCAGCTCGCGGAGCGCGCGGCGCAAGGCGATCGCGAGGCCGTCGAACGCCTGATCGAGCGGCACCTGCCCGAGCTGCGGGCCTTCGTCCGACTGCGCGCGGGCGAGGCGCTGCGCCAGCGCGAGTCCGCCTCCGACCTGGTGCAGTCGACCTGTCGCGAAGTGCTGTCCCATCTCGATCGCTTCCAGTTCCCCGACGAGTCGGCCTTCCGCCGTTGGTTGTTCGTGACGGCCCAGCGCAAGATCGCCGACCGCATCGACCACTACACCGCCCAGAAGCGCAACGCCGTGCGCGAAGAGCGCCTGGCGAGCGAGGGCGGCGCGCAAGACGACCTGCTCGCGAGCTGCTACCGGCGCTTCTCGAGCCCCAGCCGCCGCGCGCTGGTGCGCGACGAAATCGAGCGGCTCGAGCGCGCGTTCGATCAGCTCACCGAAGAGCAGCGCGAGGTGGTGACGCTGGCGCATGTCGCGGGACTCTCGCGGGCGCAGATCGCCGAGCAGCTCGGCAAGAGTGAGAACGCCGTGCGCATCGTGCTGCACCGGGCGCTGGCGCGCCTGGCCGAGATCGTCAACCCCGACGAGGAGTGACGATCTCGGCGCCGTGCGGCCTCACGGCCCGACGACGTACTCGAGCGCGTTGCTGAGGAAGGTCGTGTCGAGCGCGCCCT
>CALKYE010000183.1 GCA_938003765.1 uncultured Planctomycetia bacterium
TCCATGCGCTCCTGGCTGCGCTGGCGCATGCGCGTGTTGCCGAAGTTCTCGAGGTCCTTCGTCCAGCGCTCGAACACGACGCCGGCCGCCGACTTCAGCGCCGGAACCGTCGCGGCCAGCACCTTGGCCTGCTTCTGCGATTCCTCGATCGAGGTCTCGAGCAGCTCGAACTGCTTCACCGCGTCGCCGTCGAACTGCGGCGCGACGGTGTCGACCAGCGTCTGGTAGGCCTCGCGCGCGCGCTCTTTCGCGACCAGCGATTCGACCTGGACCTTCTCGACGCGCGTGAGCAGCTCGTCGACGTTGGTCAGGCCATTGTCGGAGCGCTTCGAGAACGAGAAGGACGTGCTGGAGCAGGAGCTCAGCGCGAGCGGCAGCAGAGCTGTGGCGAGCACGAACGGAGCGATGAGGCGTCGGACCACGTGGATTCCCCTTGGTGTGCGGTGAACAAGAGCGGAGAGAGCCCCCGCTCGAGCGCTGGCACTTCGACCGCGCGGAGCCGCGTTCTTGAGGGATTCAGGCCGCCTGGCGGCGCGCCGCGGGGAACTGCGTCGGCGCCCGAGCAGCGCGTTCCCGTCGCCGTTCGAGCAGCCACGCGAGCGCGCCGAGTCCGCAGATCGACCATTGCGCGCCGTAGTAGCTCCACAGCGCAGTTTGGATCCCGCTCGTGAAGCCGTAGCTGTGCAAGCCGACGCCCAGCAGGTTCACGCCCCACCACGAGAACGCGACGATCGTTCCGGCGAAGGCCGCGGCCATGCACACGCCGTGCTCGCGCAGGTAGCCGCCGCGGCGCGCGTGGAGGATCACGAGCTGCGAGATCACGATCAGCAGCGCGCCGTTCTCCTTGGGATCCCAGCCCCAGAAGCGTCCCCAGCTCTCGTTGGCCCAGATCCCGCCGAGCAGCGTGCCGACCAGCGAGAAGATCAGCCCGAAGCACAGCACGCCGTACACCATGCGCGACAGCGCGGCGTACTGCTCGCGCGCCAGTCGGCCTGGGCGCAGCAGCTTGGCGAGCAGGTAGAAGCTCGCCAGCAGCGCCGCGAGCATGCCCGCTGCGTAGCCGATCGTGATCGCCGTGACGTGCGTCGCGAGCCAGAAGTTCGTGTCGAGCACCGCGACCAGCGCCGGCATCGTGTCGCGCTTGTCGAGCACCTCGTAGCCGTGCGCGACGAACAGGCCGACCGCTCCGAGCACGACCGCAGCCGAGAGCGCGAGGCGCTTGCGCCCGATCGCTTCGATCGCGAGCGCGATGAGCACTCCGGTGGCCGTCACGAACAGCTTGGTCTCGTACAGCGTCGAGACCGGCGGCCGCTCGCGCAGCACACAGCGCCAGACGATCACCGCGACGAGCAGCGCAGCGCCGACGGCGCACAGCGCTGCGGCCGTGGCGTAGAGCCACTTGCGACGCGGCGCGAGCCACAGCAGCGCGGTGCACACGAACGCCAGCAGGAACGCCGTGAGGCTCCAGCGCAGCAGGTTCGCGCGGTAGTAGGCGCGCTCCGAGGGGATCTTGTCGTACTCGCCGCGCAGGCGCGCGCCGACGACGGCGTGGTAGTGGAAGCGCTCGAGCGCGGCTTCGAACTCGGCGCCGCGACCTGCGGCTGCGAACGCGGTCTCGAAGGCGTCGAGCGCGCCCGCCTGCGCCGTCGGTAGTGCTCGCGAACTCGCGCGCAACTCCGCCGGCGTGTTCCAGGCCTCGCTGCGCGCGTCGGGCGGCGGAACGACGGCGATGATCTCGTGGCGCGAGAGCCGCGCGAAGAGCAGCACGTTCTCGGCCAGCGCGACGATCTGGCTCTGCACGGAGCTGCGCTGCGCAGCCTCGATGGCGTCGTACTGGTGCGCGAGGTCGAACAGCTTGGTGAGGCCCGGCTCGAGCTCGCGGTACGAGTACCGATCGCGCTTGCGGCGCGCGTCGAGCTGCACGCCGATCGCCTCGAGCGCCTCGGCGTCCTGCACGAGGAACGAGCGCGTGCGCGCGGCGTGCTCGGGATCGAACAGCACGTCCAGCAGCCAGGCGGTGGGGGTGAGCTTGCGGCCGTCGCCGTCCTCCGCCGAGCGTTTGCCGTTCAGGCGCAGCAGCGTGAAGCTCGCGAACGTGTCGAGCGGCTTGACGCGGCCGCCCTCCTGCACGGGCAGCGAGCCCGCGAGCTCCAGCGCGCGCGGTGTCCAACGCACGCTCTGCGCGGACGCGTCGAGCGAAGCGAGCAGGCTCAGCGCGAGCGCGAGCCACAGGCGCAACCAGACGCTCACGCCAACCCCACTTCGCGCCGCACGTGGCGCGCGAGCATCCGTCCGAAGTGCCACACCAGGCCGAGCGAGATCACCACGCACGACCACAGCGGCCACGAGTCGGCCGGGTTGCGCACGACGGCGAAGGTCGAGAACAGCGGGTCGCTCGCGCGCGCGTTCGACGGGCCCCACGAGGCCTGGTAGAGCACCAGTCCGCCCGTGCGCAGCGGCGCGTTCATCGAGATCGTCACCGGGCGCTTGGCGGCGCCCTCGCGCACTTCGACGTCGCTCTCGAAGGCGCGCGCCATGTTCATGCGCGGGTGGTCCTCCTTGCGGAAGTCCGCGAGCGCCAGCGTGAAGCCCAGCGGATAGCGCTCCTTGCGCAGGTCGAGCGCATAGCGGCGGCCAGCGACCTCGAAGCTCCACGGCGCCGATTGCGCGCCCCACAGCACTCCCACGCGCGGCGTCGCGCCGCTCTCGCGGACTTCGACGTACGCGCCGGCGATGTTGCGCTCGGTCTCCTTGTCGCGGGCGCGCTCGCGCAGGAACACTCCGTCGACGACGGGAACGTCCACGTCGAACATCGGTCCCTTGGGCAGCGGCGAGCAGTTCGCGAGCACGTGCGTCACGCGCACTTCGAACGGCAGCTCGTCGGCTCGCAGCACGGCGGGCGCGTCGGGAGTGGCGTGCTCGTAGCGCTCCTGCGGCGCGACACGTTCGAGCACGCGGCCGTCGTCGCCGACCTCGAGCACAGCGAGCTCCCAGCGCTGGTAGCTCTGGAAGTGCGTGGCGCGCTGGCCTTCGTAGAGCGTGACGTGGCCTTCACTGGAGTGGCGCCACTTCACGAAGCTCGAGGCGAGCAGCAGCACGATCCCCGAGTGCGCGACGAGGACGCCCACGGTCGCGGCCCCGCGGCGCAGTCGCACGATGCCGCCCACGAGCAGGTTCACGAGCAGCACGCTCATCACGAGGTTCGCGCCAGGCAGCGGCACCTCCACCGGACCGAAGTCGTGGCTGAGCACGAACGACTCGAAGTACTTGCGCTGCACTTCGTACAGGCCGCTGCGGGTCTGCTCGAGCGTGCCGAGCCAGGTCAGCAGGCCCAGCAGGACGAGCAGAACGCAGCTCAGTCCGAGCGACGAAAGGCCTCGCAGCGCGAGCTCACCGGCGCGGCGCACTCGGACCTCGCTAGTTGCGCAGCGAAGCTGCGAGCGCCAGGAACGCGTCGACCTGTCCGGCGAGCGTGCTCGCGGGTCCGGTCATCTTGAGGAAGGCCGCGCCCTGCGGTCCGACCAGCAACAGACCGACGAGGCGCGCATCTTCGATCTTTCCGCCGCCGCCCATGCCGCTGAAGCTGCCTGCGAAGTCGACCAGCACGGCCTCGCCGCCGAGCATCGGCTTCGTCGGCAGCGCCGCGATCTCTTGCGGCGAGAGCGGGCCCTGTCCCATCTGCGTGCGCCAGCGCTGAATGTTGGCCGCCAATCCGCCGCCGTCGCCCGCGAGGAACGTCAGGTAGCACTCGGCGCGCTCGTCGCCCGCGACGCGGAAGTTGGCGACGCGCATCGAGGTCGGCGCCAGTTCGCTCCAGCCGGCCGGCAGCTCCCACTTGAGCGCTCCGTTGCCGCCGCTCGTCGGCGCTCCATTCGAAGCGTTGGTCGCGTTCGGGGCCGCAGCCGGCGGCGCCTGAACTCCGAGTCGCTCGGCGCTCGAGCGCGGTTGCTCGATCGCGGCCGCGGGCGTCGACGACTCGCGCGGAGCGCTCAGCTCGGAGGGCTGCGCGCGATCCGAGCAAGCGGAGACCGCGAGCGACAGCACGGCGAAGGTGAGAAGCGATCCCGTGCGAAACGGAAGTGTGGGCATGCTCATGGCTCTTCGGCGGGCTTTCGACGCTCGAGCCGCGCGGGCTGAAGTGCGCCTGCGCTGTGAGCGGTAGTCTTTTCCGTCATGTCCGTGCGCGCCCAGCCGAATCCGCGCGAGAACGAGGCGTTCGCCAGCGAACTCGCGAAGCACGCGGCCCGTCTGCGTTTGCTGGCGGCGCACCTCGCGGGCTCGCGCCTGCGCGCCCACGTCGAACTGGACGACTTGGTCCAGGAGACGCTGCTCCGCGCGCTCGCGAGCCCGCATCGGCCCGAGGCGAGCGACGTGGAGCGCTGGCTCAATGCGCTCGCCAGGCGCGTGACCATCGACGCGGCGCGTGCGCTGCGTGCGCGGCGGCGCGGTGAAACACCGCTGCGGCTCGAGCGCGCCGATTGGTCGCGAGTCGGTCTGCGCGAGAGCGGCTTGGCGGCGCGGGGCGCTGGCGTGGTGACGCAGCTCGCCTGCGACGACGAGCAACGCCGACTGCTCGCCGCGTTCGAGCGCCTCTCGAGCGAGCACCAGCGCGTGATCGGCCTGCGTCAGTTCGAAGGTCAGAGCGCCGCGCAGGTCGCGCAGCGCCTCAAGCGCAGCGAGAGCGCGGTCCACTCGCTGTACCGGCGCGCGCTCGAGGCCTGGGCCGAGGCGGCGCGTTGAGTTTTTCTCGTCCGACGCGACGAATGCCGCGCGCGCCAACGCTGGAAGGCCCATGAAGCCCAGACCCCTCGATGACCAGCTCGACGCGCTCGTGGAGCAGTACGCGCAGCGCCTGGCGCGCAATCCCGACGACTCCGGCGACGACCTCGTGGAGCGTCTGCCGCGCGAGCACCGCGACGCGTTGGCGCGCTGCCTGCGTTTGATGCGCACGGGGCGGATGAACTCCGCGAGCAACGGCCTCAAACCGCTCGGGCCGGGCGTGGTGCTCGCCGGCTACCGCATCGAGCGCGAACTCGGCCGCGGCGGCATGGCGCACGTCTATCTCGCCACCCAACTCGATCTCGAGCGCCCCGTGGCGCTCAAGGTGTTGCGGCCGGGCCTCGCGCTCGAGCCGCGCCACGTGGAGCGTTTCCACCGCGAAGCGCTCGCCGCCGCACGGCTCAAGCACCCGCACATCGTCCAAGTGCACGCCGTGGGCCACACCGACGGGCATCACTGGCTGGCGATGGAGTACGTCGAGGGTGGAACGCTCGCCGAGGTGTACGCGCGACTCCCGCGGCCCGAGCTGCGCACGGCGCAGGACCTGGCCCGCGCGCTCGGCCAGTCGCCGGAGCATTTCGGCGCGCTGAGCTTCGAACAGGCGCTGGCGAGCCTGCTCACGCCGATCGCGCGCGCGCTCGCCGTCACGCACGACCTCGGCCTGGTGCACCGCGACATCAAGCCGTCGAACATCCTGATCGCGACCGATGGCCGCGCGCTGCTCGGCGACTTCGGCCTCGCCAAGGGCGACGGCGAGCCCGGTCTCTCGCTCACCGGCGAACCGCTCGGCACGCCGTACTACATGTCGCCGGAGCAGGCTGCGATCACCGCGCACGTCGTCGACGCGCGCAGCGACATCTACAGCTTCGGCGTCACGCTCTACGAGGGACTCGCGGGCCGCTGTCCGTTCACTGGCGCGAGCTTGATGGCCGTGCTCGAGTCGCTGCGCAGCGATGCGCCGCCCGGTCTGCGCTCGCTCAACCGCCGCGTCAGCGCCGACGCCGATGCGTTGGTGCGCCGCGCGATGCAGCGCGAACCCGCGCGCCGCTACTTCTCGGCCATGGAGCTGGCCGCCGATTGCCAGGCGCTCGCGGCGGGCGAGCCGACGGCTGCGCGCGTCGTCCACGGCGGAGTGCTGCGCGAGATGCTGGCCGGGCTGACCAGCCAGAACGGCGGCTATCGCTCGAGCGCGCGCTTCCTGGGTCTGCCTCTCGTCCACATCAACGGCGGCCTCGGCGCTGCGCGCAAGCGCCGCGTGGCGAAGGGTTGGATCGCCGTCGGCGACATGGCGATCGGCGGCATCGCGCTCGGCGGAGTTTCGTGCGGCGGCATCGCGTTCGGCGGGCTCGGCGCCGGTCTCGTCTCGTTCGCCGGGCTCTCGGTCGGTCTGCTGTTCGCGCTCGGAGGCTGGGCGATCGGCAGCTTCGCCTTCGGCGGACTCGCGGTCGGCTACGCCGCGATCGGCGGCGGCGCGATCGGCTGGTACGTGCTCGCGGGCGACGCGTACTGGGCCATGCACGCGGTCACCGGCCGCGCGAGCGATCCGGAGGCGCTCGAGTTCTTCCGCGGCCTCGCGCCGCTGCTCGAGTGGTTGCCGTACAGCGACGCGCTCCTGCGTCGCTTGCGCTGATCAATCGCCCTTGGCGCGGCGCTCGAGGACGTCGGCGATGCGCTCGTGCGCGCGCATCGCGCGCCAGCCGATCGAGAGCCACAGGAGCGTGATCACGGCCCCGTAGAGCAGGGCGAGGATGGCGAGAAAGCCGGAGGATGCTTCGATCGAGTTCATTGGAATCTGAGTTGGATGGGTGCGATGGGGGACGGGCCCGAAGCGGCCGCGAGAATGGCGATCACGAGCGCGATCAGCAGCAAGGCCAGGAGCAAGGCGACGAGCTTGATCTCGAGTGGCAGCGGAGACTTGCCGCGCTCTTCTCGACTCCGTGCGGGACGTGCGCCCTCCAGCGGTCGGCCGAGAATCGCATCGATCAGGTCTTCGTCGACGCGGCCTGAACGGTGCGCCTCGGAACGCGCGCTGGACGCTGTTGAAGCGGCTGGCGCGCGCCGTTGCGCCTGCCCTCCTGCTGCGCTTGCGGCCGGCGCGACAGGAGGCGAAGCGCTCGTCGTGTGCGACATCTCTTCCACGCGCGACTTGACCTCGCTCGCGTGCTGGTAGCGCCGCTCGGGCGCCTTCTCGAGCGACTTGAGCACCACTTCGTCGAGCCGCACATCGATCGCGGCCCTGTGCGACGGCGGCTCGAAGCGGCCCAGCGGCAGCTCGCCCGTCAGCAGCTCGTAGAACACGACGCCGACGGAGTAGATGTCGGCGCGGTGGTCGACTTCCGCGGGGCGCTCCCACTGCTCGGGCGCCATGTAGTGCGGCGTGCCCATCACTTGATCGGTGCGCGTGAGGTTCTCGCCCGCGCGCTCGCCGCTGAACTTCGACAGGCCGAAGTCGAGGATGCGCACGCGGCCCGCGCGATCGACCAGGATGTTCTCGGGCTTGATGTCGCGGTGCACGACGCCGCGCTCGTGCGCGTACTCGAGCGCGCCGCAGATCTGCGCGACGATCGCTAGCGCCTGACGCGGTTCGATCGAGCGTTGGCGCATGAGCTCGCGCAAGCTCGCGCCCTCGACGAACTCCAGCGCCAGGTGCCACCACGGCCCGGCGCGACCGTGGTCGTGGACGGCGACGATGCTGGGGTGCGAGAGCGAGGCCAGCACGCGCGCCTCTCGCGCGAAGCGTTCGGCGAATCCGGGCTGCGCGGCGACCTGCGGCGCGAGCAGCTTGAGCGCGACCTGGCGTTCGAGCGTGCGATGCCGCGCGCGGTAGACGAAGCCCATGCCGCCGCGGCCGACGAAATCGAGGATCTCGTAGCTCGGGAAGTGCTCCGCGAGTTCGGCCGGCGCCGGAGGAGGCGCTTCGGTCGCGGGCGAACTCGCCGGACCGGCGTCGACCGCGACGGCGAGCAGACAGGCGGGGCACAGGCCGTGCCGGTCCAGTTCGGCGCCGCAGCGCGTGCACAAGCGGGGTGAGCTCATCGAGGGCGCCGGGTCGGCGCGACGGGCAGAGACTCGTCGGGCGACGCGGGTTACAGCCTCACGGCACATTCTTGCGCCGAGCGAGGGCCGCGCAACACGCTGCGGACCTGCGGGCGCGGAAGAAGCTGCTCGCTGCCGCGCGCGACGGATCTGGAAGCCGCGGAGTGCTCGGACGGGGCGTCCGCGAACTCCGATGAGCGCTCGCGGGCCGTGTTCGCGCCGCCCGCGAGACCGTGGGACTGCGCATCAACACCAACCTCGCCGCATTGGCGGCGCAGCGGAACCTCTCGGCGGTCACGACGCGCCTGGCGGGGAACTTCGCACGCCTCTCGAGCGGACTGCGGATCGCCACCGCCGCAGATGACGCCGCCGGACTGGGCATCTCCGAGCGCATGCGCGCCCAGATCCGCTCGCTCGCGGTCGCGAGCCGCAACGCGCAGGACGGCATCTCGCTCGTGCAGACCGCCGACGGCGCGCTGGCCGAGGTCGACGGCAACCTGATCCGCATGCGCGAGCTCGCCGTGCAGGCGTCGAACGGAACGCTCTCGAGCGTCGACCGCGCCGCGCTGGACGCCGAGTTCCAGGCGCTGTCGCAGGAGATCGATCGCGTCGCCGGACAGACCACGTTCAACGGCGTGCGCTTGCTCGACGGCAGCTCGTCGACGCTCGCGCTCCAGGTCGGAGCGCAGGCCGGGCAGAGCATCAACGTCTCGCTGGGCGACGTGACCGCGACTCAACTGGGCCTGAACGGGCTGTCGGTCGCGAGCGCGGGCGGGGCCCAGAGCGCGCTGTCCTCGATCGACGCGGCGCTCGATCAGGTCACCAGCGCGCGCGGCGTGTTCGGCGCGACGCAGAATCGACTGGAGAGCGCGATCCGCTCGATCCTCTCGAGCCGCGACAACCTCGCGGCCGCTGAGTCGCGCATCCGCGACGTCGACATGGCCCTCGAGACCGCGGACCTCGTGCGCAATCAGATCCTGCAACAGTCGGCCATCTCGGTGTTGGCGCAGGCCAACGCGCAGCCGCAACTGGTGCTGCAGTTGATCAGCTCGATTCGCTGAGCGCGCGCAGCAGCTCGCGCAGCTCCGCTTCGACTTCTTCGCTGCTCGTGACCGTCTGCGCGATGCGCGCACGCAAGGCCTCGCCGAAGCGCGTGCGCAGGCGGTGCGCCGCGACCTTGACCGCGCCTTCGGTCGCGCCCAACTCGGCCGCGACGCGCTGCGCGTCATAACTCTCGCCCTGCAGCGTCGTCTTGAGCGCATCGAACACCGCGCGCCGGCCCGTGCCGGCGTACTCGCGCTCGAGGTCGTCCAGAGCTCCGCTGAGCAGCTCGCGCGCCCAGGCTCGCTCGAAAGCGCGCTCGGGACTCTCGTTCGTCGGCGCCGCCAGTCCCAGGCGCGCGTCCGCGTCGTGCGCGTCGATGGCCAGCGCCTTGGCGCCGCCGCCGCGCTTCAGCGCGCGCTCCGCCGCGCGTTGCTTGGAGGCGAAGTTCTGCAGCGCCGCCAGCAGGAACGAGCGGAAGCGGCCCTTCTCGGCGCTCGAGTGCTCGAGGTCGCGGCGCGCGATCAGGTCGGCGAAGAAGCCTTGGACGAGGTCCTCGGCGCGGTGCGCGTCGTGGCCGGAGCGCCGCGCGAAGGCGTACAGCGGCAGCCAGTATGTGCGGCAGAGTTCCTCGAGCGCGGCGCGCGCCACGTCCGCGTCGGCCTCGCCCGCGCGGCGAATGAGGCTCCAGCGCGTCAGGGCGAAGTCGCGCGGTGCGGTCGGCGTCGAGTCCATTGCGGCGAGCGAATGTACTGCGCCGCTGAGATTCGAGTTCCGGCGACGCGTCGAGCGCGTCCGCGAACGCTGCTCACAGTCGCGCCGTGCGCGCTCTCAGGCCGCGCTGCGCTTGTCGCGGCGTTCGACCGCCGCCTTCGCCTCGGCCAGGCCGCCGCCGTGCTCCATGCGCCACAGACGGATCGCGCCGAGCATGTCGCCGTTGCGCACGAGCTCGTCGATGCGCTGTTCGCGTTCCGCGCGGTCGAGTCGTCCCCATTCGAGCGTCGTGCGCTTGAGCTCACGCTCGACCGGATAGCCCATGCGCCCCAACTCGCGCATCGTCGCCTTCAGCCCCGGGCTGAGCCGCAGCGACGGTCCGCTCCAGATCACGCAGAGCGTCTGCTCGCGTTCGATGCTGGCCACGCAGGCGTGGAAGTGCGTGCGCCCGCGCATGCCCGGGTCGAGCTCGCGCGCGAGTGAGCGCTGCACTTCGGCGGGCACGGGCGAGGCGAGCTCGAACGACAGACGCACGCTCGGCGCGCTCATGGCGCTCGCCTGCGACAGGTCGCGCAGGTCCACCCGCTCGGCGACGACCCGGCGGACTTCCTGGCGCTCGATCAGCACGACGTGCGCCCACTCGTCCGGCAGATCGCTGTTGAGCTGGCTGCGCAGGCGCAGCGCGAGTCCGTCGCGGCGCACGCGCAGGATCCACCACTTCGAACGCCACGAGCGCACCACTCCGCGCGCCATCGAGGCCGCGATCGCGACGCACGGCAGGCCGAACAACAGGCCGAACCACGCTGGACCGCCGCCGAGCAGAGGCGCCGCGCACCAGGCCGCGCCCACGAGAGCGAGGACGATCCACAGCACACTCATCCGCCAGGCGGACTCGCGGGCGACGAAGTCGGAGTCGTGCTCGCGCACGGCGGAGGTGAGAACCAGGCGCATCGGGGGCGGCGCGCTTCATCGGTCGGAGCACGGGCCGCGTCTGAAGTCCGCGACGGAAAACGCGCGCGGCGCGTCGCCGCTCCGGCGCACCGTCAGCTCGCGACCGCGTCGAGCTCCCGTCGCACCGTGGCCGGCGCCGGTTCGGTGGGGAAGCCCAGTCGGATCAGGAGCTGCGGAACGTCGCCGCCGCACAGGAGCGCGAGCTGCGGGCGCAGCGCGTCCACCTGACAGGGTTGGTTGAGGAACGAGGCCTGGAGGCCCAGTCCGCAGGCCGTGAGCAGCAGCCGTTCGAGCGCTTCTCCGGCGGCGAGCCAGTCGCGCCGCGTGTCGTGCGCGGTGAGCAGCACGCCCAACAGCGGCGACTCCTGCGCCAGCTCGTGGTCTTTGGCGCCGACACCGGAACCCATGTCGAAGCTGCGCACGACGGCGTGCGTGAGCGGCGCGGACAGGCCGGGAATCGTGAGCCCGTCGCCGCTGCGGCGCGGGTGCATCCAGGCGGCGAGCTCGCGGCGCCAGCGCGGATCGGCCCACTGGATCTGATCGCCGCGCGCCACGAGCGTCGCGGCCTGCGCGCGCCGTTCGTCGTCGTCGAACTCGCACCAGCGCGCGCCCTCGGCCTGCGCCGCGGTCGCCAGCGCCTGTCGAGCGCGCTCCGACGGCGTGCGCGCCTCGAAACGCTGTCGGTGGGTGCGTCGCGCTCCGATCGAGCCGTACAGCTCCGCCAGCGCGGAGGTCTCGGGCAGCTCGTCGGAGAGCGGTGCGCGCAGCTCCACGCGTGCGAGCCACTCGTCCGCGTCGCCGGCTGGGAAGCGCTCGACGGTCGCCTTCAAGCCGCAGTGAGCCGCCGCAGCGCGCAGGTTGAACAGCGCGCACCCGCAACTGATGGTCAGCTCGCGGTCGTGCGGGTCGTTCACCGCGAGCGCGCGCGTCGGATCGCAGTGGAGCTCGATCGCGCCCGGCCGCACGACGAAGCGCCAGGGCTGCGTGTTGTGGCTCGACGGCGCGAGCGTCGCGGCGTGCAACATCAAGCGCGTCGCCGGATCCCAGTCGCGGACGCTCGACGCGCTGTCGGAGGCAGGTGAACCGTCGGGTCGGGGCAGAGCGTGCATGCCCTCGAGATTTCTCGCGCCATGGCGAGGCCGCCATGGGCTCGAGTGCGGGATCGGATGCGGAGCACTGCGGCCCCGCTCCAGCGCCTCGCGCCGCTACGCCGCGCGCGCCTTCGACTCGCGGAACAGCGCTACGAAGGCCACCAGCACCACCAGCGCTGCGACGGCGAGCACTTGCCAGAAGTTGCGCCAGTCGAGGCCCGAGCCTTCGACCTGATAGTGGTTCACGAGCGCGTCGACGACCTTCGCTCCGACTCCCAGGCCCAGGCCCTGGGTGACGAGCACGAGGAAGCCCTGCGCCTGGCCGCGCAACTCCTTCGGCGCCGCGCGGTCGACGTACAGGAAGCCCGTGACGAAGAAGAAGTCGTAGCAGATGCCGTGGAGCAGCACGCCTCCCAGCGCCATCCACATCACCTTGTCGTCGGCGCCGAAGCTGAACAGGCCGTAGCGCGCCACCCAGGCGAGCATCCCGACCGCGAGCATCCACTTGACGCCCAGGCGCGCGAAGAACAGCGGCATCGAGACCATGAACAGGATCTCGCTCATCTGGCCGTAGCTCATCGTGAAGGTCGGCTCGGCGAAGCCCACGTACTCGACGAAGTTGCGCGCCTGGTTGTAGTAGCCCGCGAGCGGGATGCAGATCAGGAACGAGCACAGGATGAACACCGCGTAGCCGGGCTTGGCGAGCAGCGCGAGCGAGTCGAGGCCGAGGATCTCGCGCGCCGAGACGGCCTTGCCCGCGCTGGGCGGCGGCGTGTGCGGCAGCGAGAGCGAGTACAGCCCGAGCAGCACCGCGGCCCCGCCCGCGAGCAGGAACTGCGTCGGCGACTTGTCGCCGCCCTCGAGCTTGCTCACCGCGATGTTGCCGGCGATCCAACCGATCGTTCCGAACACGCGCACGATCGGGAACTGCTTCTCGGGCGCGGTCATGTTGTGGAACGAGAGCGTGTTCGTCAGGCCCAGCGTGGGCATGTAGAACAACATGTGGCCGAGCAGCAGCAGCACGTACGGGTGCGTGAAGACCTTCGGCGCCGCGGGATCGAGGCCTTCGACCACGCTGGGAATCGCGAGCAGGCACACGCCGCCGAGCAAGTGCATCGCGGCGAGCACGCGCTGCGTCGCGAAGAAGCGGTCGGCGATCAGGCCGAGGAAGAACGGCGAGATGCAGGCCGCGATCGGACCGACGGTGTAGGCCCAGCCGGTGAGCTCGCCCAGGCCCTTGGTGTTCATCCAGCCCGTCATGGACACGTACCACGCGCCCCAGACGAAGAACTGCAGGAACATCATCACGGACAGGCGCACGCCGATGGCGGCGGGCGCGGGGTGGGACGTGCTCATCGTGAGTCGCGGGGGCGCTGGTGAGGGGGCTGGCGGGGGAGCGCGACACGGTACGCAGCGCAGCCTTCGGGCCGCAACGGATCGATGGGGTGTTCGAGCGGCTGCCGCAGGTCGACGGGCGGACGGGAGACGCGCTCGCAGCTCCGAGCGTCGCTCGAGGCCATGGCGCGCGGCGGCTTCGGCGAGGAAGGGCCGCCGAGCGCGGTGTCACTGCGACGCCGGCTTGGGCGCGCCCGCGATCTCCTCGGCCAGTTGTTCGAAGGGCTCGAAGCCGTGCAGCGGGGAGAAGTCCTTCACTCGCCGCAAGTCGCTCACCCCGGGGATCCCCAGCTCGATCGCCTTGCGCATCATCTCCACCGCTCGTCGGCCGCAGCGCACGGCCCGCTCCTCGGCGACCTCGGGCTCGACGTTGCCATCGACGCGCAGGCGTTCGAAGGCCGTGGCGAGCAGCACCGCCGCGCGGGACCAGGCGCGGTAGTTCTGCGGCAGCATGCGCGGCGCCGTCTCCGCGGCCTCCGCGGCTTCGAGCAGCCGGCCGTCGTCGAGCAGCGTGTAGAACAGCCGGCGGCAGTGGATGAGCTGCGAGCCGATGAACTCCTCGTTGTCGGGCGCGAGCTCGATCGCGCGCGCGCTGGCTTCGATCGAGGCGCGCAGGAGCTCGACGGTGCGCTGGACGTCGCCGCGCGCGAGCGCTGGGGCGCCGAGGTTCTCGCGGGCGATCCCGAGCATGTGCCACAGCCGCGCGTCGTGCGGCGCCGCATCGGTGAGCTCCTCGAGGAGCTGGTGCGTGCGCACGTAGTACGGTTCGGCCAGCGCTGAAGCGCGCTCGAAGTCGTGCGACAGGCCGATCTGGTTGAGCACCGTCGCGACCTCGAGCTTGTACTTGAGCGTGCTGGGGAAGCTTGCGGCGAGCTCCTCGGACTCCTTCAGCGCCAGCTCGTACACCTCGCGCGCGCCGACGAAGTCGCCTCGCCGTCGCAGCGCCCCCGCGTAGTTGTTGCGCGTGCGCGTGAGTTCGTTCCTGACCAGGTGATCCTGGGGCGCGGCGGCGACGAGGGCTTCGCCGATCGCGATCGCGCGCGTGAGCGCCTGCTCGGCCTGCGCGTTGCCCTGGCCCTCGGGCGTGAAGCGCTGGAGCAGCGCGATGCCGAGTTCGTTCCAGGCCGCGAACACGAAGCGCTGCACGGTGCGCGAGTTGGGCGCCTCGGCGAGCAGCGCATCGCCGTCCCGCGTCGCGCGCTCGAACGCCGCGCGCGCCTCGTCGAGCTTGCCCGCGCCCAGCAGCACACGTCCGCGCAGTTGCAGCGCTCGCATGGCCGAGGCGCGATCGCTCACGCTTCCGCCGGGGCGCGCGAACTCCGCCGAGGCCGCGTCGAGCAGCTCGATCGCGCGCGACTCGTTGCCCGCCGTGATCCAGGAGTCGGCGCACGCGAGCTGGGCGTCGGCCAGGTCGGCGGTGAGCTGCTCGTCAGCCACGCCCGCATCCCGCAGCGCGCGCATCGATGCGATGGCCTTGCCGAAGGCCTCCGCGGCCTCGCTCGCACGGCCCAGCTCGGTCAGCAGCGAACCCAGCCGCGCCTGCGCGCGCGCGACCTCGTGTTGGGCCGACACGTCGTCGCTGTTGTCGGCGGCCACTTCCTCGAGCAGGCGCACGGCGTCCTCGAGCACTGCGCGGCGCACGGGCTCGGCTTGCGGGACGAAGCGCAGATCGAGCTCGCCGATGCGCGTGAGCATCCGATCGACGGCTTCCCTCGCGCGCGCGGAGTTGCGTTCGGCGCGGTCGCGCTGTCCGGCGATCACCGTCTTCGCGCGGCTCTCCTGCCAGGCGTAGAGCGTCGGTCCGCCGACCACGAGCGCGAAGCCCAGCGCCAGCGCTGCCGCGCGCATCGGATTGCGTCGCACGAACAGCTCCGCGCGCCGCGCCAGGCTCGCGCGCCGCGCCTCGATCGGGCGGCTGGAGAGCACGGCCTCGAGGTCGCGTGCGAAGTCGGCCGCGCTCGCGTAGCGGCGCTCGGGCTCGAGCTCGAGAGCGGTGAGGCACACGGTCTCGAGCTCCCGCGACACGCGCGGGTTGAGCTCGCGCGGTCGACGCTCCGCGCCGCGCCCGACGCCCATCAGGATCTCGGTCTGCGTGTCGCCCGCGATCACCGGGCGCAGCGTCAAGAGCTCGTAGAGCGTCGCGCCCAGCGAGTAGACGTCGGTGTGCGGGCCGATCGAGTCGCTCGCGCCGCTCACCTGCTCGGGCGCCATGTAGCGCAACGAACCCATCAGCGTGCCCGTGCGCGTCAGATCGCCCGCGGACTTCGACGCGGCCAGTCCGAAGTCGAGCAGCACCGCGCGGCTCGCGGATCCGGTCGTGATCAGCACGTTCGACGGCTTGATGTCGCGGTGCACGACCCCGCGCTGGTGCGCGTAGTCGAGCGCGTGCGCGACCTGCGCCACGACGCGCGCGCAGGCGTTCTCCCACGAACCGTCGAACAGGTACGTGCCGACCGCGCCGCTGGGCGCGAGGTCGCGGCCGGTGAGCTTCGCGGGCTCGCTTCCGGCGACGCGCTCGAGCACGGCGTTGAGCGTCTCGCCGCGCAGCAGGTCCATCGCGAAGTACGGCACGCCGCCCGCTTCGCCGACGGTGTGGATCGGCACGATGCCCGGGTGCTGCAGGCTCGCGATGATCTCCACCTCGCGACGGAAGCGCTTGCGCGCGCCGGGGAAGAAGACCTGCTCGGGGCGGATGACCTTGAGCGCGACCTCGCGGCCCAGGTCCTCTTGCAGCGCGCGGTACACGACACCCATGCCGCCCGCGCCGAGTTGCTCGAGCAGCTTGAACGGCCCCAGGCGCTCCGGCGCCGCATCACCCGGCAGTTCGAGCAGCCCCGCGGCCCGCAGCGCGTCGATGCGCGCGCGCAACGCGTCTGCGAGCTGCGGATGCGCCGCGTACACGCGCGCGAGCCCGGCCTCGCCATCGATCTCGATCGCATCGAGCGCCTGCGCGACGAGTTCGTCGAGCGCGCCGCTGTCGCTGGTGGGCTGTTCCGCCATCCGCGCCAAGGTAGCGCAAGGTCGACGATCCTACGGAGACGTCGGGTGCGCGCTGCGGAGTGAGGCTCATCGCGGCCGAACGGCGTCGAGACGAAGCTTGCGCCTTCGGTGTGACTTCTCCGCGCGACTTCACAGGAGGCCGTCATGCAGTCGATCCGTTCGAAGCGCTCGATTTCGTTACTTGCGGCGCTGGCGCTGGCCTCGACGGCGTCGGCCACGGAGTGGTACGTGGATGTCACGCTCGGGAACGACGCGCACAGCGGGAGCTCGCCCGCGAGCTCTTGGCGCACGATCTCCCACGCCATTCAAGTGCTCTCCGGGCAGCCGCCCGGCGAGCACACGGTCCACATCGCTCCGGGCGTGTACTCGCCGATGAGCGGCGAGAGTTTTCCGCTGCGGCCGCCGCCGGGAGTGCTGCTCGTGGGCGACGGCGGCGCGAGCGCGACCACGCTCGACGCCATGGGGTCGATGCTCCTCTTGACCTACCACTCCAGTCCGACGAACGGTTGGCGCTTCGATGCGGACAGCGGCGCGCAGGGACTGCGACTGATCGGCGCGGGCTACCCGCTGAGCGTGGTGGCGTCTGACTTCGGCCCGGCCGCGCCGTCGTTCCGCGACCTCTTGATCGAAGGCGCGCAGTCCAACGGTGTGTGGGTCGACGCCGTCGCCATCGACTTCGGCAGCGGCGCGGGCGCTGCTCCGCGTTTGGAGCGCGTCGAGATCATCGGCGCAGGCGAACAAGGAGTGCTGGTCGGGGCCGGCGCTGACTTGTTCGCGCAAGCCTACGCGCGCGTCGAGCTGATCGACGTTCGCGTGTCGGGCTGCGCCGGCAACGCGCTGGACTTCCAGTCCGGCGGCAACGGCAGCGTGCGCGCGGTCGTCACTCGCTCGCGCATCACCGGGAACGTCGGGCATGGAGTGCTGGCGCGCAACGCGAGCTTCTACGAGACGGCGCTGGTCGACATCGTCGACACGTTGATCGCCGACAACGGCGGCTACGGAGTTTGGGCCGACTCGGGAACTCCTGGCGGCGGAGTCACGCGCCTCGAGGGCTGCACGCTCGCGCGCAATCTGCTCGGCGGGTTCCGAATCGACGGCGCGTGGCAGGGCGGGAGCATCGCGAACTCGATCTTCGCTGGGCACACGCTCGACCTCCCCGGGCTGCAACTTGGCGCGAGCTGGTCGTGCAGCGCGAACGGCGAGTTCGCGGGCAGCCCCAACTGCATCGCCGCCGATCCACAGTTCGTCGACGCCGACGCTCACGACTACCGACTGCGCTGGGGCAGCCCGTGCATCGACAGCGGCGATCCGCAACTCGTTGCGAGCCTCGACCTCGCGGGACGGCCGCGAGACGTCGACGGCGATCTGGACACGCTGCGCGGGTGCGACATGGGCGCGTTGGAGTTCGAGACACTCGCTCTGCGCGGTTCCCCCAACCTCGGTGCGGAGCTCGCGTTCGAGATCTGGGGCGAGCAGGGCGCGCACTCGCTGTTGCTGATGTCGCGCGCGCCGTTGGGCGCGCCTCACTCGACGCCGTTCGGCGAGTTCAGCCTGCAGCGAGCCCGTGTCGTGGGTGAAGTGTGGCTCCCGATCGGTCTGGGGCAGCCCTTCGTCCTGCAGCGCCGCGTCGGCCTCTCGCCGTCGCTGGTGGGTGTGACCTTCGCGTTCCAGTGCCTCACCGACTCGAGCGCCGCGCCCCTCGGCCGAGCGCTGTCCGATCCGATCTCGCTGGTTGTGCTTCCCTGAGGGACGCGAGCGATCGTTCTGCCGCTAGATTCGCGGCCGATGCTCCCGCTCGCCGCGCTGCTCGCCCTCGCGCAGGGCCCGTCTCTTCCCGAGAGTTACCTGGCGCCCGTCGACGCGTGGGTCACGGCTGGCGGCGGTGTCTCGCGCAGCGGCGCGGCGCGTGCGACATCCGTGCGCGCGCCGATCGAGGTCGGCTGGTCGCTCGAACTGTCCGGCGCGATCGAGGGCGAGCCCTTGGTGTGGGACGGCGCCGTGTACGTGAGCGTGCGCAGGTCGGCCGAGCAGCGCGAGCTGCACGTCGTCGAACTCGCCAGCGGTCGAGCGATGATGCGGCCGCTCGCGGTGCGGACGCCGCTCCCGCTCGAGCCTTCGGTGTGGGACGGCGCGGTGGTGTACCGCAGCACGCCCGATCAGATCACCGCGGTGCGCCCGCGCAGCGGAGTGTTGCGTCCACTGTGGACGCACCGCGCGCAGGGTTGTGGAGCGCCGCTCGCGACGGCGTCGGGGGTCTACATCTCGAGCCGCGAGGGGCTGTTCAAGCACGCGCTGGTGCGGCCGACTTCGACCTGGCGCGCGGACGGCGTGTACGCGGGCGGAGCGGCCCTCGGCGGCGACGAGCTGCTCGTGCTCGAAGACGAGGGCGGCGCGCGCTTCGTGCGGCGCATCAATCCGCAGAGCGGAGCGCGTCGCGCGAGGGCCGCGGTGGGGCATCTGCGCGAGGTCCCGCCGGCGCGTTCCCCGCAGCTCGCAGCATTTCCGGCCGAGTGCTTCGTCCAGCTCGAGGCGCCGCTCCAGGCGCCGGGCGTGAAGTTCGACATCACCTTGCTGGGGCTGAGCTACTCGAGCTGGCGCGAGGACGGTGTCGAACCGCTGAACTGGAGCCCGACGCTCACGCGCTTGCCGGTCTGGGGCAAGGGCGAATGGGTCGCGACGCTCCGCGACGACGATCTCACGACGACGCTGGCGCAGGTGCGTTCGGTGAACGCGGACGGCTCGTTCAACTTCCTGCGTCTGGCGACTTCGCTCACGCACCGGGCGCTCGTCGAGGCCGCCGCGCCGCCCACCGTCGCGGGCTCGCTCCTCTTGCTGGGGAGCGCGGCCATCGATCTCGACACGCGGCGCATCGTCTGGCGCGCGCCGGTCGAAGCGACGGAGCGCGCGGTTCCGACGCTGGACTCCGTGCTGTTCGTCGACCGCGGCTCGCGGCTCGTCTCCGTGCGCACGAAGGGCGCCAGCGTCGATCGCCCGATCGAGCCGCAGCGCGACCTGCTGACGCCGGGGCTGCTCGTCCTGCGCAGCGGGCGAGTCGAGCGCGGCGACTTCCGTTTCGAGCTGGAGCGCCGGGAGTTCTCGCGCGGCGCGGAGCTGGCGCGGACGGTGTGGGCCTTCGACGACGTCGCGTTGCTCGCGGATCGTGACTCGGTCATCCAGTGCGGCGCGACTCCGCTGCGCGGCATCGAGCAGATCGCGCGAGCCGAGCTCGCCGAGGCTCTGCTCGAACTGGCGAACGAGGCGCGCAGCTCGGGCGACGAAGCGCTGCTGTCCCAGTTGATCGACGAGGCCGCGCAGGCCGGCGCCGACGAGGCGGCTCTCGCGCGACTCGAGCAGCACCGCGACAACGCCGCCAAGAGCCGCAACAAGCCGACGCGCAAGCAGGAGATCGTGGCGCGCATCGAGGCGCAGCACGCGCAGCTCGAGACTCGCCGCGCGCAGGTCTTCTGGCGCTACTGGGAGGCGCTGCTCGGTCCGACGCGCGTCCAGCTCAGCCGCGAACTGCTGCGGCGCACGTTGCTCGCCGATCCGCAGCACGCCGCCGCCCGCGAGCACGTGCTCAAGCTCATTCCCGTCGCGTTGCGTCCCGAGGGCGCCTTCGATGCGCTCGACGCGCTCGACCTGGCCGACATCGCGGAACGCACGGCGTTGCGCGTGCGCTCCGCCGCCGCCGAGGGCGAGCCGCGCGGCCGCGACGAGGAGCTGATCGCGGCGCGCGCGAAGGAGTGGCGCGGCGATCTGGTCTCGATCGCGAGCGCCAACGTGCAGATCCTGACTCCGCGCCGAGGTCTGGGCGCGCTCGCCCGCTGCCTCGCGCACGGCGAGGCCGTGTGCGCCGCGCTCGAGTCGCTGTTCGGCGCGCGCGCCGCCGGCGCGGATCCTGCGCCGCCGCTGCTGATCGAACTCTACGAGACGCGCGAGGCCTACCTCGCGGCCTCAGCGCGCGCGCTCGCGGGCGGACTGCGCAGCATGGAACACACGCGCGGTCACTACGACCCGAGCGCCAACGTCTCGCGCTTCTACCTGGACGAGCGCGGCGAGGTCGACGACGAGTTGCTCGGCGTCGCGGCGCACGAGCTCACGCACCACTGGCTGCGCGCTCGGGCGCCGCGCTGGGAGTACCGCCCCATGTCGCGCCGCGACGTCGACGCGGCGGGCTACTGGCTGGTCGAGGGCTTCGCCTGTCTCGTGCAGGAGTTCGGGTTCGATGCGCTGGAGCGGACCTGGAGCGCGGGAGGCCGCGACTCGGACAACCTCGACTGCGTCGCGCACGCGCCGAGTCAGGCGCTCATCCCCTGGGAACGCTTCTTCGCTCTCGCGTACAGCAACTTCGATTCGGTTCAGGTCTCGGGCGAGGTCCCGCTGTCGCTGAGGCTCGGCGCGATCGCGCGGCCCACGGCGGCCGTTCAGTTCTATGCGCAGGCCGAGGCGGCCGCTCATTACTTGTTCACGGCGCAGGACGGCGCGCTGCGCCCCAAGCTGTTCGAGGCGCTCGAGAACTACTACTCGGGCCGCCACGACGCGCCGACGCTCCCGGCGCTGCTCGGCGTCGAAGCGAGCGAACTCGGCGCGCGCATCCAGGCGCACGCCAAGGCCACGCTGGAGTGAGTGCAGGAGAATCGAGCACCGTGAGCACGGCCCGCATCCGCCGCTTCGGCCAGGTGATCCGCCTGCGCCGCGACAAAGTCGACGAGTACAAGCGACTGCACGCGGCCGTGTGGCCCGCGGTGCTCGAGCGCATCGCGCGCTCGGGCCTGCGCAACTACTCGATCTTCCTGCGCGAGCTCGCCGGCGAGCCGCACCTGTTCGCCTACTTCGAATACGTCGGCGACGACTGGGAGCGCGACGCCGCCGCCATCGCCGCCGACGAGGCGACCCAGCGTTGGTGGCGTCTCACCGAACCCTGCCAGGCGCCGCTCGAAGACCGCGCGGCGGGCGAGTGGTGGGCCGCGATGGAAGAGGTCTTCCACGTCGACTGAGCGGCGCGCCTCCCGGTGCTGCAGTCGCTCGCTGTCGTCCGAGGGCGGAGCACGCCGTCGAGTGCGCTCACGGCGACTGCTCGACCGCGAGCGCCTCGGCTTCGCGGCCCAGGTCGCGCAAGGTTCGGGCGTAGCGTTCGCGCACTCGCCGCGTGCGCGAGTGAGTGGTGCCGAGCGACGCGCGCGCGGCGCCGAGGGCTTCGGACCAGTAGGGCAGCGAGTCCGCCTCGCGACCGGCCATGCGCAGGCAACTCGCCAGTCGCTCGAGCGTCAGCGCGGTCTCCGAATCGTTCGGCGGGAGCAGTTCACGCTGCAACGTGAGCGCTCGCTCCAGGTGCGGCAGAGCCTTCTGGGGCTCCGAGACGTACATGTGCGCCGAGCCGAGGTCCGCGAGAGCGCGCGCCGTGCGCGGGCTGCGCGCCCCGTGCACGGACTCACGCAGCGACAGCGACTCCTCGGCGAGCGCGACCGCCGGCTCGGCGCGGCCGAGGTTCTGCAACAACCCCGCATGCGCGGCGAGGGCCGAAGCCAGAGCGTCGGCGCTGGCAGGCAACTGGCCGCGCAGCAGCTCGATGGCCTCGAGTCCGAGCGCGACCTGCTCTTGCTCGCGGCCGGAGTCACCGAGCGCGAGCGCCAGCGCCTGCAGGGTCGTCGCCAGCCCTGTTTCATCGCCGCCGATGCGCCTTCGGATCGCGACGGCTTCGCGCAGGCTCTTCTCGGCCTCTTCGCGCTGACCCAACTGACGCAGGCAGCCGCCGAGGTGGCCCAGCGCGCGAGCGACGACCAGATGCTCGTCGCCGTACACCGCGCGCCGGATCTCGAGCGCTTCGCGGAACAGCGGCAGCGCGCCGGCGGGATCGCGGGCGCCGCGCTTGGCGTCGGCGAGGCGCGAGAGCGCCGTCGCCACGTTGGGGTGCTCGCGCGGGAGCGTCTCGCGCGCGATCGACAGCGACTCCTCGAGCAGCGGCAGCGCGCGCGTATGGTCTCCGCGATCGGAGAGCGCGCGGCCCAATTGCCCGAGCGTCTCGCCGGTGGCCGCATGGCGCGGTCCGACCAGCCTGCGGCGGAGCTCGAGCGCCGACTCGAGCAGCGTCTGCGCCTCGTCGAGGCGCGAGCTCGAGAGCAGCACGCCCGCGAGTTCGTGACGAACGCCTGCGGCGCCCATTGCGTCGGGCGCTCCATCGAGCTCGTGCAGTGCAAGCGCTTCGCGCAACGCGCTCTCGGCCTGTTCGAGACGCGAGGCCTTGGCCGCGCAGCTGCCCAGCGTCGCGAGCGCGCCGATCTGCGAGCGCACGCCGCTCGCTCCCAGACCGCGCGCGAGCTCGACGGCTCGAGCCGCGCGTTCGCAGGCGCGCTCGTACTCGCCCAACTGCGCGAGCGCCTGTGCGCGGCGCAGGTTCACACCCAGGCGCAGTTGCGCGACTTCCTCGGCGTCCAGCGCGCTGTTCTGATCGAGGCGCGCTTCGAGCTGATCCGCGAGCTCCAACGCTTCGCGGTAGTTCGCCTCGTAGATGGAAACGAGCACCAGGCCGAGCTGTGCGCTGAGCGCCAGGCCCGCCTCGCCGTCGGGGCGGTCTGAGAGCTCGACCGCGCGCTCGAGGTGGGGCTTGGCGACGGAGTGCAGCCCCAGCGAGAGGTACGCCGCGCCGACCATCTCGCGCACCGCCGCCTCGACCTGGCCGTCCTCGGCCGCGCGCTCGCGCCAGCGGTGGTCGAACTCGTCGAGCAGCGCGCGCACCGTCAGCTCGGGCGCGGCCTCGGTGGGGTTGCCCGCGGCGTCGAACAAGTCGTGGACGATCGCCAGCGCCGAGTTCGCACGCAGCGCGGCGAGCCGGGCCTCGCGCTCGCGCTCCTCGGCGAGTTCGCGTTGCACGCGCTCGCTCGCACGCGCCGTTTCAGCCTGGCGGTAGCCGCGCAGGCTCATCACCAGGCCGATGACGAGCGCCGCGAGGACGGTCAGCGTCGCCGCGACACCCGCGCGGTGTCGCGCAGCGAAGCGCGTGACGCGGTAGAGCGTGCTCTCGCCGCGCGCTTCGATCGGCAGCCCGCGCAGGTAGCGCTCCACGTCCGCCGCCAGCGCGTCGACCGTCGAGTAGCGAGCGACAGGATCCTCGGCGAGCGCTGTAGCGACGATCGTCTCGAGGTCGCCCGACAACGCGCGCCGCAGTCGACGCTCGTCGCTGGCGCGCAGCGCGGCGTTCGCGGCGCTCAGGCGCGTGCTCATGCGGCGCGGCGCGGCGCGAGGAGTCGACGAACTCGCCGTGTCGAACGCGCGCGCGCCGCACAAGAGCTCGTACAGCACGACTCCCAGCGAGAACACGTCGGTCGCGGTCGTCAGCGGTTCGCCGCGCAGTTGCTCGGGACTGGCGTAGGCGGGCGTGAGCGCGCGTTCGTCGGCGCGGGTGAGGTCGCGCGCGAGCTGCGGATCGCCGTGCAGCAGCTTGGCCAGTCCGAAGTCGAGCAGCTTCGGCGCGCCCTCGGCCGTCACGAAGATGTTCGACGGCTTGAGGTCGCGGTGCACGATCATGTTGCGGTGCGCGAAGGCCACCGCGGCGCACACGCGCGCGAACAGCGCGAGGCGTTGCTCGAGGCTGGCGCGGCGCGAGTCGCACCAGCGATCGATGGGCTCGCCCTCGACGTACTCCATCGCGAGCCACGGCCTGCCGTCCGACGTGGAGCCGCCGTCGTAGAGCTGCGCGATGCCGGCGTGGCGCAACGTCGCGAGCAACGCGCGCTCGCGTTGGAAGCGCTGCACGACTTCGTCGGTGTCCATGCCGCGCTTGACCAGCTTGACGGCGACGACTTGCTCGAAATCGGCGTCGCAGCGGCGCGCGAGGTACACGACGCCCATGCCGCCCAATCCGATCACGCGCTCGAGTCGGTACGGGCCCGCGCGAGTGCCGCAGGCGCTGTCCGCGTCCCGGGCGCCGACGTCGCGCAGCGCCGCGGCGACGTGGGCCTGCGCCGGCGGCGTGAGCGCGCCGTCGTCGTCGGCCTCCAGCAGCTCGCGCGCTTCGCGCAACATCTCCTCGTCGCCTGCGCAGCGCTGCGCCAGAACGGCGTCGCGCGAGGCGCGGTCGCCCTCGTGGTCGAGCACGCTCTCGACCAACGCGCGCACGCGCCGCCAACGCTCGCTGTCCATCGGGACTACGATCCTAATGGCCCGGCGCTGGCCGCAGTTTGCCGGGTGCGCGGATCCGAAGTAGCTTTCAAGGCCGCGGTCTCGGCGCGGCGTTGGCGTCGACCTGCGCGCGGCCCAGAGCAGCCGTGCGCGAGGCGGCTGCCAGTACGTTGTCGCCGATTCGCCGCACCTGGAATGGACCAAACGCAGCAGACCGTGACGCACGCCTTGCTGGCGCGCATGGCGGCCGGTGACGACTCCGCCGCGGCGGAGCTGCTGCCGTTGCTCTACGGCGAGCTGCGCGGGCTGGCGCACGCCGCCATGGGTGTCGACGAGGCGCAGACGCTGCAGCCGACGGCGTTGGTGCACGAGGCGTGGATGCGCTTGCAAGGCGCCGGCGTGAACCGCGCCTACGACAACCGCGCGCACTTCCTCGGCGTGGCCGCCAAGGCGATGCGCAGCGTGCTCGTCGACCACGCGCGGCGGCGCGCGGCCCTGCGCCGCGGCGGCGAGCGCGAACGACTTCCGCTCGAAGACGTGGTCGAACTGTTCGAGCAGTCGGCGCCGGACCTGCTCGGCCTCGACGTCGCGCTCGAGAAGCTCGCCAAGGTCGACGAGCAACTCGCGCGCATCGTCGAGCTGCGCTTCTTCGGCGGCTCGTCGGTCGAGGACACCGCGCGCGCGCTGGGCGTGAGCGAGCCGACGGTCGTGCGCGGCTGGCGCGTGGCGCGCATGTGGCTGCGCCGCGAGCTCGAGAGC
>CALKYE010000184.1 GCA_938003765.1 uncultured Planctomycetia bacterium
GCGTGCTGCTGCGCCGTGCTTCGCTCGTGCTCACGGGCCTGCCGCCGACTCCACAAGAGGCCGATGCGTTCGCCGCTGCGCCCACGGACGAGAACTACCGCCGCGCCGTGCGCGAAATGCTCGCCTCGCCGCGCGCCGCGGAGCACATGGCGAGCGCGTGGCTCGACCTCGCGCGCTACGCCGACACCTACGGCTTCCAGACCGACGCCGAGTTCTTCGCCTGGCCCTGGCGCGATTGGCTGCTCGACGCGCTCGCGAACAACATGCGCTACGACGAGTTCGTGACCGCGATCGTCGCCGGCGACTTGAAGCCGAACGCGAGCGTGGCCGACCGAGTGGCGACGGGCTTCAACCGCTTGCACCGCATGACGGAGGAAGGCGGCTCCACGGCCGAGGAGTTCCGCCAAGAGGCCATCGCCGATCGCGTGAGCACGTTCGGGACCACGTTCCTGGGCCTGACGGTCGAGTGCGCGCGCTGCCACGACCACAAGTACGACCCCCTGCCGACGCGCGAGTTCTACGCGCTCGGCGCGATGTTCGGCGCGCTGGATGAGAACGGGCTCAAACCGTACTCGCTGCACGTGAGCGCGCCGCCGCCCTACGTGCGGCTGTCGAACGCGGAGCAGGATGCGCGCACTGCGGAGTTGCAGTCGTTGGTCGAGCGCGCGGAGGTTGAGCTGGCCGTGCGGACAGCGCGGGCGAGGGAGCAGGTCGGGCTCCACCGAAGCGTTTCCCGCTCGAAATTGTCCGAGCCGGTCGCTGACTATCCATTCGAACAGATGGAGAACGGCCTGACGCCCAATCGGGCTCTGGACGGCAAGCCCGCGAGCACCGATCGTCATCGACCCGATCAGTTGGGCGCGGTTGCGCTCGCCGATGGCCGCATCGGACGCGCGCTGAGCTTCGACGGCGACGGCGGCGTGTGGCTCGACGGGCTGTCGAACTTCGGCCGCTTCGACGAGGCCAGCATCGCCGTGTGGATCCGGCCCGGTGAGCGCAACGCGCGCGCGGCGATCGCGCACGCCGCGGGGTTCTACACGCAGGACGCAGACGCGTCGGGTCTGGAGCTCGAGCTCGAAGGCGGTCGCGTGCGTTGGAGCGCGATCCACTTGTGGCCCGCGTCGGCGGCGAGCGTGCGCACACGCGCCGAACTGCCCGTTGGCGAATGGACGCACCTGGTCGTGACCTACGACGGCTCCTCGAGCGCCGCGGGCCTGCGCGTGTACGTCAACGGCCAGCTGGCGGAGCTCGAAGTCGTGCGCGACACGCTCGACGGGCCGCTGGCGACGCACACGCTCGAGGTCGGCTCGCGTTCGCGTGGCAGCGGCTTTCGCAACGGACAGCTCGACGAGCTGCGCGTCTGGCGCACGGCGATGACAGCGCGCGAAGTGCGGCAGTTGGCGTGCGCCGACGGCGCCGACACGCCCTGTGATGGGAGCGCGTTCGAGTTCGGCGAACACCTTGTCGAACGCGTTGACGAAGGCGTGAGCGAAGCTCGCCAAGCTCTGCGCGAAGCCCAACGCGCGCTCGCCGCGCACCTCGACGCGATTCCGACCTTCGTGTGCATGCAGGACTCCTCCCACGCTCGACCGACCTACGTGCTCACGCGCGGCGCCTACGACCAGCCCGACCTCGCGCAGCCCGTCGAGCCCGGCGCGCTCGAGTCCGTGCTGCCGTTCGACGCGGATCTCCCGCGCAATCGCCTGGGCCTCGCGCGCTGGCTGCTCGACCCGCGCCATCCGCTGACGGCGCGCGTCGCTGTGAATCGCCTCTGGGCGCAGGTCTTCGGCCGCGGTTTGGTCGAGACGAACGAGAACTTCGGCGTGCAGGGCGCCAGCCCAAGCCACGCCGCTCTGCTCGACGCGCTCGCGCACGACTTCGCGAACGGCGAGCACGCCTGGGACGTGCGCCACCTGCTCGGGCGCTTCGTCACGAGCGCCACGTTCCGCCAGAGCTCGGCGACAAGCGCTCGCAAGCGCGAACTCGACCCCGACAACGCTTTGCTGTCGCGCGGCCCGTCGATGCGCATGAGCGCGGAGATGCTGCGCGACTGCGCGCTGGCGGTGTCCGGTCTGCTCATCGAGAAGCTCGGCGGCCCGTCGGTGAGGCCCTGGCAGCCCGAGGGACTGTGGGCGCAGGCCGGCCAAGGCGGCGAGTACAAGCCCGACAGCGGCGACAATGCGCACCGCCGCAGTCTCTACACCTTCCGCAAGCGCACCGTGCCGCCCCCGAACCTCGAGGCCTTCGACGCGGGCTCGCGCGAGAGCTGCCAGCCGCGGCGCGGCGCGACGAACACGCCGCTGCAGTCGCTGGTCCTGTTCAACGATCCCACGTTCGTCGAGTGCGCGCGCGAGCTGGCGACGCGCTGCGCAAGCGAGGTGAGCACGCTCGAGCAGCGCATCGAGCGCGCGTTCCGACGCGTCTGCACGCGCGCTCCGACGGTCGAAGAGCGAGCGGCGCTCGGCGAGCTCGCGGCTCACGCGATCGAACGCTATCGCGCGGCGCCGCAAGACGCGCAGGCCTTGTGCGGCGCGGACGACGCCGAGCTGGCGGCGCTCACGCTGGTGTGCTTGACGATCTTCTCGAGTGATGGAGCGCTGGTGGTGCGATGAACCCGCTCGGATTCGATCGACGCACCCTGTTGCGCGGCGCGGGCCTGGGACTGGGCTCGCTCGCCTTCGGCGAACTCCTTCGCGCCGATGGTCAAGCTGCGTCGCTGCGCACGCCGCACTTCGCGCCCAAAGCCAAGCGCATCATCTACCTGTTCCAGGCCGGCGGGCCGTCGCCGTTCGAAACGCTCGACCCCAAGCCGAAGCTGCGCGAGCTGCACGGACAGCCGCTGCCCGACAGCGTGCGCGGCGGGCAGCGCTTGACCGGCATGAGCGGCAACCAGGCCGTGCTGCCGCTCGCGGGCTCGTTCGTCGACTTTGCGCGCCACGGCCAGTCGGGCCTCGAGTTCTCGAGCCTGCTCCCGCACACCGCCGCGATCGCGGACCGCCTGTGCGTGCTGCGCGCCGTGCACACCGAAGCGATCAACCACGATCCGGCGATCACGTTCTTCTGCTCGGGCTTCCAGATCGCGGGCCGGCCCTCGATGGGCGCCTGGCTCAGCTACGGGCTGGGCTCGATGAACTCCGACCTGCCCACGTTCGTCGTGCTCGTGTCGAAGGACGCGTCGCGCGATCAGCCGCTCTACTCGCGCTTGTGGGGTTCGGGCTTCCTGCCGAGCGAACACCAGGGCGTGCAACTGCGCGCGGGCGCCGAGCCAGTGCTGTTCCTGTCCAATCCCGCCGGAGTCGCGGCGCGTGATCGGCGCGCGATGCTCGACGCGCTCGCGCGGATGTCGAGCGAAGCGCGCGACCGCGAGGGCGATCCGCAGATCGACGCGCGCGTCGCGCAGGCCGAGCTCGCCTTCCGCATGCAGACCAGCGTGCCCGAGGCGACGCGCGTCTCGGGCGAGAGCGACGCCACGTTCGAGCGCTATGGCCCGGCCTCACGCGACCCCGGCACGTTCGCCGCGAACTGTCTGCTCGCGCGGCGGCTGGTCGAGCGCGGAGTGCGCTTCGTGCAGCTCTTCCATCAGGGCTGGGATCAGCACGGCAACTTGCCCGCGGGCATCGCGCAGCAGTGTCGTCAGACCGATCAAGCCTCCGCAGCGCTCGTCACCGATCTCGCCGAGCGCGGCTTGCTCGAGGACACGCTGGTCGTGTGGGGCGGCGAGTTCGGGCGCACTGCGTATTGCCAGGGCGCGATGAGCGCGGACAACTACGGCCGCGATCACCACCCGCGCTGTTTCAGCCTGTGGCTCGCAGGCGGCGGCGTTCGCGCTGGGCACGTGCACGGCGCCACCGACGAGTTCGGCTACAACGTCGTCAGCGGCGGCGTGCATGTGCACGACCTCCACGCGACGCTGCTGCACCTGCTCGGCCTCGACCACGAGCGCCTGACCTGGTTCTACCAGGGCCGCCACTTCCGCCTCACCGACGTGGCGGGCCGCGTGGTGCGCGAGATCCTGGCCTGACCGCGAGCGCTCAGCGCGTGGGATCGAGTTCGCGCGCGCCGTCGCGGCCGAGGAGTTCGAGCACTCGAGCGGCCAGTTGCGACGGGGAGGCGAGCACGTCGCTCGCGCCGCGGCGGATCAGGCCGTCGCGGAACGCAGCGGCGGCCTTGGCGCTCGTGTAGACGATCACGGGCGGGCAGTCGCTGCGCGCGTGCAGCTCTTGGAGCAGGTCGATGCCGGCCGACTCCGAGACGTCCGATGAACTCAGACGGCCCAGGTCCGTGAGGATCAACTCGTAGCGTTCGAGCTCGATCTGCTCGAGCGCCTCGGCGCTCGAGACGACGTTGTCGAACACGACGCCGTGCTGGCGCAGCATGCGCCGCTCGCGTTCGTTGCCTGCCGGGTTGTCGTCGACCCACAGCACGCGCGCTGCCCGCCGCGGCGCGCCCCCGAGTTCGGGAACGCGCGCGACGCAGGCGTCGATGTCGCTGGCGAGCGATGCCGAGCGCAAGGGCAGCGCGTTGCGAGCCATGGACCAGCGCAAGTGCGCGGGGAGCTGATCGTCCGACGGCAGCTTCGCGCCATCGAACAGCACCGGCGCGACCGGAACGCGGTGGAAGTTCGCGCGGCGCCACTCGAAGGCGATGACGTTGCCCGGCTCGGCGAGGCGCGCGAAGTCGAACCTGGGTCCGATCAGCGCGAGCAGCAGCTCGGAACGCTCGATCTCGCTCGCGATCCGCTCGCGGTAGGCCTCGCCTATCGCGATCGAACCCGTGTCGACGAACGGCTCGTGTCCGCCCAACCGCAGCGCGTAGTGCAGCGCGTGCGCCAGCACGAGCGTGTCCGCGCGTTGGTAGGAGACGAAGACCTTCACGGCGCGCCGTCGAACAGTGGCTGCGCGTCGAGCGGCGTGTCGATGCTCGCGCCGCCGACGGTGATGTAGAGGTGCCCGTCGTTGCGCGCGACGTGCCAGCTCGAGGTGCGCTCCACGTGCGGCTCGAGCGCGCGCAGGAACGGCGCGGGGAAGCACGTGACGAGGATGCGCTCGGCGCGGTGGATGCGCTCGCCCGCCAGCGACGTGCGCAGCAGCTCGAGCCGTCGGTCCGTGTACAGCGCCACGCGCGCCGTCGCCTTCGAGGCGCGGTGCAGACGCTCCGCCGACGGCGCGCCGACTTCGATCCACGCCGTGCGTTCGCCGGTGAGGTCGTGGATCGAGACGGCCGGCTCCTCGACCGAGCTGATGCCGCCCTTGGAGAACGTGATGCCGGGCGCGTACTCCAGGCAGTACGCGAGCACGCGGACGATGAGGAACGCGGCGCTCTCGGACGGATGGCGTGCGACGCGCAGCTCGAGCGACTCGTAGACGCCGCGGTCGCCGTCGGCCAGCTCGAGCTGGAAGCGATGAACGGTGCCGGCGAGCGCCATGCGACGCTCAGCCGATCGCCGTGTAGATGCGGTGGCAGTCGTCGTGGTCGTCGACGGTCTCGAGGAACTCCTCGAGCGCGGCCTGGTCCTCGGCGGAGAGCGTCATCTTCTCCTTGGGTCGATAGCCCATCTCCGACTGCGTCACCGACCAGCCGGCCGCTCGCAGCGCCTTGGTCACCGCGTCGAGGTCCGCCGTCTCGGTGTAGAAGCGCGCGCCCGAGACGTCGTCGCTCGCGTCGAGCAGCGGCTCGACGTCTTGCGCGCCCGCTTCGATGGCGGCCGTCTCGAGGTCCATGCTCGGCGTGTCGTGCGTCGCCTCGATGATCCCCAGGTGGTCGAAGAAGAACATCACCTTCGCGCCGAACTGCCCGTCGCGGAACAACGAGCGCATGTCGGGCGCGGTGCGGTTGCGGTTGTCGGTGAGGCACTCGACGATCACCGGCACCTTCTGCGGCGTCATGGCCTCGAAGGTCACCAGCTCGATCACCGCGGAATCGCCGCCGGCGCCGCTGCCCTTCTTGATCGCGCGCGTGATCACGTCGTTGGAGACCGACTGCTTGCGCGCGGCCTCGATCGCGACTTCCAGGCGCGCGTTCAGCGCCGGGTCGGGCGCGCCCATCTTGGCCGCCACGGTGATTTCGCGCACGAGCTTGGTCGTGATCTTGGCGCGCTTGTTGGCGTTGATCTCACGCTTCTTCTGCAGCCACTGTCGTCCCATGGCCGCAGGATAAGCGGGCCCGCGACGCGGCGACAGGCCGCGCTCGGCTGGGAGCCCGTTGAAGAACTCATTCGGCGCACTTCCGCGCCCAAGCGCGCCGCTGCGGCGTCGGAGGATCCGCGGCGAATCCATTTGGATTCGCCTGTGGTTCTCCTCCTTGCTGCGACGCACCTGGGTCGGAATCGCCCTCGAAGCACTTCCTCAACGGACTCTCAGAGCGCGTCGTCGCCGAACGAGTCGAGCATCACGTCGAGCGCGCCGCGCGCATCGCGGTGGGGGCCCGCGAAGCCCCGTGCTCGCAACTCCCGCAGGACGTTGTCGAGCGTTCGCGCGTAGCCGCAGGCCATGGCGAACACGCGCTGCGCGTCGAGCGGATGGCCGAGCGCCTGTTCGAGCGGCGAATCCGCGCGACTGCAGTCGGCGAGCAGCGCCTCGACGCGACCGCACGCGCCGCGCCAGCCCGCGTTGCGCTCGTGCGATGGCCGGCTGACGGTGGGCAGGTAGCACAGGCGCCAGGGGCGGCCCGCGGAATCGTGCGTCGCCCGTGCGAGCTCCTCGAAGCGCGCGCGGAAGCCGAGTTCGTCGCAGTAGCTCACTCCGTGGCACAGCACGACGCGCGCGGGCGCGCCTTCGCTCCACAGCTCTTCGATCTGCGCGGCGAACGGCGCGAGCCCTGTGCCACCGGCCAGCAGCAACAGCGAACGCGGCGCGGGCTCGGCGCGCCACGAATCGAGCGTGAAGCGGCCCCGCGGCGGACCCAGGGCGACGCGATCGCCGGGCGCGAGTTTCCACAGGAGACTCGTCAAGCGTCCCGGGCGCGGCTTGTGAACCCGCCGCACGTAGAGCGACACGAGCGGATCGCGCGGCGCCGACGCGATGGTGTAGGGGCGCGCGACGAACTCGCCGGCGCGCTCGGGATCGGGCAGCGTGAGCTGCGTCCACTGGCCGGCGCGGAACACGAGCGGCGTGCTCGGCTCGAAGCGGAACACCGCGAGATCGCCGGTGAGGTCGCGGCGCTCGACGAGTCGTGCGCCGACCGAGCGCAAGTCGTCGGAGTCGGCCTTGATGACCACGGGGCGAGCGTAGTCGTGCGGCGCCGTCGATGAACTGGGCCGAAGGGCCCGCTACTCTCTGCGCCCCTGCGAACCGCGCGATGTCGAAGGCCGTGCTGACGCTCCCGCTCACTCTCTGTTCACCGATCCAGGCCGCGCGCGAGGTGGCGCAAGAGATCGCCGACCTCATTCGCGAGCGCCGCGCGAGCGGTCGCATGGCCGTGCTGTGCCTGCCGACGGGGCGCACGCCGCTGGGCGTGTACGACGAGCTGGTGCGCATGCACCGGGACGAAGGCCTGGACTTCGCCAACGTCACGACCTTCAACCTCGACGAGTTCCTGGGGCTCGCGCCCGAGCACCCTCAGTCGTTCCGGCGCTACATGCGCGAGCGGCTCTTCGCGCACGTGGGGCTCGCGCCGACGCAGACCTGGATCCCGGCGGGCGACGTCGCGCGGGCGCAGGTCGAGGCGCACTGCCGCGAGTACGAGCGCGCGATCGCCGACTTCGGCGGACTCGACTACGCGCTGCTCGGCATCGGCCGCAACGGGCACATCGGTTTCAACGAGCCCGGCGCGGAGCGCGAGTCGCGCACGCGCGAGGTGCGCCTGCACGAAGTCACGCGGGCCGACGCGGCGCAGGCCTTCGGCGGTCTCCAGGCCGTGCCCGAGCGCGCGATCACGATGGGGGTCGCGACGATCCTCGAGGCGCGCCGGATCCGCGTGCTCGCCTTCGGCGCCGACAAGCGCGAGGTCGTGCGCCGCACGCTCGAGGCGCCGGTCGATCCGCAGACGCCGTCGACCTTCCTGCGCGGTCATCCCGACGTGCGCCTGTTCGTCGACGAGGCCGCGCTCGGGCGCTGAGTCGCAGGCCGCATGGAGCCCGGCGGCGCAGGCCGCTATCCTGTGCTCGTGCGCGCTCCAGCCGGGCGCGCCGACGGCGAGATCCATGGACGCGTCCAGCACCACCACGGGCCCCAAGACCAGCGACGCCGCGCTGCGCGTCACGCTCCAGAGTTGGCGCGATCGGGTGCGCACCGAGCTGCTCGAGAACGTGCTGCCGTTCTGGGAGCGCTTCTCGCTCGACCGCGAGCAGGGCGGCTACCTCGACTACCTCGACCGCGACGGCGCGCCCTTCGACACCAAGAAGCACGCCTGGCTGCACGGCCAGGAGCTGTGGTTGTGGTCGCGGCTGCACAGCGAGTTCGAGCGCCGGCCGCAGTGGCTCGCCGCGGCTCGGCACGGCGCCGCCTTCCTCGCGCACTTCGAGGCCAAGCACGAAGCGCGCGTGTTCTCGGTCGTGACGCGCGACGGCCGCGCCGTGGCGATCGACAACAACGCGCTCAGCGAGCTCACCCTCGCGCGCGGGTTGTGCGAGTTCGCGCGCGCCAGCGGCGACAGCGCGGCCTTGGAGCGTGCGCGCAAGTCGGTCGACGCGGCGTTGACGCTCGCGGACGAGCCCGAACGCGTGCAGAGCGTCGTGTTCGGCGGCGCGACGCCCTCGAGCGACTTGCAGACCGTCGTGCTCGCGGTCGACGTGCTCGAGTCGGCGCGTGCGCTCGGTTTGGCGGGAGTGGAGGCGCGCGCGGAGCGTTGGTTCGCCCGACTGGGGCTGCACCTGCGGCCCGAGCTCGACCTCGTGCTGGAACACGTCGGACTCGACGGGCGTCTGCTCGACGGCCCCGAGGGTCGCGTGGTGTGCGCGGGACGCGCGATCATGGCGGCCCGGCTGCTGTTCGAGCGCGCGCGACGCACCGGAGATGAGCAGGGCGCCGCGCAGGCGTTGCTGGCGCTGGAGAACGCGATCGACTTCGGTTGGGACAGCGACGACGGCGGCCTGTACCTCTACCTCGACCGCGACGGCTACTCGCCGGTGCAGATCGAGTGGAGCCGCAAGGTCGCGTGGGTTCACGGCGAGGCGCTCAAGGCCGCGTTGGTCGCGTACGGCGCCACCTTCGCGCCGCGCTGGCTCGAGCGCTTCGAGCGCGTGGCCGACTTCACCTTCGGTCACTTCCCCGACGCGGAGCACGGCGAGTGGTTCGCCTGCCTCGATCGCCACAACCGCGTGATCCAGCGCTTCAAGTCCGGGCCTCGCAAGGGCTGCTTCGCAGCCGGACGCACGCTCCTGCGCTGCGAGCGCGAGCTGGCGCAGATGGTCTGAACGCCGCCGCGGCGGCTGTTCAGCGCAGGTCGAGCTCGAACGACTCGCTCGCGTCGTTCACTGCGACGGCGATGCGGCGACGGAACTCGCCGCGGTCGAGCTGCGCGGGGGCGCCTGCTCGCAGCTCGTAGCGACCGTGCGGAACGTTGTAGAGCACGAGTTCGCCCATGGAGGGCGCGTACACGCGCGTGACGGACGTGTCTCCGCCCGCGGTGTCGCTGAACTGCACGCGTCGACCGTCGTCGTCGAAGAGCTCGACGGCCGCCAGGCGCGCCGGGTCGCGCCGCACGACGCCGCGCAGGTCGCTCACGCGCTGCGGATGCAGCGTGATCTCGTACTCACCGGGCGCGTAGTACGCGAGCGGGCTCGCCGCCGGCGCGAAGCGCGCGCCGCTGGGGCAGCGGACGTCGACGCCGAAGCGATACCAGCCCGGCCCGAGCGCCGGCAGCTCGAAGGGGCCCGCGCCGCGCCGTCCATCGAGCCCGTACGACCACGCGCCGACGTCGTTCTGCTCGCCGCCGATGCCGGTGAAGTTGCGGGGTGCGCCCGTCGGCCAAGGCGCGAGCCCTTCGATCACCTGGCGTGACGGCGCGTTCGCCGCGGCGAGCGCCGCGTGATCGCGCGGGCGCAGCGAGGCCATCAGCGTGGTCGTGCGGAGCTCGGCGTCCGTCGTGTCGACGACACTCGCGAGGCGCACGCGCACGACGCCGGAAGCTCCCAGGCGCAAGCTCAGCTCGTCGCCGCCGGGCTCGAACGGACCGAAGCGCTCCTCGGTGGCCCCGAAGGTGTAGAAGTTGTCGATCTGCTCGGAGACCAGCACGTCGTAGCGGCCCGGCGGCAGGTCGTGCGCGGCGAACTGCGACGCGCCGAGGTACTCGACCCGCGACCGCGGGTGCATGAGCGTCTGCGCGGCGACGCGCGACACGCCGCTGGGAACGATGCTGACGCGCACTCCGCCCATGCCTCCCTGCTGGTGCAGCGCGGGCGCGCCGTCGCGTCCGATCAACTGTCCGCGGATCGATCCGGTGGGCTCGAGCTGCAGCGACAGCGTGAGGGTTCGCGCAGCGCCGTCCTGCGCGCGCTCGGGCAGCTCGACGGTGCGCCACGCCATCGACAGCGCTCGCGCGGCGCTTCGAGCTTGGCCGGCGTTCCTCAAGCCCGAGGGCGCGAGCGGCTCGTCGCCGGTGCGGCTCTCGCGCGCGAAAACGACCAGTGGTCCGACGAAGCGCGGAGCGTGGAGCGGAATGCGCACGGTCTCGCTCGGGCTCTGTTCGACGCTCTCGTGGACGCCTCGTTCGTTCGGCAGCGAGCGACCTCCGTCCAGCACCGAGAGCTCGACGCGTTGGAGCGGCGCTCCGTCGCTGCGCGCGAGGTCGAGCGCGAGTTCGAACCGGTCGGACCAGCGGGCCACGAGCTGCTCCGAGCCTCCGGGCGCGACGCGGATCGCCAGCCCTTCGCTCTCGAGCCCGAGCAACTCGCCCGCGGGCGAGCGTTGGCTCGCGGACAGCGTCTCGCGCCCGCGCACCACGCGCACGCGCAGGTCGGTGTCCGCGGTCACCGCCGCGAACGTGGCGACGCCGTTCGAGTCGACGCCGGCGCTCAGGTCGCCGAGCTCCATCGGCGCGCCCCACTGCGAATCCCCGCGGAGATCGCGCTCCCAGCGTTGGCGCGCGACGAGCACGTCGGCGTCGTCGAGCGCGGCGCCGCGTTCGTCGACGACCCGCACGCTGAGCGAGCCGCTCGCCGCGGCGACGATCGAGCCCCGCGCCCACGTGCCGTCGGGCTGCTCGCTCGGCGCTCGATAGCTGACCGGCGACCAGCCCGGCGCGCGCAGCTCGAAGCGCCCGAAGTCGCTCGAGCGCTCGAAGCGCACGACACCGTCCTCGTCGCACGCGCGTTCGAGCCGCGTGGCGTTGTCGCGCTTGAGCAATCCGACTTGCGCGTTCGCGAGGGGTGAGCCATCGGTTCGCTGCACGAGCAGCTCGACGTCGGCGAGCGCCTTGCGCCGCACGGTCACGCGCGTCGCGCGGTCGGCTTCGGATTCGAGGCGCGCGCGCCCGCCGCCGGCGCGGAAGTCCGGGGCTTCGGCGGCGCTCACTTGGAACGAGAGCGGTCGCGCGCCGGGATCGGCGAGGCGCCATTCGAAGGCGCCGTCCTCGTCGGTGACGAGCTCGGACTCCGCGAGCGTGTTGTGCTCGCGATCGACGAGGCTCACGCGAACTTGCGCGCCGCGCGCCGGACGCGCTCCGAGCGCGGCCTGGTTGGGGTCGAAGTCCTCGACGGCGCCGAGCAGAGCGAGCTGACCCGCGTCGAGTTCGCTGCGTTCGCCCACGACGGCCGTCGTCGGCGGACTCGCAGGCGCTTCAGTCGCAGGCGGGAGCGTCGCAGCGCTGGCCAACTCGGGCGCGGCATCACTCGTCCTGTGGGGCGCGCGCAGCCACCATCCAGCGGCCAACACCAGTGCGGTCAGGGCGACGCCCGCAGTGGCGAGTCCGACGGTCAACAGCCCGCGGCCCACCTCTTCGATCGCGGCGAAGGGCGTCAGCGCCACGCACCACGCGTCGCGCGAGCCGTGGGCGCGATCGAGCCGCTCGCGCATTCGAGCGAGCGCGCGTTGGTGGCGGCTGCGCACGGTCGCGTGCGGCACGCCCTCGCGATCCGCGAGCTCCTTGGTGCTCAGGCCTTCGAAGTACAGGGACAACAGCGTCGAGCGGTAGGGCTCGTCGAGCTCGACCACCGCGCTCACCAGGCTGCGCAGCGTGTCCGAGCGTTCGGCCGCGAGCGCGCTCGGCGGCAGTCGTTCGCTGCGCGCAGCACGCTCCTCGCGCTGGGTGCGGCGGGCCTGCTCGCGCGTCCGGTTGCGCAGCAGGTTCTTCATCACCGTCGCCAGCCACGCACGCAGGTCGGTGTGTTCGCGCGGCGCTCGCTGGAGCGCGCGCAGCCAGGTCTCCTGCTCGATGTCGTCGGCGCTCCCCGGGTCGCGCACGAGGCTGCGCGCGAGCGCGCGGACGAACTGCGCGTGTTCGAGCAGGAGTGCGGGCTCGAGGGGCTGCATGGGTGAGCTCATGGCGGTGGGGGGACACCGCCGCCGAGCATTGTGATGCAGCCGGCTCGGGCCGTGGCGCTCAGTACATCAAGGCCTTGGCGCGCGCGCGCTCGAACTCCGCGCGGGCCGGGGCCCAGGAGCGTTCGATCGCCTCGACCGTCGCGCCGCTCGTGAGCTGCCCGCGCAGGTCGAGGTTGCCCCAGTGCTTGCCCAGGGCGTCGTCGTCGGCGAGCTGGAACTGCTCGGGGTACATGCGCCGCAGCGTCGTGAGGATCACGAGCGCCGTGTGCAGCGGCCGGTACGCGCTCGGATCGACGATGCGCAGTCGGACGCCGCGCATCGGCTTGTCCTTGAACTTGCCGTAGAACGGCTTGTACGCGAGCGCTTGGAAGCGCACGCCGGGCAGCTTGGCGTCGTTGAGTTCGATCTCGAGCTCGATCGCGTCGATGTGCTCGGCGCCCACCAGCTCGAACGGCATCGTGGAGCCGACGCCGTCGCTGAGGTTCAGCGTCGACGAGGCGATCATGCCCGTCGTCACGTACAGGTACGCCTGCGTCGCGTTGGGCACGTGCGGCGAGGTCTGGGTCCACTCCAGGCCCGTGTCGTCCCAGCTCATCGCGCGCTTCCAACCGCGCATCGGCACGACTTTCAGCTCGCAGCCGATCGCGAGCACGTCGTTGAAGTAGCGCGCGACTTCGCCGACGGTCATGCCGTGCGTCACGGGCATCGGGCCCCAGCCGATGAACGTGCGCCAGCGCTCCTCGATCATCGGGCCTTCGAAGCGCGTTCCGCCGAGCGGATTGGGCCGGTCGAGCACGACCAGCGGCTTGCCCGCCTCGGCGCAGGCCTTCAGCGCTTCGCCCAAGGTCGAGATGTAGGTGTACGTGCGCGAGCCGACGTCCTGGATGTCGAACAGCACGACGTCGAGCGCCGCCAGCGACTCCTTCGACGGCCGCTTGCTCTTGCCGTAGAGGCTCTGGACCGCGACTTCCGTGGCCGCGTCGCGCTCGTCGCCGACCGAATCGCCGGCCGCGACGTCGCCGCGGATGCCGTGCTCGGGTCCGTAGAGCTGCACGAGCTGCACGCGCGGGTCGTGCGCGAGGCGATCCGCCGTCGGGATCAGCGCGCCGTCCACGCCGGAGGGATTGGTGATCAGCCCGACGCGCCGGCCCTCGACGAGCTCGATGAAGCGGCTGTTCTTCTCGAGCAGCACTTCGACTCCCAGTTGCACGCGCTCCTGCGCCTGAACCGAGCACGCTGCGAGCAGCGTCGTCATCAACGCCTTGCCGAGAGCCGAGGTCATGCGTGCGTTGTAGCGGCGCTGTCGGACTAGGCGCCAGAGCGAGGCTCGCTAGCCTTGGGGGCCAACCTCTGTCGGAGACACGCCATGCATCCTCGAATCCTCGCCGCCGTCGCGCTGTGCGCCGCCTTCCAGACCGTCGCCGTGGCCCAGACGTTCGCCCCGGTGGTGCGCGCCTCGATCAAGGACTCGCCGCGCGACGGAGTGGGCGACGCGTTCAACGCCAATCCGTTCGAGGGCCTGCTCCGTCAGACGTCGAGCACCGAGGACCGCGCCATCCAGGAGTTCGACCTGAGCGCGCTGTCGGGCGCGGCGATCCAGAGCGCGACGCTCTCGGGCCAGGTGGCGGTCAACAACTCCTTCGACAACGGCCTGCGCACCTTCGAGTTCTCGCTGTATGCGGGCAACGGCGTCGCGGACCTGTCGGACTTCCAGATCAGCTCGACGGTCGTGGGCACGGGGCAGTACGCGCCGCCCGCGCAGTCGAATTTCAGCTACTCGATCGACGTCACGGGCGCGCTCTCGGCGCTGCTCGCCGGCGGTGCGACGTTCGTGGGGCTCAAGGTCGACTGCACCAGCGAGCCCAACTTCCCGAACATCCTCGACGGAACCACTTCGCAGCTCGTGGTGGTCGCCGCCGCGTGCGGCAACGTCGCGACGTTCTGCACGCCGGGCACGACCTCGATCGGCTGCCTCGCCAGCATGAGCGCCACCGGCGCGCCCGACGCCAACGCGGGCTCGGGCTTCGTGATCCAGGCGAACAACGTCGACGGTCAGCGCCAGGGGCTGATCTTCTACGGAGTCGACAACAGCGGCTTCTCGCCCTTGCCCTGGGGCCTGAGCAGCAGCTTCCTGTGCGTGAAGCCGCCGACGCAGCGCTTGCCCGTGGGAACCAGCGGCGGCACGGCCGGCGGCTGCGACGGGGTGCTCAGCGCCGACTTCAACAGCTTCATGCTCGCCAACCCCTCGGCGCTCGGCGGCCCGTTCCTCGGCGGTGAGCAGGTCTACGCCCAGGCCTGGTTCCGCGACCCGCCCAGCCCCAAGTCGACCAGCCTCTCGGACGCGCTGAGCTTCGTGGTTTGTCCGTAGGGCGTGGAACTCGTCGCGCCGGGCCGGGTTCACCGATACTCGGATCGTCGTCGTTCCAGACCCACCCCCACGCGACTGCCATGCTGAAGCTCATCGCCGCCCTGCTCCTCGCTCTGCCCGCCTTCGCCCAGGAGGAGCAGCCCAAGCCCGTCGACCCGGCCAAGAAGCAGACGGCCGTCACGGAGCTCACGCGCGCCTTCGACAAGGAGGGCGGGCCCGAAGCGCGGGCGGCGGCCATCGCACGCGCCCACGAGGTGGTCGATCCCGAGGTCATCGCGCTCGTGCGCAAGGGGCTCGACGACAAGGACGCGCGGGTGGTGGAAGCGGCGGTCAACGCGCTGGGCCACATGAAGCACAAGCACTCGCTCGAGGCCTTGCACGCGTACCTCAAGCGCGAGCGCAAGAAGCTCGAGGAGAACGACCTGCTCTACCCGCTCGTCCTCAAGGAGATCGGGCGGCACGGCGACGAGAGCTCGCTGGCGCTCCTCGCCGACGACGCGTTCGATCAGCGCGCCTACACGACCGCGCAGGCGCGGATCATGGCGCTGGGCAACATCCGCAGCGTCAAGTCGATCGAGGCCCTGATCGACATGTCGAAGAAGGTCGGCGTGCACCGCATGGACGGCCTGCGCCAGGACATGCGCCTCGCGTTGGCGCGGCTCACCGGCCGCGATCTGGGCGCGGTTTCGACCCAGTGGCTCGCCTGGTGGCAGGACAACAAGAAGGGCTTCGAGGTCGCCAAGACGCCGCACAAGCTCGAACCGGCGATGGAGCGGCAGTGGGCGCGCTTCTGGGGCGACGAAGCCGCGGCCGGGGAAGGTGAGAGCGGCGGCCAAGGCGGCGGACAGGGCGGAGGCCGGCGCGGACGACGCCAGGGTGGCGGCGAAGGCGGTGGCGAAGGTGGCGGCGAGGGCGGCGGCTCCGGCGGGGGATCTGGCGGCGGCGCTGGTGGCGGCTCTGGCCGAGGCTCGGGCGGTGGTTCGTCAGG
>CALKYE010000185.1 GCA_938003765.1 uncultured Planctomycetia bacterium
TTCCCGTGCTTCCGCAGCGGCCGCTCCTCGTGCTTGGTCTTCAAGAGCTCCAGGCTGCGGATCAGCATCGGGCGCGTCGCGTGCGGCTCGATGACGTCGTCGATGAAGCCGCGCGCGGCCGCCTTGTAGGGATTGTTGAACGTCGCCTCGTACTCGGCGGTCTTCTGCTTCTCGAAGGCGACCGGGTCGGCGGCTTTGTCGATCTCGCGGCGGAAGAGGATCTTCGTCGCGCCGGCGGCCCCCATCACGGCGACGGTGGCGGAGGGCCAGGCGACGTTCACGTCACCGCGGATGTGCTTGGAGCTCATCACGTCGTAAGCGCCGCCGTAGGCCTTGCGCGTGACGACGGTGAGCTTCGGGACAGTGGCTTCGCAGTAGGCGTAAAGGAGCTTCGCGCCGTGGCGAATGATGCCGCCGAACTCTTGAACGGTGCCGGGCAGGAAGCCGGGGACGTCCTCGAAGGTCACGAGCGGGATGTTGAACGCGTCGCAGAAGCGCACGAAGCGCGCGCCCTTCACGGAGGCGTCGATGTCGAGGCAGCCGGCGAGCACGCTCGGTTGATTGGCGACGACGCCGACGACGCGGCCGCCCAGGCGCGCGAAGCCGACGATCATGTTCATCGCGTACTCGGCGTGGACCTCGGTGAACGAGCCCTTGTCGACGACGCGCTCGATCACGCCCTTCATGTCGTAGGGCTTGGAGGGGTCCTCGGGCACGAGGCTGTCGAGCTCGACGTCCTGGCGATCGTGCGGGTCCTCGGTCGGGATGAAGGGCGCGTCCTCGGCGTTGTTGAGCGGCAGGTACGAGAACACCTTGCGCAGGAGCGCGATGCAGTTCTTGCCGTCGGTCGAGCGGAAGTGCGCGCAGCCCGATTTGGCGGTGTGGACCTCGGAGCCGCCGAGTTCCTCGCTCGTCACCACCTCGTGCGTCACCGACTTGACCACGTCCGGGCCGGTGATGTGCATGTACGAGGTCTGGTCGACCATGAAGATGAAGTCGGTGATCGCCGGGCTGTACACCGCGCCGCCGGCGCAGGGGCCCATGATCGCGGAGAGCTGCGGGATCACTCCGCTCGCGCGCGTGTTGCGCCAGAAGATCTCGGCGTAGCCGCCGAGCGAGGCCACGCCCTCTTGAATGCGCGCGCCGCCCGAGTCGTTGAGGCCGATGACCGGCACGCCGACCTTCAGCGCCTGGTCCATCACCTTGCAGATCTTCTCGGCGTGCGTCTCCGACAGGCTGCCGCCGAAGACGGTGAAGTCCTGGCTGAACACGTAGACCGGGCGGCCGTCGATCAGCCCGTGACCGGTGACGACGCCGTCGCCCAGGATGAGCTGGTCCTGCATCCCGAAGTCGGTGCAGCGGTGCGTCACGAAGCGGTCGAGCTCGACGAACGAGCCCTCGTCCAGCAACAGGTCGATGCGCTCGCGGGCCGTGAGCTTGCCCTTCTTGTGCTGCGCGGCGATGCGCTCGGGGCCGCCGCCGACCAGCGTCTGCTCGCGCATGCGGTGCAGGCGCTGGAGCGGGGTTTCGGCCTTGGCGGAGGCGGCGGCGGGCGTCGAGGAGGGAGTCGGCGGTGTGGGCGGCGTCATGGGGCGCGAAGGATACCGCGCCGTGAAACGGGCCTCACCGGTCCGCATCCAACGCCCGCCCATGGCCCCCACTCGATCCGTCCTGCTCTCCGGCGGCGCCGGCGCGCTCGGCGCAAGCGTCCTGCGACGTCTGCGCAGCGCTGGTTTCGCCGTTCACGCGCCCTCGTCGTCGCCTAAGTCCGTCGCCGAACTCGCGCAGGCGGGCGCGAACGCGGCGCAGGTCGACCTCACCGACGAGGCGGCGGTGAAGCAGTACGTGCGCGCGATTCCGGAAGCGGGCGAGCTGCGCGCTGCGGTGCTGCTCGCGGGTGGCTTCGCGATGGGATCGCTCGCGGACACGAGCACGGCCGAGCTGCGCAAGATGCTCGCGATCAACTTCGAAACCGCGTTCCACCTGGTGCGCGAGCTGCTCCCGCTGTTCGAGCGGCGCGGCGGCGGCCAGTTCGTGCTCGTCGGCGCGCGACCGGCGCTCGACGCAGGCGCGGGTGCGCACATGGCGGCCTACGCGCTCTCCAAGGGGCTCGTGCACCAACTCGCCGAGCTCATCAACGCCTTCGGCCGCGACAAAGCGATCGACGCGACGTTGATCGTTCCGAGCGTGATCGACACGCCGGCCAATCGCGCCGCCATGCCCGACGCCGACGCGCGCCGCTGGGTGAGCCCCGATGCGATCGCGGACGCAATCGCGTTCACGCTCACCGACTCGGGCGGGCAGATGCGCGGAAGCGTGCTGAAGCTCTACAACGCCAGTTGATAGCTTGCAGGCCATGAGCGCGCTCGATGCGGCGATGTGGAGTGTCGGCGCGTACCTCGCCGTGGGCGCGCTGTTCGCGCCGCTCTTCGTGACGCGGCTGGTCGGGCGCATCGATCCCGACGCAGCGCACGGCTCGTGGGGCTTTCGACTGGCGATCCTGCCGGGCGTGGTCGCGCTGTGGCCGTGGATGGTCGCGCGACTGATCCGCGGCGGCGAGCCGCGCGAGCACGGGCCGCACCTCGACGCGGCGAGCAAGCGATGAACGCGCCGCTCCGACGCCGACACGCCGCGCTCGTCACGACGCTGGCGCTCGCGCTGCCGGTCGCGTTCGCCGCGGCGATCGCGAAGCGCGAGGCCGCGCCCGTGCAACTGGAGCTTCCGCTCGAAGCGCAGCGAGCGAGCGCGGTCGAGGCGCTGGCCCCCGGCGCGGGGACGGAGCTCACGCTGGAGACGTCGAGCGGTCAGCGCTGGCGCGCGCGCCACGACGCCACGCGCATCGCCATCGCGCAGGTCGCGGGAGCGGAGCTGCCCGACTTGCTTGCGTACTGGAGCGCGCGCAACGGCGGCGATGAGCTCGCTCCCGATGCAGTGCTGCTCGGACCGGTCAACGGCGGCAGCTCCGAGCGCACGTACGCGCGCCCGGGCGCAGGCGGCGTGCTCGTGCTGTTCAGCCTGGCGCACGGCGAGGTCGTGGCGCAGACGAACGTGGAGACGCGCTGATGGGCCACGCATATCGCGCTGTGGGTTGGAACCGCCAGAAGCGCGTGTACGACACCGCGCTCGCGCTGAGCATCGCTCTCTGCATCACGCTGTTCGTCGCGCTGACCCTCTCCGCGAGCCCGCTGGTCACGGCCGAGACGCTGCTCATCCGCTCGTTCGGCGCGAGCGCGTTCGTGCTGCTGCACGTGATCCTGTCGATCGGTCCGGCCTGCCGCCTCGATCCCCGCTTCCTGCCGCTGCTCTACAACCGACGGCACCTGGGCGTCGCGATGTTCGTGCTCGCGCTCGCGCACGGAACGCTCGCGTTCGTGCTGTTCCACACGCTCGGCGTGCTCTCGCCGCTCGAGAGCCTGTTCACGAGCGACGCGGGCCCCGGAACGATTCCGTTCCAGCCGCTCGGCGCCGCTGCGTTGGCCGTGTTGTTCCTGATGGCCGCCACCAGCCACGACTTCTGGCTGCGCAACCTCACGCCGCCGACGTGGAAGGCGCTGCACATGGCGGTGTACGTCGCGTACGCGCTGGTGGTGCTGCACGTGGGCTTGGGCTTCCTTCAAGCGAACACAAGCGGCTGGCTGGTCGGAGCGACGGCCGCGGGCTCGTTCTGGTTGCTCGGCCTCCACCTGGTGGCTGCGCATCGCGAGCACACCGTCGATCGCGGCGCAGGCAAGACGGTCGGCGAGTGGATCGACGTGGGCGAGCTCTCCACGATCCCCGACGGGCGCGCCAAGACCGTGTGCGCAGGCGGCGAGCGCGTCGCGATCTATCGCTACGGCGACAAGCTGTCGGCGCTCTCGAGCGTGTGCCGCCATCAGAACGGGCCGTTGGGCGAAGGTCGCATCGTCGACGGCTGCGTGGTGTGCCCATGGCACGGCTACCAGTACCGGCCGCGCGACGGCCGCTCGCCCGAGCCGTTCACCGAGCGCGTGCCGACCTTCCGCGTGCGCGTCGAGAACGGCCGAGTGCTCCTCGATCCACGCCCGCTTCCGCCGGGGACGCCAGTCGAGCCTGCGCAGCTCTCGAACGCGAAGGCGCCGGCCGATGAGCGCGAGCTCTACGTCGGCTACCTGCCGCACTCGCCACCGCGACAGGCGCGCTTCACGCGCGGGGTCGTGCTCGCCGTGTTCACCGCGTGCCTCGCCGTCGTCGCGCTGATCGCGCTCGAGCAGGCGCCGCTGCGTGCGGGGCAGTTCGAGTTCGGCGTCGTGCGCGAGTTCCGCGGCGTGCTCGAGAGCGCCCCGCACCCGCTGCTCCGAGTTCAACGTCCGGGCGACGGCGTGTCGTCGTATCTGCTCGTCGCGCCGGGCAAGCACGGCGCGGACGAGCTCGTGCGCGATTTCGACGGCCGCGGAGTGACGCTGCGCGGCTCACTGGTCCACGCCGGCGAGCGCACGATGATCGAGATCGAGCCGGGCTCGCTCGCCCTCGCGGACGTCACGGTCGCGGCGCCCAGCGCGCTCGAGCTCGGCCGCCGCACGCTGCGCGGCGAGATCGTCGACAGCAAGTGCCACCTGGGCGTCATGACGCCCGGCGAGCGCCGCACGCACCGCGCGTGCGCGCAACTGTGCATCCGCGGCGGCATCCCGCCGTTGTTCTGGGTCGAAGACGATCGCGGGGGCGTTCAACGCTTGCTGCTCGTCGGAGCGCGCGGCGAGGCGGTGAACGAGCGCGTGCTCGACCTCGTCGGCCTGCCGCTCGAAATCGAAGGCCTCGTTACGCAGCACGACGATTGGCTCGTGCTGAGCTCGGATCCCGCCGGCTACCGGCGCATTGCGAAGGAACAGTGATGGACAAGGACTCGGAGTGGATCGATGTCGGAGCGGTCGAGGAGCTGCGCAAGCGCGAGCTGCAGCAGGTGCTCGTGGGCCGCACGAAGGTCGCGTTGTCGTGCCGCAACGGCGAGTTCGGCGTGATCCACGGCGCGTGCAATCACGCCGGCGGACCGCTGGGCGAGGGCTCGCTCGACGGCGACTACGTCGTGTGCCCGTGGCACCACTGGAAGTTCCATCGCATCACCGGCGAGGGCGAGCCGGGCTACGAGGACGATCGCGTGCCGCGCTTCGAGTGCCGCCAGGAGTCCGGCCGCCTGCTCGTGCGCTCGACGGCTCTGACCGAGCGCAACAAGCTGCCGCACGACAAGCACCCGCTCGATCGCCCGCTCACCCGCGTCGAAGGCCCGCTGCGCGTCGCGGGCATCTCGACCACGGCGATGAACGACAAGTTCCCGCGCTACTCGACGTCGGAGGCGCTGCTCGAGACCGCTCTCACGCACGTGCGGGAGAAGCACGGCCTCGAGACGCGCATGATCAAGCTGCGCGAGCGCTCGTTCCGCGCCTGCGAGGGCTACTACTCCAAGTCGGCCAAGGCCTGCACCTGGCCGTGCTCGATCTCGCAGATGGACCCCAACGACGGCATGAACGACGTGTACGACGCGTTCGTGCACTGGGCCGACGTCGTGCTGGTCGCGACGCCGATCCGCTGGGGCGTGGCGAGCTCGCTCTACTTCAAGATGGCCGAGCGCCTGAACACGGTTCAGAACCAGATCACGCTGCGCAACCGCGTGATGCTCAAGGACAAGGTCGCCGGCTTCGTGATCACGGGCGGCCAGGACAACATCCAGGCCGTCGCGGGTCAGATGATGCTGTTCTTCGGCGAGCTGGGCATGCAGTTCCCGCCCTTCCCGTTCATCGCGCACAGCCGCGGGTGGAGCGCCGAGGACATGGAGCACAACGTCGACTACGTCAAGCGCAGCGCGGAGCTGAGCGAGGGCGCGCGTGCGCTCGCCGATCGTTGCCTCGAGCTCGCGGCGCGGCTCCAGGCGAGCGCGAGCGGCTCGTTCTCACGCGGCGGCCGCAAGGCCAGCGGCGCTCACTGACGCGAGACCGGCGGCCGGGGGATCAGGTCCCCCACCGAACGCACGCGCAGCCCGAGGTGCTCGCACACGAGCGCCTGGCGATCGAAGCGGTTCTTCGTGCGCACGAGCTCGCGCAGCGTCGAGAAGCTCACGCGCCCCCAGCAAGCGCAGTGGAAGACCGACAACGGGTAGTCCGTGCCGAAGATCAACCGCTCTTGAATGGCCGGCTCGCGGCGGAGCCGCCACAGCATCGACATGCGATGCGGCAGCGTCGTGGCGGAGACGTCGGTGAAGAAGCGCGGGTAGCGCTCGACCAGCGCGCCCATCTCGGACGCGTAGCGCTGGTTGAAGAACAGTCCGAAGCTGCAGGCGTGCGCTGCGATCACGGTCACGCCTTCGTCGAGCGGCGTGCGGAGTCGCGCGGGCTCGCCAACGGATTGATCCACGCCGATCAGCGCCATCTCGAAGCCCACGTGGCTGAGCAGCGGCAGCCGCCGCTCGGCGAGCGCGCGGTAGAAGGGCAAGTAGCGCTTGTCGCCAGGATCGAAGCGCTGTGAGTTCGGCAGCACCTTCACCAGCACGGCGCCCGCCTCGGCGCAGCGGTGCACCTCGTCGACCGCGTCGCGTCGCTGCGGGTTGATCGACACGCCCGCGAGCAGCTCGGGATGCGCGCGCGCCGTCGCGAGCACGTAGTCGTTCCCCACCACGAAGTGCGTGTCGCGATCGTCGCGCCGGCCGGCCGAGTCGTACACGCCGTCCATCGCGAGCAGCACGGCCTTCGACACGCGCCGCGAGCCGCGCAACTCGGCCAGCAGGTCCGCGATGTACTTCGCGTTGGTCTCGCGCGGCTTGGAGAAGTCGAAGCGGTGCTTCCACGCCAGGAACTTCAGCAGCGGGCTGCGCAGGAGCTTGCGCGAAACGAAGCAGCCGTTGGCGCCGTCGTCGAGCGCGGCGAGGTGCGCGTGGGCGTCGATCAGCTCGGTCACGGGCGGGAGCCTAGCTCGGCGCAGAGCCGCGGCGGCGCCTACTCGCGCCTATCGACTCGATCCGCGAACGAGGGGCGCAGCCGAGAAAGTTCGTCGCGCCCCGACCCGCGCAGCGCGTCCTGCGGCGCGACCGCGCAAGAGTTTCCAGCCCCCTCCGCAGGCGCGCCCCTTCCGCCGTTCAAGCCCGTCGCGCACAGGTCTCGATCTACGCGCGCGCGGGGAGTTTCAGGACCACGGCGGGCCGAGCTTCAGCGACACACCGATGCACGCCATTGCTCAACCTCGAGTTGCTGGACGCCGACGCCGCGGCGTCTCGATGATCGAGGTGCTCATCGCGCTCGTGATGTTCACGATCGCCGCGGTGGCGTACGCGGGCGCGCTCGCGTCGACTTCCGAGTCGAGCGCCGAACGACGCGCTGCGAGCCTCGCGGCCGCCGCCGCGCGCGACGTGGTCGAACGCATGCGCAGCCTGCCGGGCCACGAGCGCTTCGCGAGCTACAACACGAATGCGGCCGACGATCCCGGCGGCGCTGGCACGGCGCCGGGCGCGGCGTTCGACGTCGACGGGTTGAGCCCGGTCGACGGCGACGAGGACGGACGCGTGGGCGAGATCTGGTTCCCCACCACGGCCGGCGCACTGCGCGAGGACGTGACCGACGTGCGCCTGGGCATGCCGCGCGACCTCGACGGGGACACGCTGATCGACGCGCTCGATCACTCCGCCGACTACGTGATCCTGCCGGTGCGCATCCGCGTCGTGCACCAGGTGCAGGGCGCGAGGCGCATCTTCGAGCTGCACACCGAACTCGTCGACTGGAGCTCGTCGACGCCGTGAAGCCCGTCGGACAATCGCCGCGCAGCCGCGGCTTCAGCCTGCTCGAGCTGCTCATCGCGATCGGCGTGGCGGGTCTGATCTTCGCCAACGTCGGGCTGGTGCTGCGCTCGGGTTCCGACTCGCGCGAGCGCGACGCGACCCGCGGCGACCTCGACGTGCAGATCGACCGCACGCTCGACCGGATCGCGCTGTCGCTGATGAGCGCCAGCGTCGACTCGCTCGATCCCACCGCCCCGTCGCCGGCGTTCCAGAGCGCGCTGGAGTACGTGCAGAACCTCGGCGTGCAGAACGGCGAGGTCGTCCTGGGCGACGCCGAGCGGATCGAGCTGGTCGTGAACGGCGGCCGCGTGCAGTGGCGCCAGCGCCCCGGCGAGCTCGACGAACGCATGGTCGTGTGGACGCGCTGGGTGGCCGAGTACCTCGACGGCGAGGAGGCCAACGGCGTCGACGACAACGGCAACGGACTGATCGACGAGACCGGGCTGGCGTTCGTCGTCTCCGGAACGCAGGTCGAGATCTTCCTGTGCCTGGAACGCCGCAGCGACGACGGCGAGATCGTGCGCCACCAGAGATCAGCGGTCGTCGCGTGCCGCAACTGAACTCGACGGAAGAGGAGCCAACATGAGCCGACGAAACCTCGCACGATCCAAACGCCGCGGCGCGGTGCTGCTCGCGTGCCTGGGGATCGTGCTCACGATGGCCGCCATGAGCGCGCTGCTCTTGCAGTTGGAGACGACGCGCGCGCGCCAGCAGCTCTTCAGCGCGGATCAGAAGCGCGCGTTGAACCTCGCAGAGGCGGGGCTCGCCGAGGCCTACTACGGGCTGACGATCGGGATGACCGGCGTCGTCGGCTCCCGCGGCGCGCCCGCGCGCTTCGGAGACGGGCTGTTCTGGGTCGAGACGACCGAGCTGCCCAACGAGTTGATCAGCCTCGAGAGCACCGGCATGTGCGGCATCGGCCGCGCGACGCTGGGGCTCGTGGTGCGGCGGGTGCCGGTGTCGATCGCGTCGCTCGGCGTGATGGGCGGCGATCAGGTCACGATCGGCAATCGCGTGCTGGTCGACAGCTACGACTCGCGCGAGAGCGCAGCGCCGACCGGCGACGCGCCTCCGTCGAACAGTTTCCGCGTGCAGAGCAACGGCGACATCACCGTCGGAGGCAACGCCCGCATTCTGAGCGACGCCATTCCGGGGCCGTCGGGATCCGTGCTGCTCGCGACGGGCGCGACGGTCACGGGCGCGACGACGCCGAGCTCTGCGCCGGTCACGCTGCCGTCGATCGACATGCCGACGCTGCCGACCAAGAGCTTCACATCGCCGATCCTGCCGACGGAAGTCACGCTCGCGGCGGGCGAGGGCGCGTACGACGGGGTGACGATTCTCGCCGGCTCCAAGCTCACCGTCTCCGGCCCTGCGACGGTTTCGATCGAGGAGTTGTCGATCGGCGCGCTCGGACACCTGCACTTCGACACCAGCGCCGGACCGGTCACGATCTACGTCAAGAACTGGCTCAATTTGGATTCCACGGCGAAGGTCACCTTCTCCGATCGCGATCCCAAGCTGGTGACGTTGATGGTCGGCGCGTCGCAGACCATCGACCACAACGGCGACCTGCTTCCCGATGCGCCCGTCAACTTCGCCTACTCGGGCGTGTTCTACGGCTCGGTGTACGCCCCGCAGGCGCGCGTCGCGCTGCCGAGCGGGTTCGAGTTCTTCGGCGCGATCGCGGCGAAGGAACTGGCCGTGGGCGGCAACGCGAAGGTGCACTTCGACGTCGCGCTGGAGACCGAGAGCAACGGTGACGCGAGCGCGGTCAGCAAGCTCGCCTGGCGCGTGGTCGACGTGCCCGCCGAAGTGGCGCGTCGGCTCTCTCCCGATCCTTTCGATGCGCTCGGCGTCGACGCCACGACGCTCGAGAAGCCGGTGGACGCGCACGAGGACGCCGCGTACCAGATCCACATCCTCTACATCGACCTGACCGACACCGCGCGCACCTACCGTGGTCCGGAGGCGGCGTTCGACTGGAGCCAGGTCAAGACCGTCACCAAGATCCTGCGACAACTGCTGTGATGCGCGTCGTCGCACTCTTCGCAGCCGGCGTGGCGCTGGTGTCGCCAGCGGCGTCGCAGCAGCCGTCGCCGGCTCCGGTCGGCGCGGACGCCGCGTTGACTGCCGCGCCCGACACGCGTCTGGATTCGCTGATCGCCGCGTGCTCCAGCGTCGAGCGCGACCAGACCATCCACGCTCTGCTGCGTGAGCGCGAGTTCGTCAGCTGGGCCGTGCGCGTGCGCCTGGGCCTCGGCGCGAGCCGCGTGGCGTGGGACGAGTGCGTGCTCGACGTGACGACGCGCGCCTTGCGCTCGTGCGCCAACCTGACGCGCGACGAGATCATCGCGCAGCTCTTCGAAGCCCCCGAGCCGATGCCGTTCGCGGCGGCGATGACGTTGCTCGGAGAGCTCGGCGACGAACGTGACCTCACGATGCTCGTCGACTGGGCGGGCGCCTACACCTTGTTCACGGGCGCCGACGAGTTCTCCAGCGAAGTGAGTGAAGCGCTGCGATCGGGTTGCGCGCGCCTGGCCGCGCTGTCGGCGCGCGAGCACGCGCTGTGGCGCCAAGAACTCCAGCGCGCGCCCGAGCCGCTGCGCGTCGCCATGATTCGAGGGCTGGCCGATGCCGGGACCGATCACGCGCTCGCGCGCATGTCCGAGCAGCTCGGCGAGGAGCTGGTGAGCGATGCGATCGTGCTCGCCGAACTCGCGCGCGCGGCGCGACGCCAGGACCGTCTCTACGACGAGACCGTGCGACGCCGCGTGCGCGAGCGCCTCACGCCGGACAGCGAGCTGCGTCGCGAGGCCGCGTTGTGCGCCGGCGCGCTCGGCGACGAGGAAGCCGTGACGGGATTGGTGACGTTGCTCGGCGACACGTCGGCGGGCGTGCGCTCGAACGCGCTGTGGGCGCTCGAACACATCACCGCGAGGCGCATCGGCGCCAACGACGCGAGTTGGTCGCGCTGGCTCACTTCCGAGATGAACTGGTGGCACGACGAAGCCCCGGCGCTGCTCCGAGAGCTCGCCGGCGCCGACGCGCGCGAGCGCGTGCTGGCCGCCAGCGCCCTGGTTTCCCACCGCTTCCCGCGCCACTCGCTCGCGCACGAGCTCGCGGCGGCGCTCCCGCTCACCGATCGCGGCGCGGCCCCGATCGTTCTCGCCGGTCTGCGCCAGCTCGGCTCGATGAGCGCGATCGCGCCGCTCGAGAAGCTCCGCCCGCACGTCCCCGATGACGCGGTTCGTGCGGACATCGATGCGACGCTCGCAGCCCTGCGGGGCCAGCCTGCGACGCGCGGCCGGGAAACACAGTCCCAGTAGCCGCACGCGCGGGCCAACGGGCTCAAGCGACCGTGCTCCCTGGTCGATTCGCGCGGCGAGGAATCCCCCCGCGCCATGACCCGCTACCGCCGTCGACTTCGTCTGATCCTTCCGAGAGTGCAGCTGCGCTTGATCGGCGCCATGGCAGCCGTCGCGGCGATGGCTCTGCTGCTCGAGTACACGCTGCTCGTGCGAGGCATGCTCCAGCTCGCGGAGACCCTGCCCAACGACCGTCAGTTGCTCGTGGCGCAAGCCTCGGGAAGCCTGGGCTGGGTGCTGAGCGCCTCGATCGGGATGGTGCTGCCCGTGTTGGTCCTCGTGGCCATTCTGGTCTCGCACCGCTTCTGCGGCCCGATCTACCGCTTCCACGTCTACCTCCGCGCGGTCGCCGCCGGAACCGAGCGCGGCGAGTGCCATCTGCGCAAGGGCGACGACCTGCAGGAGCTGTGTGACCTGATCAACAAGACCACCGCCGCCGCGCGCCAGTCCGCACCCGTCGAGGGCGCGTCCAACCGCCACGCGGCCTGACGCGCTCGAGCCGTGTCCCTCCGCGCACGCATCGCGCTGATCCTCGCGGCCGTTGTGGTCGGCTACGCGCTCGTGGATCAGACGCTGCAGCACACGCTGGTGCTGCCGCGCTTTGCGCAGCTCGAGCTCGACAACGCGCGCGCCGAGATCGAGCGCGTGCGAGCGGCGCTGCTCGACGAGGTCGAGCGCGTCGACGCCCACGGACGGCGCATGGCGTCCTCCGACGAGCTGTGCAACTTCGTGGACAGCGCGGAGCAGAGCGTCCCGGCCAGCTACGTGGAGTCCAACTTCGGCGCGGGATCGTTCCGCGCCGCTGGGCTGAACCTGATCTACGTCGTCGCGCGCGACGGCGCCGTGCGCTTCGGCGGGTTCATCAACCTGGCGGACGGTTCGCGCCTGCGCTGGCGCGACGTCGACATGCAGCGCTTCGCCACCTCGCACTCGCTGCTCGTCAAGCATCGTCGCAGCGCGGATGGCGGTGAACTGACGCCGCTGAGCGTGCAGGGCCTCGTTCTCACCGACGCCGGGCCGATGGCCACGAGCTCGCGACCGATCCTCGCCAGCGACGGCCACGGCCCGTGGCGCGGAACGCTGATCGTCGGAAGGCTGCTGTCCGCCGACGTGGTCGAGCGCGTCGCGCGCCAAACCAAGACTCGCGTGGCTCTGTGGTCGCTCGACAGCGAGGACATCCCCGCCGAGGACCGCGAGCAACTGGACATCGTGACGAGCTCCCCCGAGCCGGCCGTGGTCGAGCGCTCGGACGAGTGGCTCGCCGCGTACGCCACCTTGAACGACGCGCGCGACATTCCGGCGCTGCTGGTGCGCGCCGACGTGCCGCGCCCGATCTCGCGCAGCGGAAGTGAAGCCGCGCGCTACGCGTTCATCTCGACGGCCACGTCGGGCTTCCTGCTGCTGCTGGTGCTGCTGTACGTCCTGCGCCGCTCGGTGATCGACCCGATCACCCAGCTCACGCGGCACGCCCTCGAGATCGGCGCCAGCGACGACTACTCGCGGCGCCTGGACGTCCAGCGCGACGACGAACTCGGCGCCCTGGCGCGCGAGTTCGACGGCATGCTCGAGAAGCTCGAGCGCTCGCACGCCGCGATGGTGCGCGCCGCTCGCGACGCGGGCATGTCGGAGATCGCCACCGGCATCCTCCACAACATCGGCAACGTGCTGAACAGCGTGAACGTGTCAGCCAACCTGCTGACGGCGCAACTGAAGGAGAGCAAGCTCGCCAAGCTCGAGAAGCTGCGCGAGCTGGTCGAGTCCAAGGGCGAGCGACTGAGCGAGTTCATCGCCGCCGATCCCAAGGGCAAGCACGTGGCGCCGTTCCTGGGCGAGGTCACGCGCGCGCTGCGCGTCGAGCACGACGAACGCGCGCAGGAGCTGCGCTCGCTCTCGGAAGGCATCGAGCACATGCGCTCGCTCGTCGCCGCGCAGCAGGAGCTGGCCGGAACGAGCGAGGTGCGCGAGGCCGTCGACCTGCGCGCTCAGCTCGCGCTCGCGGCCGACATCGCCGGGCGCGCCGTCGGCCCCAGCGCCGCGCGCGTCGAGTACGACATCGCCGACGTCGGCCGACCGCGCCTGGACCGGCACAAGCTGGTCCAGATCCTCGTCAACCTCGTCAAGAACGCGTCCGAGTCCATCGCCGAACGCGGTCAAGGCGGGAGCATCCGAGTGCGCGCTGCACTGGTCGAGGACACGCTGCGCATCGAAGTGCGCGACGAAGGCGTCGGAATCGCGGCCGAGAACCTGACGCGCATCTTCCACCACGGTTTCACCACCAAGCCCGGCGGACACGGCTTCGGCCTGCACTCGTCCGCCAACGCCGCCGTCGAGATGGGAGGCCGCCTGAGCGCGCTGAGCGACGGGCCGGGCCACGGCGCGACCTTCGTACTCGAGTTGCCACTGGAGCGGCGCGCGCAGGCCGCTTGAGGACCACACCATGCCGAGCATCGACAACCGACGCATCTTGATCGTGGACGACAACGCTGCGATCCACGGCGACTTCAAGAAGATCCTGGGCGGCAAGTCGCAGGACGACTCCGCGCTCGTCGCGAGCGAAGACGCGCTGTTCGGCGACGACGCCGCGCAACCGGCGTCGACGAGCGCCGCTCAGTCCGTCGCGGGCCAGAGCTACGAGCTCGCCTTCGCGCTGCAGGGCCGTGACGCGCTCGCGGCGGTGGAAGCCGCGCGCAAGGCCGGAACTCCGTTCGCGCTCGCCTTCGTCGACATGCGCATGCCGCCGGGCTGGGACGGCGTCGAGACGATCCAGAACCTGTGGCAGGTCGAGCCCGACCTGCAGGTCGTGATCTGCACGGCGTTCTCGGACTACAGCTGGCCCGAGATGGTCGAGAAGCTCGGCCGCACGGATCGCCTGCTGATCCTCAAGAAGCCCTTCGACGCCGTCGAAGTCGCGCAGCTCGCGTCGGCGCTCACCGAGAAGTGGAACACGCTGATGAACGAGCGGACCCACCTCGAGAGCGTCAAGCGCGCGGAGATGCAGGCGCGCGCGTACGCGTCGTCGCTCGAGACGGTCAATCGCGCGCTCGAGACTTCGTGGGCCAAGGCCGACGCCGAAGTGAGAGACAACCGACGCATGCTGCTGCGCGCGGCGGACGAGCTGCTCGCGCCCGCGCTCTCGGTCGTGGCCGATGCGCTGGCGACGAGCGACCTCGAGCGCGACCCCGAGGCCTTCGAGTACGCCAGCGAGAACGCGCGCCACCTGGCCCACGCGCTCGAGCAGTTCATCGCGCTGGCCCGTCTCAATGGCGCGGCCAACACGACGCCGCCGCGCCCGGTCGACGCGCCGTCGCTGGTCGCGCGCGTCGTCGCGAGCGTCGACAAGCCCCAGCGGGAGCGCATCCGCATCGACACGAGCCACGCGCCGGCGCCCGACGCGTTGCTGTCCGACATCGACCAGCTCGCGACGGCGCTGCGCGAACTCGTGGACAACGCCCTGCGCTGCTCGCGCGACGGCGAAGTGCTCCTGAGCGTCGCGACCTCGCCGAGCGACTCGCGCAACGACGCCTGCGTCTCGTTCATCGTCGAGGACCACGGCCCCGGGGTCTCACGCGACGCGCTCAAGCGCCTGTTCGAGCCCTTCGGCCACGCCCCCGTCGACGGCGTCGACTCGGGAGGCGCCGGACTCGGACTCGCGCTCGCTCGGCGCATCGCTGAAGCGCTCGGCGGCGGCTTGAGCTACGAGCCCGCGGAGTCGGGCGGATCGCGCTTCCGGCTGCACGTGCCGGCGACGTGAGCGCGCCTGGGGCGCAACGCCTCACTCGATGAGCGTCGCAATGTCGGACCCGCGCGTCCGAGCGCTCACGACTCGAACTTCGTGCCTGGAAAGCGCTCGCGGATCAGTCGCCGCACCTTGGCCGGCTCGTCGAGCGGGTACTGGCGCCGATTCACGCGCCGCTCGACTCCGTCGAGCACCTCGAGCCAGTCGTCGAGCAGCGGCGCCTCGAGCTTCTCCCAGCCGTAGTGCCGTCCGGGTCGCCAATAGAAGTCCCAGCGCTCGCGGATCTGATGCGCCTTGACCTCGATCTTCTCGCCCTCAGCGTCCTTGCGCACCCACTCGATGTCGTCACGAGCCATGTGACCCATCAGCGTAGCTGGCGGCGGTCGAGGCAGCGAAACCGGCCCGCACGGAAGGGCTCCGAGAGCGCCGCTCGACCGCGTGCGGCCGAGGCCCGCGCGGCGGCAGCTTCATCGGCGCCGCGAGCGACGCGCGCGTGACGCATCGCTCCGACACCGCGCCCGACTACCGCAACGCAGAGGTCGGACTCCGTACGGCGCGCAAGCTCGAGCTGTGACGCAAGCGCGCGCCGCGGCGACCGGCGTCCGCGGCGTCGAATGCGGCTCGAGGGAGGCGCGACCGGGGTCGAGCGCTACGCCGCCACGTCGGCGGAGAAGTCGCGGCGCAGGATCTCGCCGGCCTGCGCAGCGGGCACCGGCGGGCTGAACAGGTAGCCCTGCGCCTCTTCGCAGTTGAGGACGCGCAGGAACGAGAGCTGCGCGTTGGTCTCGACGCCCTCGGCGATGGTGGCCATCTTCAGGCTGCGCGCCATGAGGATGATGCTCGTGACGATCGCGGCGTCGTCGGGGCTCGAGGTCGACTCGCGGATGAACGACTGGTCGACCTTCAGCGCTTGGATCGGGAAGCGCTTCAAGTACGCCAGCGACGAGTAGCCCGTGCCGAAGTCGTCGATCGACAGGTGCACGCCGGCGCTGCGCAGGCGCCGCAGCGTTTCGACCGCAGCGCGCGAGTTCTGCATCAGGAGGCTCTCGGTGAGCTCGAGCTCGAGCCAGTCGGCCTCCAGTTCCGTGTCGTGCAGCGCGCTGCGGATCACGTCGAGGAGCTGCGGCTGCTGGAACTGGATCGACGAGAGGTTGACCGCCATGCGCACGGGCGGGAGCCCCTGCTTCTGCCAGGTCTTGTTCTGTCGGCACGCCTCGCGGAGCACGAACTCGCCCAGCGGCACGATCAGCCCCGTCTCCTCGGCGAGCGGGATGAACTGCGCGGGCGAGACCATGCCCAGGTCGGGGTGCTTCCAACGCACCAGCGCTTCGAAGCCCACCACGCGACCCGAGCGGATCTCGACCTTCGGCTGGTAGTGGATCAGGAACTGCTCGCGCTCCAGGCCGCGTCGCATCGAACCCTCGAGCGTCAGACGCTCGAACGCGCGCGCGTCGAGTTGCGGGCTGTAGAACTTGAACAGGCCGTGGCCGTCCTGGCGCGCGCAGTACGCGGCGGTCTCGGCGCGTTCGAGGAGCTGGCGCGGCTCGCTGCCTTCCGCCGGATAGGTGGCGATGCCCACGATCGACGGAACGCACAGCTCGCGCCCGTCGAGCGCGAACGGGCGTGCGAGCTGTTCGACCAGGCGCGAGGCCACGCGGGCGGCGTCCTGCGGAGTGCGCAGGCCCTCGAGCACGACGGCCAACTGCTCGTCGGCGACGCGCGCGATCGTCGGACCGCGCAGCACGCGCTCGACCCGACCGACCGCGTCGTTGTCGCGCAACGCTTCGCGAAGCCGCTGGACCATCGCCGCGATGAGCTCGTCGCCCGCGTCGCGCGAGAGGTTGGTCGAAGCCAGGCGCCGGACGCGTCGAGTGTCGAGCGCGAGCACGGCGACCATCAGCCCCGCGTGCGCCGCGTGCTCGATCGCCTGCCCCAGTCGTTCGAACAGCTCGGGTTCGCTGAACAGATCGGAGAGCGGTCCCTCGGCGCGCAGCGGGCCGTCGACCGCGCTCTCCATGAGCTTCTCAGCCGCGGCGATCACCGCCTGGGCGCCCCAGCTCGCATCCGCGACGGCGCGGCAGCGCTGGCCGAGCGCCGCAACCACGTCAGCGTCGCGCGAGGTCACCGCCAGGACCGCGGCGCCCGCGTCCAGCCACTGCGCAGCGCGCGGGGCGAGCGGGTAGCGGGCGACCACCAGGCTGGGAGGCGCTTGGGACGCATCCTTGAGCTCCCAGCCAAGGTTTTTCGCCGCTGCCTCCAGCTCGCGGGAGTGGGACAGCTCGGGGTCGATCCAGACGTGGGGCATGGGCGTGGGGCCGTTGGGGGCCGATGGAGCGCGAGCCCGGTGGTATCGACGGCCCCGCGGCGCAGCCTTGAACAACGGTCGATTCCCGGCGCCCTGCGGAGAATGACCAGCAGGAGCTCGCGGCCGGCGTCCGATCAACTAATCTGGATACCATGATTGGAATCAACAGCACCTCGCGCCTGCTGAAGGCCCTCGCGGATGAAACTCGCATCCGGATCCTGCACCTCCTGTCGCAGGAGGACCTCGCCGGGGCGGATCTGATGGAGATCCTGAACGTCGGCCAGAGCCGGGTATCGACCCACCTGAACCTGCTGAAGGAGGTCGGGGTCGTGCTCGACCGCCGCGAGGGGCGCCGGACGGTCTACTCGATCGCGCCGGGGCCGGCGGCGGCGCTGCTCGGCCAGGTGCTGCGCGACAACCACGGCAGCGCCGAGTTCGCCGCCGACCTGGCGGGGCTCGAGACCCTGCGCGAGTCGCGGCGGGCGGCCAAGCGCGCGTACTTCGACCGCGTGGCGGCCAGCTTTGGCGAGCAACTGCTCCCCGGCCGCACCTGGGAGGGCCTCGCGCGCGCCCTGATCCGCCTCGCGCCGAAGGGCCGCTACGCCGACCTGGGCATCGGCGACGGACTGCTGACGCTGATGCTGGCCGAGGTCGCCGACGTGGTGACCGCCGTGGACGTCTCGCCCGAAATGCTCCGCCAGCTCCAGGCGCGCGCGAAGCAGAAGGGCCTGGGCAACATCGAGACGGTCGAGGGCGACATCGAGGACCTGCCGCTGCCCGACGCGTCGCACGACGTGGTCGTGCTGAGCCAGGCGCTGCACCACGCGCAGGATCCGGCCAAGGCGCTGCGCGAGGCGCACCGCGTGCTCGTCCCGGGCGGCGCGTTGCTCGTGCTCGACCTGCTCGCCCACGGCGAGGAGTGGGTGCGCGAGAAGCTGGAACACGTCCACCTGGGCTTCACCGAGGCCGACCTCGAGCGCCAGATCTCCCAAGCGGGCTTCACGCACGCGCACGTCGCTCGCGCGGCGCGCGATCCGCAGCCGCCGCACTTCCTCACGCTGGTCGCCAGCGCGCGCCGCGGGCGCTGAAGGAGCACGATCATGAAGCCGAGCTTCCGCGCCGCGCTCAAGGAGCGCGTGCTGTTCCTCGACGGAGCGATGGGCACGCAGATCCATGCTGCGAACCTCGACCTCGAGCGCGACTTCCTGGGGCTGGAGAACTGCAGCGAGGCGATCAACCTCACGCGGCCCGACGTGATCGGCGCGATCCACGAGCGCTACCTGGCCGCGGGCTGCGACGTGGTCGAGACCAACACCTTCGGCGGCATGGCGCACGTGCTGGCCGAGTTCGGGCTCGAAGCGCGCACGCGCGAGCTCAACGCCATCGCGGCGCGCACCGCGCGCGCAGCGGCGGACAAGTTCTCGAGCGCCGACCGGCCGCGCTTCGTGCTGGGCTCGATGGGACCGGGCACCAAGCTCGCGACGCTCGGGCACACCGACTACGACACGCTCAAGCTCTCGTACTACGAGCAGGCGCTCGGACTGATCGACGGCGGCGTCGACGGCTTCCTGATCGAGACCTGCCAGGATCCGCTGCAGATCAAGGCCGCGCTCGCGGCGGTCGAGCGCGCGCAGAAGGAGCTGGGCGTCGACCTCGGCATCGTCGTCAGCGTCACGATGGAGGTCACCGGCACGATGCTGGTCGGCGCCGAGATGGCCGCCGCGATCGCGCTGCTCGATCCGTACGACATCGACATGCTCGGCCTGAACTGCGCGACGGGGCCGCGCGAGATGGGCGAGCACGTCCGCCTGCTCGGACAGACCTGCCGCAAGCCGATCTGCGTGTACCCCAACGCGGGCCTGCCGCTGCTGGTCGACGGACGCCCCCACTATCCGCTCGGGCCGGCCGAACTCGCCGACTGGCTCGCGCGCTTCGTCGACGAGGACGGCGTCGGCATGGTCGGCGGATGCTGCGGCACGACGCCCGAGCACCTCGCCGCCGTGGTGCGCCGCATCGGCATGCGCAAGCCCAAGCCGCGCAAGCCGGCGTTCGCTCCGGCGATCTCGAGCATCTACAGCGCCGTTCCGCTCGTGCAGGAGAACTCGGTGCTGTACGTCGGCGAGCGCTCGAACGCGAACGGCTCGAAGGCGTTCCGCGAGCACCTGCTGTCGGGCAACGTCGACGCGCAGGTCGAGATGGGCCGCGAGCAGGTGCGCGACGGCAGCCACGTGCTCGACTTGTGCTGCGCCTACGTCGGGCGCAACGAGGTCGAGGACATGACCAAGGCCGTGCTGCGCTACCGAACGGAAGTGCCGGCGCCGCTCGTGATCGACTCGACCGAGCCGCCGGTGATCGAGGCCGCGCTCAAGCTGTGCGGCGGACGCTCGATCATCAACTCGATCAACCTCGAGGAAGGTCCCGCGCGCGCCGAGGAAGTGCTGCGCATCGCCAAGGAGCACGGCGCGGCGGTCATCGCGCTCACCATCGACGAGAAGGGCATGGCGAAGACCGCGGACGACAAGATCCGCATCGCGCGCCGCCTGCACCGCATGTGCGTCGAGGACTTCGGGATGCGGCCCGAAGACCTGTTGTTCGACGTGCTGACCTTCACGATCTGCACGGGCAACGACGACGATCGACGCCTGGGTCTCGAGACGCTCCACGGCATCCGACGCGTGCGCGACGAGTTGCCCGGCGTCGGAACGCTGCTGGGCGTCTCGAACATCTCGTTCGGGCTCAACCCCGCGGCGCGCCACGTGCTCAACAGCGTGTTCCTGCACCACGCGCAGGAAGCGGGCC
>CALKYE010000186.1 GCA_938003765.1 uncultured Planctomycetia bacterium
TGCGCCTGATCGAAGCGCAGCGCGGCTTCCAGGCGAACGCGCGCGTGATCACGACCACCGACGAAGTGCTCGCCGAGCTCGTGAACCTGCTCTAGCGCTGAGCTGATCGCAGCCTGATTCCACCGAGCCCCTCGCAGCGCGCGCAGCGTTGCGGGGGGCTCGTCGCACCTCGGCGGCGTTCAACGCGCGCCGCCTCAGCCGCACAGCACGAGGCGGATGTGCGCCGGCAAGCGCTTGGCGAGGCCGTTGACGACGTGGCCGCGCAGCAGGTGGTAGACCGAGCTGCGCTGCGTGACGCCGATCATCACCGCGTCGACGCCCAGCGCTTCGGCCGCCCGCACCACGCCTTCGACCGCGTTGTACGACACGGTCCAGATCGGGATGAGTTGAACGCCTTGACGCTCGGCCTTGCGCGCCGCGTCGAGCAACGGCTGGAAGGCGTCCTTGTTCTCGGGCGAGTCGAGGTCGGAGCTGCGCACGAACAGTCCCGTGCGTTCCTCGATGTAGAGCGCGTACACGGTGTTCCCGCCCAAGCCCTTCTCGCGCAGGATCGCCTCCTGCACCAGGCTGTCGTTGGTGGCGCGCAGGCCGACCAACGTGTGCGAGGGATACAACTGCGTGAGCGCGACGGCCTGCGCCAGGCTCAGCACCTCGCGGTCGCGCGCCTCGAGCTCGGACTCGGACTCGGCGATCACCTCGCGCGCGCGGCGGGCGAGCATCGGCGTGTTGTAGAGCACGTCGGTGAACCACTTCTGCTGCGTTCCGACGGCCAGCAGCAGTCCGATCAGCACCAGGATGCCGCCGAAGATCGCGGCGTCCTGCTTGACCATCAGGCAGGTGAACCAGGCCACCGTGACCATCAGCGTCGCCCAGACACCGACCCAGAACTTCCCGCCGCGTTCGTGCTCGCGCCAGCGCGTCAGGTCGAGTCCCAGCGAAGTGAGGACGAACGCTCCCAGCAGACCGAAGGCGTAGAGGTCGCCCAGGAGCACCAGGTCGCGCCCGGTGACGGTGATCACCAGGATCGGAACGATCGTCGCGACCAGGATCGCGAAGTGCGGCGTCCCGAAGCGCCGGTTCCGCAGCATCAGCGGCTCGGGCAGGAAGTGCGCGTCCGCGAGCGCCAGGAACACGTGGTACGAGCCAATGATCGCGGTGTTCGCAGCCAGCAGGAGCAGCGACGAGGCCGTCGCGACCACGCTGACGCGCAGCATCAGTCCGCCGTAGCTGCCGGCGAGCTCGGAGATGAAGCGCTCCTGCTTGAGCTCGTCCGACTTGATGAGCTCGGGGAGGAGCTCGACCGAGAACAGGGTCAGCAGGGGCGAGGTCAGCAGCATCGTGCCGACCACCAGCTTCATGCCGCGCTTGGCCGTCGTCTGGATCGGCAGCTTCATCGCCGGGCTGAGCTGGCTGATGCTCTCGAGGCCCGAGAAGGCCAGCCACGCGCTCGAGTAGCCGATCAGCAGCGTGCGCGTCGACGTGTCGTGCGTGGTGAACGCGCGCTTGAACAGCTCGGCCCAGGTCGAGGGCTCGAGCGAGAGCATCGTGGCCGAGATCACCACCATGTTCACGATCAGCGCGCCGCCCGCCATGAACAGCGAGAGCATCGCGCTCTCGCGGATGCCGACGATGTTGATCGCCGCGAGCAGCACCAGCGCGAGGCACGCGATGGTGGCGATGTGCTCGTCGAACCATGGCACGACGCTGCCGATGTAGACGACGCCCGACACGGTCGAGATCGCGCTCGTCACGAAGTAGCTGACGCTCACGAGCAGGCCGCCGACCAGGCCCAACCGCGGTGTGAACGCGTGGCTCGCGACGTTGACCACGCCGCCGCCCTCGGGGTAGCGCCAGCAGATCTCGACGTACTTCTGCGCCAGGAGCACGAAGCCCACCAGCGCGACGGCGACGAACAGCGGCGCGGCGTCGCCGACCTGCTTGTAGAGGATTCCCGGGACGTAGTAGACGCTCGTCCCGATGTCGCAGAACACCACCGCCCAGACCAGGAGCGGTGAGAGTTGGCGCAACGAAACGTCGTGCGCCTTGGACTCGTTAGCTGGCGTGGCGGTGCTCATGCGATGGACTCCGGGCGCGCCGTTCGATCGGCGCGCCCCGAGCGCGAGTCGATCACATGAAGAACAGGAACGTCAGCAGCCCGAAGATCGGCAGCAGGATTCCGAACGAGTACAGCATGTACCCGAAGAAGCCCGGCATCTGGACCTGGTTCTCCTCGGCGATGGCCTTGACCATGAAGTTGGGGCCGTTGCCGATGTAGGTGTTCGCGCCCATGAACACCGCGCCGCACGAGATCGCCTCCATCAGTCGCACGGGCATGTCGCCCTTCTGCAGCAGCTCGTAGAGGTACTGCGGTCCGTCGACGGACACGCCGTTCATGCCCGCCGCCGTCGCGGCGAAGGTCAGGTACGTCGGCGCGTTGTCGAGGAAGCTCGACAGGCCGCCCGTGCCCCAGAAGAACTGCCAGGGCTCGGTCATGCCGAACTTCATGCCCGCGACGTCGCGCGCGCCCTGTCCCCAGGCGTTGAGGATCTGCAGCGCCGGCGCCATGCAGATGAAGATGCCGATGAACAGCACCGCGACCTCGATGATCGGGTGCCACGAGAAGCGGTTGCGATCGCGGTTGTTCTTGTTCGTCGTGAACCACGCGAGCACGCCCATGAGCGCCATCAGGCCCTCGGACAGACCCATCGGCCAGGCCTCGCCGCCCGTGAACATGCGGCTGCCCGAGGCGTAGATGATGAACACCACGCCGATCAGCCACAGGAAGTTGAGCCCGCCGTCGATGCCGAAGGGCTCGTGCTTCATCACTTCCTCGAGCTGCGAACCGGGGCGCTCACGCTCTTCCGCGTTCAGCATGCGCTGGTCCCAGATGTTGAACAGGACCAGCAGAACGCCGTTGGCGATCATCCACTCCTTCCACAGCCGCAGCGTCCACTCGAACGGCACGCCCTTGAGGAAGCCCAGGTACAGCGGCGGGTCGCCGAGCGGAGTCAGCAGACCGCCGCAGTTCGACACGATGAAGATGAAGAAGAGCACGATGTGCACCTTCTTCTGGCGCGGCGCGTTGGCGCGCAGCAGCGGACGGATCAGCAGCACCGAGGCGCCGGTGGTTCCGATGATGCTCGCGATCGTTGCCCCGATCGCGAGGATGCCCGTGTTGACGAGCGGCGTGCCGGCGAGCGAGCCGCGCACGTAGATGCCGCCGGTGATGATGAACAGCGAGCCGAGCAGGCAGATGAACGAAACGTACTCGTGCAGGTGGTGGCCGAGCACCGTCGCGCCGTCACCGCCGTAGTGGATCAGCATGAAGCCGGCGGTGGGGACGGCGAACAGCGCCGAGATGATCGCGCGGTTCTTGTTGTGCTCCCACCAGTGCCCGGCGATCAGCGGCAGGATCGCGATGCACAGGAGGATCCCCGCGAACGGGATCAGGCTCCAAAGCGGCATGTCGACGCCCATCGCGCCGCCGCTGGCGACGGCAGGAGCGGCGTGGGCGGGGACGGTGAGGAGCGCCAGTGCGGCCAGGGCGGGCCAGGAGCGGCGCACGAAGGGGGCACGATTCATCGAGGTCGACTCCGAGACGGGTCGGGCGGAGGGCCTGGGACGGGACTCGCCGTGCGGGTGGGGGAGCGGGCGCGCTCGGCGGGAGCAGAGGGGGGGGGCGGGGGAGCGCGCGAGTGTGGTGGTTCGCCAGTGCGCAAGCAAGAAACGCGCAGGCGCTAGGAGCCCGTTGACGACGTCACCCGGCGTCCGTCCGAGCCCGCGCGCGCCATCGCTTCCCTGGCCGACCGAAGCTGCATCCGCCCGGTTCCAGCCCGCGTCACACTCCGTGCTCCCGCGCGCCGGGGACGGAACCACGCTCGAAGCGCCTTCAACTGACTCCTAACGGCCGTCCGCGCCGGTGTCGGCCGCCAGCAGCTCGTGCAGCGCCTCGCCGCCGGCGGCGCGGGTCACGCGCCAGATGTTGCGCGCGTCGTCGAGCCCGCGGTGGTGTCGTCCGTCGAACGTAAATCCGCACTTGGCAACGGTTTGCGCGAGACCTCCGGGGCGCATTCCGAGGCGCGCCGCGCACCAGTGCTTGAGGTTCAGGTGCCGCTCCCCGAACGGGTAGTCGAGCCCGTGCCGCGCGCAGTCACTGACGAGCTGGCGGCGGTCGTAGCGACCCCACGACGCGAACAGCACACCGCCCGGCTCGCCGAACCACTCGCAGAACGCCGCGAAGGCGCTGGGGAAGGTGGCTGCGGCGTCGACGTCGGCCTGGCGGATGCCGGTGAGCGTCGTGCAGAAGTCGCTGAGCTGCGGACGGTGCACCGGGCGCACCAGGCGTTCGAACTCCTGCGGCGGCGCGTCGGGCTCGAGCGGGTCGACCAGCAGTGCGCCGATCTCGATCGTCTCCATGTCCTCGGCGCGGTGTTGCGCGCGCTCCCAGCAGGTCGCTTCGAGGTCGACGATCAACAGCCGCTGTCGAGGTCTCATCTCCCGCAGGCCCATCGCTTCGGTCGCCGTGCGGCGCCGGGCGTCGCACGGGCGCTATCTTTCGAGCTCGATGAGCGCAGCGCAACTGCGGACACCGCGCGCGGATCGCGCACCCCGAAGGCCGCCGTGCGCGCCGCTCTGACCCGCGCCCTGCGCCGAGCGGTGTGGACGCTCGCGGTCCTGGGCGTCGCGCTGCTCCTCGCCCGCGCCTTCGTCGGCGACGTGTACTACGTCGACAGCCGCTCGATGGCGCCCACGCTCCACGGCGGCCCGCGCGACGGCGAGTACGTCTTCGTGCGCTTCGATCGACGGGCGGACCTGCGTCGCTTCGATCTGGTCGTGCTCCAACGCCCGGGCGACTCCGCGCCGCTGGTCAAGCGCGTGGCCGGGCTCGGCGGAGAGACGATCCAACTCGCGGCGGGCGATCTGTTCGTCGGGGGCAAGCTCCTGCCGCCCCAGGCCCCGCGCCCCGCGTGGATCGAGCTGTTCGACTCGGGGAAGACGCCGCTCGAGCACCTCTTCAGCGTGGCGCACTCGGGCTCGCTCTGGTCCCGCACACCCGCGGGCTGGCGGCTCGAAGCGCCGCGCGGCCGCGCCACGGCCGCCGAGCTGATCCCGCGCGCGCTGGACGACTACTTCGATCGCTACGGCGAGCGCGTCGGCGGCCGGAGGCAGGTGGGCGATCTCGCGCTGGAGCTCGAGTTCACGCTCGAGGGCGCGTGGGCCGACCTGCGGCTGAGGCTCACCGAGGAAGGCGATCGCTTCGACCTCGTGCTCGTCCCCGGGCCGCAACCCGGGCGCGCGCTGGCGCGATTCGAGCGTCGCTCGGCCCCGCGCTTCACCGCGCAGGTCCTGGCGCAGACCGATCTCGACTTCGCGCCCGACCGCGCGCACCGGCTGGTGTTCTCGAACATCGACAATCGCCTGCGCGTCGACCTCGACGGCGCGAGCGCGGTGTTCGAGCACGTCTATGCGGAGAACGCGGCCATGTGGGGCCTGGAGACGGGCTTCCAGCATCAACTGCCGCGCGCGGCGTTCGGCGGCGAAGAGCTGAGCCTCGTCGTGAGGCGCGCGCGCGTGTGGCGCGACGTGTCGTGGGTCGACGTGGGGCGGCACGCGGTCGACCAACCGTTCGTGCTCGCGCCCGACGAGCTGTTCGTGCTCGGCGACAACTCCGCCGAGAGCCTCGACAGCCGCGAGTGGGGGCCGGCGCTGCGCGAATGGCTCGTGGGACGTCCGCTCGCGGTCGTCTGGCCGCCGTCGCGCTGGCGCAGGCTCACCGCGCCCGCCGACGACGCAAAGTCGAGTCGCTAGCCCGCAGCTCTCACCAGGTTCGTTGCGAGAGCGCGGGACGGCGCGTCCGCAGTAGATCCTCGTGAGAGATCTGGGCTAGCCCTGTCCGGCGCCCGCGGCGGCGTTCGCGAGCTCGGCGATGCGCGCTTCGAGCTGCGGCCGGCGCACCCGATCGCGCTCGATGGTTTCGGCGTGCCGCTTGCGCCGCTGCTCGAGCACGCTGCGGTCCTGTCCCGGATGGCTTCCGGCGTCCAACTGCGCCTCGAGCCGCTCGAAGCCGCGCTCGACCTCCTCGCGCTGACGCTCGCGTCGCTCGATGGCGGCCAGCTCCGCGCGGAGGATCTCGAGCTCCTGCGCGGGCGTCGCATCGGGCGGAACGGTGAACTCGCGGCGCGCCTTGCGCTCGACGTCGAGCGGCGCCGGCAGTTCGTCGACCGCCCAGCGCTCGCGATCGAGCGCGACGACGGCGAGCTGTCCCGCGACGGCCAGCGCGGTCGCGGCCAGCAACCAGCGCGGGACCAGGGCTCTCGATGCGGGGGCTCGCGAATCGGCGCTCACGCCTTCAGCCTACCGCGCCCGCGCGTCAGGGCAGGAAGCCCCGCATGCGCAGGAGGTGCGACACCACGGGATCGTGCAGGTGCACGAAGGTCGTGTTGGCGGCGACGAGGTCGATTGCGGCGAGCGCGACGAGCGCGAGAAGCGCGGCGAGCGCTGCGGCGCGCGCGCGTGTGTCGAACACTCGCCGCGCCAGGTGCGTCAACGCGGCCACCTCTAGCGCGCGCAGCGGCAGCTCGAGGATCGCGAAGAAGCGGATGTTCTTGGGCAGCGGGCCCGCGACCGCGAGCAGCACCGCTGCGAACACGACCCAACGCACGGCGTCGCGCGAGCGCTCGTCGTCGCCGCGCTTGAGCAGCGCGTGGCCCGCGGCGGCCGCGGCGAGCAGGCTCGGCAGCGGCGAGAGCAACAGCAGCTCGACGAGGTAGCGGTACCACGGGCCGATCGACTCGGCCTGCATGTACGGGTTCGCGCCGGTCGAGTGGAGTCCGGTCCACAGGTAGCGCAGCGCAGCGCTCGTGTCCCACGCGGCGAGCATCCACAGCCCCAGGCACAACGCGCCGGGCGCGGTCAGCGCGAACAGCAGGTCGGCGAAGCGCAACTCGGTGCTCTTGCGCCAACGCTCCAGCGCCCACAGCGCGAACAGGCACGGCGCGAGCAGCAGGGCGAGCTCCTTGACGCTCAGCGCGAACGTGAACGACGCCACGAACGCGAGCAGCGCGCCGCGCCGAGGCCGGGCGAGCAAATCGAGGAAGGTCAGCACGCTCAGCGCGGCGCCGAGCGTCGCGGGCGTGTCGGTGAGCGGCTGTGGCGCGAGTCGCAGGAGCAGGGGCGAGCAGGCCAGCGCGAGCGCCGTGAACGCGGCGGCGCACTCCGGCAACACGCGACGTCCCACGCGCCACACGCCGAGCACGAGCAGCACCTGGCACGCGAACGAGAGGTAGGTCAGCGCCTCGAACGTGGGGCCGAACACCTTCGCGCAGACCCAGGTCAGCGCGATGTACCCGACGCGGTACGGGGCCTCGTGCGAGTCGCTGCTCGCGAAGCGCGTGGCCTCGTCGAACAGCTCGGGAAAGCTCGCCAGCCCGTGCTGGTCGAGGTGGCGCATGTAGGCGCGGTACAGCCCTTCGTCGCTGTGCGGGCTGATGGCCACGATGCGCAGCGCGCGCATCCCGCTGGCGAAGGTCGCGAGCAACGCGAGCGCCACGGCGACCCACTCGAGAGGATCGACGCGGCGCGGAGTCGACGCTTCGTGCGCGGTCACGCGCCAAGGTTACGGGTCGCTGTGCGCAGGCAACAGACCCGCATCGCGCGGCCGGCGTTGGATCGACGAGCCGCGCGGCGACGGCGCGCGAGGTCTGCATGACTTTCGCGCTGGCGCTGCGAAGGCTGATCGCGGCTGGCCACGAACTCGCCGAGGGGCCCCGCGCCTCGCGATCGGCGCTGCGGGTCGGATCGAGTTGGCGCTCGCAGCCGCACGCGCGTCCAACGGCCGGCGCAGCGCGACTTGAAGGCCGCCGAGCCGCAGGCTCGACTGCCCGCCGTGAGCGACACTGCCGCTGAGCAAGGACCGCTGCCGCAGCCGCCTGTCATCCGAGAGCGAGCGCCCTCGAAACCGCCGCGCGTCTGGCCAGCGCTGCTCCTGCTCACCGGCGTGATTCCGGCCGTCCTGCTCGTCTCCGGCGCTGTGGCGCTCGCGGCTTACTTCGTCGCCTTCATGGGCGGTGACTCGAACGCGAGCGACTCGAAGTCGCTCGAGCTCTGGCTCGACTCGATCCTGCCGACGCCGACGGGCCTGTTCGTGGTTCTGCTGCCCATCCAAGTCACGCTGCTGATCCTCGCGGTGGGGCCCGCGCTCCTCTCGCGTCTGGGCTGGCGCCGACGTCTCGCGCTCGAAGCGCCGCGCGCCGGGCTGGTCGTCCACCTCGCTGCGTTGCTCGGGACGTTGGGCCTCTCGTACGTGAGCGAGGCTTTGGTCGTCGCGCTGTTCGACGAGCCCAGCGACTCGCTCGAGCTCGTGAGCCGCCTCTTGTTCGAGCCCGAGGGCGCGTATGGAGCTTCGGTCATCGTCATCGGGGGCCTCGCGCCCGGCCTGTGCGAGGAGCTGTTCTTCCGCGGCTACGTACAGTCGCGTCTGGTCCAGCGCTTCGGCGCCTGGCTGGGCATCGCGGCGCCTGGAGTGATGTTCGCCGCGCTGCACTTCGATCCGCAGCACATGCTGGGCGTGCTGCTTCCGGGGCTGTGGTTCGGCTTCGTCGCTTGGAGGACGGGTTCGACCTGGACCAGCGTGCTGTGCCACGCGCTCAACAACATCGGACTCGGTCTCGCCGTGCGCGTGTACGGCGAGGACTCCGCCGATCCGTACGAGCTGAGCCTCAGCCATCTGACGTTCGGCGCGGCGGGCTTGCTCGTCGCAGGCGCTGCGATGCGAACGATCTTGCGTCGAACGCCCGCTGGAGACGCCGGCGCGCGCCCGCTCTCCTCCGCCGCACTTGGCGAGCGAGAAGCAGGCCCGTAAGTTCCCGCAGTGAACCGACGTCGAAGCTCGAGCGCGCCATGAGCGGCGGCGCCCGCGAATTGCGCCTCGCCGCCGTGGCCTGCGCGGTCGTGCTGGCGATCTACGCCGCGCTCGTCGCGCGCTTCGAGTGGATCTGCGACGACGCGTTCATCTCGCTGCGCTACGCCCGCAATCTCGTGCAGGGTCGCGGCCTGGTGTTCAACCCCGGCGAGACGCCGCCGGTCGAGGGCTTCACCAACCTCTTGTGGGTGCTGTGGCTCGCGCCGTTCGAGCGCGCCGGGCTCGACACGCCTCTCGTCGCGCGATGGAGCGCGGCTGCGTGCGGCGCGGCGTTGCTGGTCCTGCTCGTGCGCTCACTCGCAAACGGCGGAGGACGTTGGCTCGCGGCCGGCTGCGCGGCGCTGTTCCTCGCGACGTTGCCGCCGTTCGCCGTGTGGAGCACCAGCGGGCTGGAGACGCTGCCGTTCACGCTCGCGCTGTTCGGAGCGTTCTGCGCTCTCGTCGCCGAGCGCGCTCGACCGTGGCTCGCCATCGCGAGCGCTCTCGCCGCAGTTCTCCTGCGCGCCGACGGGTTCGCGTTCGTCGCGCTGGCGTTGGCGGCCGCGGGCCTCGCGAGTTGGATCGAGCGTTCGCGCGAGCGTGGCCGAGCTGTCGCGACCGTGGCTGCGGCGATTGCGCTGGCGGTCGTCGCGCACTTCGCTTGGCGACGAACGTACTTCGGCGCCTGGACGCCCAACACGGCGCGCGTGAAGGTCGAGCTCGGCGCGCAGGCGCTCGAGTTCGGCGCGAAGTACGTCGCCACGTTCGTGACGTCGTTCCCCTCGGTGCTGATCGCCCTCGTGTTCGCGTGCGTGCAAGCGCTGCGTCGGCGCGACCTGCCCGCGATCGCCGCCTTGCTCGTCGTCGGCGGCGTCTTCGGCTACGCCACGCTCGTCGGCGGCGACTTCATGGCCATGGGGCGCTTCCTCGTGCCCGCGCTGCCGTTCCTGGCCTTCGCGTTCGGTCGAGCGCTCGGTGTGGGCGCCGGAGCGAGCCGCGCGCAGCTCGCTGCGTCGCTCGCGCTCGTGGCGAGCTGCGTCGCGCTCTCGCTGCCGGCCGGCTGGAACGTGCACGTCGTTCCCGCGCGCGTCCGCGAGGCGTTCCGCTTCCGCTTCAACAACCCGCAGTTCCTCAGCGAGTTCGAGCAGTGGGTGATGATGCGCGACCAGGCGCGGCTGTGGTCCTTCCTCGGCCGCGCGTTGAAGGCGCGCACGCAGCCGGGCGAGTCGCTCGTGGTCGGCACGATCGGCGCGACGGGCTACTACTCGGACCTGTGGATCTTCGATCCGTACGGCCTGGTGAATCGCGAAGAGTTCGCGCCGCTCACCGAGCAAGCGCGCCGCGCGCCAGGCCATCAGCGACGCATCCCGCTCGAGACGTTCCTCGCGCAGCGCCCGACCTACCTCGAGGCTTCGCTCGTGCTGCGCGACAAGCCCTACTCGGACGTGCGGCCCGGCGCGATCCCCGGCGGTCTGAGGAACAACCCGCTCGTCGCTCCGCAGTGGCTCGAGGTGCAGGACGTCGAAGGCATGCCGGGACCGCTCGTGCTGCGGCTGGTGCGCTACGTCCCGCGCTGACGCTCACAGCTCGATCAGCTCGCCCTCGCGCGCCACGCGCATCCCCGCTGCTCGAATCGCGCGCTGCGCAGCGCCGTCGAGATCGCAGGCCGGGTTGGTGTGGTTGAGGTGCGTGAACACGACCTTGCGTCGCAGCTCCAGCGGCGCCGACGCCAGACGCGCGAGGGTCTCGCTGATGAACGGGTGAGGGATCTCCGCCATCGCGCGGCCCGGGATCTCGCCGTCCGCGTAGAAGGTTCCGTCGACGAGAGCGACGTCGACCTCGGCGAGCACGTCCTCGAGGCGCAGCTCCCAGCGCTCCCACTTGTCGATGTCCGGCAAGTACAGGAGCGAGCGCCGCGGACCGCGCACGACGAAGGCGAGCGTGTCGCTGAACTCGTCGCGGTGCGGAACGCGCAGCGCGCTGACTCGCAGTCCGCTGGAGAGTTCGACTCCGCGCTCCGGTGAGATCTCTCGCAACTCCAGCGCGCCCGTCTCGACCAACAGTCGCCACGGCGCGTTGCCGCGCAGGAACTCGAGCATGCGCGGCGAGCCGAAGGTCGCGAGCCCTTGCGCGCCGTAGACCTCGCGGCCGAGCTGCGCGAGGCCCAGGTAGTGCCCGATGTGCGCGTGCGTGAGGAACACGCCGTCGAACAGCGCGGGCCGTGGGCCGCTCGAGCGCCGCGTCGGCGGATGCGGACGCGCGAGTTCGAGTTGTTCCGGCAGGTCCGGGCTGGCGTCGAAGAGCCAACGCTGGCCGCTCGCGGGATCGGCGAGCAGCAGCGACGTGACTCGTCGGCGCGCGCGCTCGTCGTTCCGCGCTCGCTCGCAGCGCGGCTCGCCGCAACCCAACTGAGGAACGCCGCCATCCTGCGCCGTTCCCAGGATCACCGCGTACGGCGCGTGCGGCGGCGTGGCGACACTTGCGCACGCAGCGAGCGAGAGCGCGCTGCACGTTGCGAGCAACGCGCGCGTCGACCACGCGCGAGCGCGCCCTAGCAGGCTCGAGATTGTGGGTGACAGTGGATCTCTCCCAGCGAGCAGGCAAACCGAGCGCGAGTGTGCGCCGCAGTGACGGCGCGGAGTGTAGCTGGAGCGGAACGAGGTCTCGCGCGCGCCACATGAGCGCTACGAGTTCGGCGCGCGAGCGCGCGAGTCAACCGCTCACAGCAAGCGCGAACGGCGCTGGCACGAGCGTTGAGTGAGCGCGACTCGTTCCAAGTCGCGGAGGATCTCCATGCTCGTCCCTGTTGTCTTGCTCAGTTTGCTCGTCGGCGCATCGATCGAATCGCCCGGACCTGCTCCGCGCGTTGCGACGCAAGCGCGGCAGGAGGGCGCCGCCGTGCGCGCCGAGAAGCTGGTCGCGCGCGCCACCGTGATCGACGGCGTGGCCACGACGCGACTCACGCTCACGCTCCACAACGCCGGTCTCACGCCGGCGGAGGCCGTGTGGGTGCTGCCGCTGCCCGAAGGCTCGGCGGTGGACGACTTCCGCATGACCATGGGCGGTGAACTCGTGAGCGGCGAAGTGCTCGACGCGCCGCGCGCGCGCAGCGTGTACGAGGGCATCGTCCGCAGCCGCCGCGATCCGGGGCTGCTCGAGTTCGTCGGCCGCGGCTGCCTGCGCGCGCGAGTGTTCCCGATCCCCGCGCAGGGCCAACTGGAGGTGGAGGTCACTTATCGCGAAGTGCTCGCGCGCATCGACGGCCTGCAACGCTGGGCGCTTGCGCTGACAGGCGGCGTCGACGGGCGCGCGCCCGAGCACCTCGTGCTGGACCTCTCGATCGAATCCTCGCAGGGGCTCCAGCACGTCTTCTCGCACACCACCGGTGTGGAGGTGGTGCGCGTCGACGCCCGCCGGGCGCGCGCGACGTTCGAGGGCCGCACTCAGAGTCTGCGCGGGCGTGAACTCTCGGTGCTGTACAGCCCCGTCGAGCGCGACGTGGGTGTCGACGTGTTGAGCACCAAGTCCGGCGAGTCGGGCGCGTTCCTGTTGCTCGCCTCGCCGGGACGGGAGGCCGAGAACGCGGCCGTGATCCCGCGCCGCATCGTCTTCGCGCTCGATACGTCGGGCTCGATGGAGGGTGTGAAGTTCGAGCAGGCGCGCGGTGCGCTGCGCGCGTTCCTCGAGTCGCTCCGCCCGCAGGACGAGTTCAACGTCGTGACGTACTCGACCGAAGCGGAGGCGTTCTTCCCAACCGCTCGCCCCGCCGATGTAGAGCACTTGCGCGCAGCGCTCGAACGCGTGCAACGCCTGACTCCGAAAGGCGGCACGAACATCGAGGCCGCGCTCGAAACGAGCCTTGCGCCGTTGCCGCTCGACCGCGAGCGCGTGTCGATCGTCGTGCTCCTCACCGACGGCGCTCCAACGGTTCAGCAGACCGACACGACGACGCTGCTGAGCGGCGCGACGCGGGCCAACGCCGCCGGAGCGCGGATCTTCGCCTTCGGAGTCGGTCTCGACGTCAACACGCAACTGCTCGACAAGCTCGCCGAACAGAGCGGCGCGGAGCGCACCTACGTGCAGCCCGAGCAGAGCATCGACGCAGCCGCGGCGGAGCTGTTCCAGAAGCTCGGCCACCCGGTGCTCACCAACCTCGAGCTGTCGATCGAGGGCGTGAACGTGCAGCGTCTGACGTCGCGACGACTGCCCGACCTGTACCGCGGCGGCCGCGTGTCGCTGCTCGGGCGCTACACGGGCTCGGGGCGCGCCAAGGTGACGCTGCGAGGCGACAGCGGCGGACGGAAGGTCGAGATCGTGCGCAACGTCGAGTTCGCCGCCGCGCCGCGTCGACCGTTCGACTTCCTCGAAGCGTTGTGGGCGCAGCGACGGGTCGCAGCGCTGCTCGATCAGATGCGACTGCACGGCGCGGACAAGGAGCTCGTCGACGAGGTGCGCTCGCTCGGCGTCGAGCACGGCATCGTCACGCCGTACACCTCGCACCTGATCGTCGAAGAGGGCTTGCGGACAGCGCGGCCGACGCGGCCGGCGGGGGCCGGGAGCGGCCCGCAGTCACCCGGCGGGGGCGGACCCTCCTCGCCCGGACCGGCGTCGCCGGGCGGGGGCGGCGGGTACTACCCCTCGTCTTCTGGCAACGCGCCCGAGCTGTCGCGCGAGGAGCTGCTGCAGAAGCTCGCGTCGAAACTCCAACGCGTCGGAGCGTTGCCCGCCGGTTCGAGCGCGGCGCAGTTGCGCGAGGCGGCGGAGCGGATCGTGCTCGAGATGCAGAGTTCGTCCGAGGCTCTGAGCGGACTGTCGAGTCGAACCAGCGGCGCAGCGGCGGTCGCCGACAGCGAGTACCTCCGCCAACTGGTCGCCGCGGGCTCGATCCGCGCGGGCAGCGACGACTTCTTCCTCGGCCGCGGCGAGTCCTCGCCCACGCAGGAGTTCCTCGAGCTGTTCACGCGCCGCGTGTCGACCAAGACCTTCCGCCTCACGGAAGGCATCTGGCGCGACAACGCGATCTCGGACACCAAGCCGCGTCGCAAGCGACTGGAGGCGTACTCGAAGGAATGGTTCGACGCGCTCGTCCAGACACCCGCTCTCGGACCCTTCTTCGCCTTCAGCGAGAACCTCGACGTGCTCTTCGAAGGCGTGGTCTACGAGGTGCGCCCGCCGACCGAGTAGCGCTCGAAGGCCTGGCCGTCAGCTCGCGGCGTCGATGGACCTCGCGCCGCAACTCACGAGGTGCTCGGCGATGGCGTCGTAGGACCTCGCGTCGCGCGTGGGGTCCTCGCCGCTGTCGTCGCCTCGTGGCACGAACACGATCATTCCCTTGCGGGCGCGAGTGAGCAGCACGCGGTAGCCGTTCTTGGCGATCTCGAGCGCCTTGTCGCGCTGCCACTCCGAACCCACCAGCCGATACGCGCGCCAGCAGCCCTCCTCGCGACGCAGGTCCAAGTCCCAACACACGACCGTGAAGTCGAGCTCCAGGCCCTGCACCTGGTACTGGTTCTGCACGGTCTCCAGCATGTTGGCGGAGCGCACGTCACCCGCCGGCGCGAGCATCCACTTGGCGATGTCGGGTTTGAGGTCCACGAACAAGCCGACGGCCGCCAGGCGCCGCGCCTGTCCCGAAGCGATCAGGCCCGCGCGTTGCTCGCCAACGCGCCGCCCTCGGACCCAGTTGCGCGCGCTGTCGAGCGAGCGCGTGATCCAGACGGTGTCATCGCGCCGATCGAGTTCGAGCGCGAGCGTCGCCGCCTCTCGCGCGCGGTCGTCGAGCACGAGCTCGGCCCAGCGTTCCAGATCGCCGTTGCGATAGAAGCGCATCGAGTGGGGCAGATGACCCACGTCGAGCGGGTCTCGGAGCCCCTCGTCGATCGTCTCGCGCGCGGCCGAGACCTCCGAGAGCGCCAGCGTCTCGTCGGAGATCGCGTAGCGCCAACCGCGATCCCGCGCCGCCTTGAACCACGCCGAGACGCCGAGTTCGCCGCGATTGATGGCCTGGTTGTGCCCGATCAGCGCCACGACGACGACTCCATCGCCGTAGGTGCGCTGCAGTGAGTCGAGGATCAGCTTGGCCTCGTCGTCCTCCAGCTTGCGGCGCAGCACTTCTTTGCCGGCCTGATACGTGCGCTGCGCCTCGTCGAAGATCACGACGCGCCCATCGGCCGATCCAGTCTTGCCGCCGCGCTCGCCTAGAAACGCGTGCGCCTTGACGATCTTGAACGTCGACAGATCGATGACGCGCCGAGCGTCCTCGCGCGCGTAGCCGCTGGCGACCGCGACGGCGCCGCTGGCCTCAATTCGCTTGCGGCGATAAGCGCCCTTGAGCGCTGCGCTGAGCACTTCCACCAGCGGCGCGTTGCCGGTGACGAACACCGCGTCGTCGCGAAAGCGCGGATCGAACGCGAGCTTGAGTCCCACCAGCGTCTTTCCTGCGCCCGGCGCGCCGGAGACGAACAGGACGCGGTTGATCTTGCGCCGCAGCGAGTCTTCGATGAGCTGAGCGAGCGATTCGACACAGCGCTCGATGCGTTCCGCGGGCGCGGCGTGAGTGGAGATCGCGCTGACGTCGTGGCGTCCGTAGAGCGAAACGGCAGCGTCGAGGATGGTTGACGAAGGCGCGAAACGCGCGTGGATCCAGCGCTCCGGATCGATGGCCGTCCGGCCTCGGCGAGCGTCGAGCGCCGCCAGCAGCGCCTGGTGAAGACTGCTCGCGTCGCACGTGAGCGGCGCGCGCAGGACGCACTCCCAGGGAGCTCGATGGAACTCGCCAGGATGACTGGGCGCACCCTTGGCCTTGCCCTGCGTGAGGGCGAGCACGGGCGCGACGATCGCCTGCTCCTCGCGCGCGACACGCCGGGTCTCCTCGTGGAACTCGACCAGATTCACGCAGTAGGTCGTCACCTGCTCGCGGTCGGCGGCCGTCAGTCGGGAGCGTTTGAACTCGATCACGGCCACGATGCCCGCGCCCAGCAGCACGCAGTCGATGCGCAGTCCGCGGCGACGGAAGTCGAACTCGAGCAGCACGTGCTGGTACTCGGCCAGTTGCGGCGAGGCCAACGCCTCGCGCAGCAGCTCGACTTCGCGGGCGCGGTGCTGCAGCTCGCGCTGAAGCACGCCGATGCTCGAGTTCCACTCCTCGTGCTGCTGAGGCTCGACGTGCAAGCCCTCGGCGATGGCGTTGGTCGCGAGCTGGCCGACCACGGATTGCACACGCTCCAGGAGGAAGCCCTCCCGGTCGCTCCGGTACCAAGCAGATCCTGCGCTCACGCGGGCCAGGCTACTCGAGGCCGCGCGCCCCTTCGGGACTATCATGCGTCGCTCGTCGTCCACCGCCGCCCATGCAAACCAAGTCAGCTCTCATCACCGGCGTGACCGGGCAGGACGGCAGTTACCTCGCCGAGTTGCTGCTGGAGAACGGCTACCGCGTGCACGGCATGGTGCGGCGGGTGAGTTCCTTCAACACCGCGCGCATCGACCACCTGCACTTGGGGGCGGGCGCGAATCCGCGCTTCTCCCTCCACTACGGCGATCTGTCCGACGCCGGCTCGCTGCAGCGCGTGCTCGACGAAGCGCAGCCCGACGAGGTCTACAACCTCGGCGCGCAAAGCCACGTGCGCGTGAGCTTCGAGCAGCCGCAGTACACGGCCGACGTGACGGGCATGGGCGTGCTGCGCATGCTCGAGGCCGTGCACGCGCACGAGCGGCGCAGCGGGAAGCGCATCCGCTTCTACCAGGCCGGCACCTCCGAGATGTTCGGCAACTCGCCCGCGCCGCAGCACGAGCGCACGCCGTTCCATCCGCGCAGCCCGTACGCGTGCGCCAAGGCCTTCGCGCACCACCAGGTCGTCAACTACCGCGAGAGCTACGGGCTGTTCGCGTGCAACGGGATCCTCTTCAACCACGAGAGCCCGCGGCGCGGCGAGAACTTCGTGACGCGCAAGATCACGCGCGGCGCCACGCGCATCAAAGTGGGGCTCGAACGCGAGCTCAAGCTCGGCAACCTCGAGGCGCGGCGCGACTGGGGCTTCGCCGGGGACTATGTCGAGGCGATGTGGCGCATGCTGCAGCGCGACGAGCCCTCGGACTTCGTCGTCGCCACGGGAGTGAGCCTGTCGATCCGCGATTTCCTCGAGCTCGCGTTCGGCGCGCTCGAGCTCGACTGGCGCGAGTTCGTGCGCTTCGACGAGCGCCAGCTCCGTCCGGCCGAGGCGAACGAGCTGCGCGGCGACGCGACGCGCGCGCGCGAAGAACTGGGCTGGTCGCCGCGCCACGACGTGCGTTCGCTGGCGCAGATGATGGTCGCGGCCGACCTCGAGCTCGCGCGGCGCGAACTCGCGGCCAGCGGCGGCGCATGAGCGAGCGCTGAGCCGCTCGTCAGACCTTGCCCTCGCATCGCACGCCGCGGCGCGCGTGAGCCAGCACGGCTCGCTCGAGCCTCGCTGGCGCTTGGCAGTCCTGCTCGCCTCGATGCCGCATCAGGGCGCCACGACGAACACGAGTCCGTCGCTCAAGCTCGTGCTCTTGGGCGCCGGCGGATCGCGGAACCAGGCCTGCGCCCACACTTGCTCGCCGCCGACGAAGGTCTGGCCGAGCGCGCCGGGATGCGTCGCGCGGAAGAGGTTCCAGTCCTCGCTCAGGACGCCGTCGCAGGCGCCGGCCGCGCCGCCGCTGGTCTGCGAGCCCATGCGCTGCGTCGGGCTTTTCACGCACAGCAGGCTCGAGCCCGCGCCCCACGGCGTCGCGGCAGGTCCGCTCACGCCGTAGAACACCAGGCCCGACTTCTGGCCCTCGACGTTCGCGACGGTGATGGCGAAGCCCGACGGCGCGCTCGCGCTGGCGACTCCGCTTCCGGAGATCGCGGGTGCGCACCCGTTGGTGGTCGTGCCTGCCGTGCAGTAGCTCAGGCCCGAGTTCGTCGGCTCGCACGCGCGCAACGCGACGGCGGAGTCGCCCGACGGGCTCGTCGAGAACGGGCCGCCTGCGACGAGCGCGGGTCCGTACGGCCCGTCGAATTGTGCGAGCGCCGTCACGCGGGGACCGAACTCCGTCGGCGCGGACTCGAGCGCGCTCCAGCTCGCACCGCTCCAGCGCGCGACGCGCACGGCGCCCGAACCGCTGGCGTCGAGGAACTCGCCGCCGACGAAGAGCGCGGGTCCGCTGCCGTCGTCCGCGGCGCGCAACGAGTGCACGGCGGCGCTGGTTCCGTTCGCGAGAGCGTTCCATGCCGCGCCGTTCCAGCGTGCGATGAACGGCGCGGACAGGCTGGCGACGGAGGTGAATCGGCCGCCGACGATCAGCTCGGCCCCGTTGCCGCCGTCGAACACCTCGAGCGCGAACACATCGCTGTCGGCGCCTCCGGACAGCGCGGACCAGTTCGCGCCGTCCCAGCGCGCGATCCGACGCGTGCCGAGCGCGCCGCCCGCGGAGAGGAAGCTGCCGCCGGCGTACAGCGACGAGCCGAGCCCGCCGTCGAAGGCCGCGAGCGCCATGACGGTCGGGTGGTGCTCCACTCCGGGATCGACCACGCCCGAGCCGAGCGTCGACCAGCTCACGCCGTCCCAGCGCGCGACGTTGCTCGCGGCGATGCCGCCGGCGAGAGGGAACTCGCCGCCGACGTACAGCGCGGGCCCGCTGCCGTCGTCGAACACTTCGAGCGCGTACACGAAGCCGATGATTCCACTGCCCAGCGCCGACCAGCTCACGCCGTCCCAGCGCGCGATCGCGTTCACCGCGAGCCCGTTGGCGTGCGTGAACCGCCCGCCGACGAACAACGCCGGTCCGCTCGCGTCGGTGAAGGTCTCCATGGCGTGCACGGACCCGTTCACGCCCGCGCCGAGCGGCGTCCACGCGCCGTTCCACAGCGCGATGTTGTTGAGCGTCACTCCGTTCGCGCTCTCGAACGAGCCTCCGACGTACAGCTCGCGAGCGGCGCCGACCGCGTGCAAGTGCAGGGCGTTGACCTCGCCATCGAGTCCTGCGCCCAACGCTTTCCAGGCCGCTCCGTCCCAGGCGCCGATGCGGCGCGCTGCGACGCCGCCGATCTGTTCGAACCATCCGCCCGCGTAGAGCTTGGCCCCGCTTCCGTCGTCGTAGCTCGCGAGCGCCTCGACGAAGCTCGTCGTGCCCGAGCCCAGCGCGCTCCAGCTCGCGCCGTCCCAACGCGCGATGGAGTTCGCGGACACGCCGCCAGCGCTGGCGAAATTCCCGGCGGCGTACAGAGCGAGTCCTCCGCCGTCGTCGTGGCTCTGCAAGCTCCGTACGAAGCCGCTCACGCCCGCGCCGAGCGGGCTCCAACTCGCGCCGTCGAAGCTCGCGAGCTGGTTGCACGACACGCCGCCGATCGAATTGAAGTTCCCGCCTGCGAACAGGCGCGGGCCAGCGCCGAGATCCGCGACGTGCAGCGACGTGACGACGCCGAGCGCTCCGCCGGTGTTCAGCGGCGCCCAGTTCGCGCCGTCCCACCGCGCGATGAAGTAGACCGGCGTCGCGCCCGACTGTCCGAACTGGCCGCCGGCGTACAGCGCTGGGCCGGCGCCGTCGTCGAACACCGCGAGCGCTTCGACACCCGCGCTGAAGCCCGCACCCATCGGAGACCAGTTCGCGCCATCCCACTTGGCGACGCGAACGGCGCTCGAGCCGCCGGCGGTCGTGAAGTCGCCCGCAGCGATCAACGCCGGGCCGCTGCCGTCGTCGAACACCGTGAGCGCTCGAACGTCGTCGTTCATGCCTGTTCCAAGTCTCGACCAGCTCGCGCCGTTCCACTTGGCGACGCGCCGCGCGTTGACTCCGCCCTGGCTCGTGAAGTCGCCGCCGACGAACAGCGCGGGTCCGCTGCCGTCGTCGAACTCGGCGAGCGCGAAGACCTCTGGGAGCGTCGAGGCGCCGAGCTCCGACCAACGCTGTCCGTCCCAGCGCGCGATGCCGCGCGCGTTCGTCGCGCCAGCGCCGTAGAAGCGTCCGCCCGCGTACAGCGCCGGCCCCGAACCATCGTCGTGCGGGAGCAGCGCGTTGATCTCCAGGTTCGTCCCGTCGATTCCGCCGAACGTGGGCTGCCACTCGGGCGAGCAACTCGACTGCGCTTCGCTGCGCCCGAGCAGCGTCAGGGCTCCGAACACGTGGATCAGAAGGAGACGCGCGACACGTTGGTCGATCCTCACTTCAACCTGACCTTGGGTGCTGAGCACCTCATCGGCGAAGGTCTTGCCTTCGCCTCGGCCTGCCGGTCTGCCCGAAGGATTGCAACCGCCCGCGGGATTCCACGCAACGGCGCGCGTGGCGCAAAGTGCGCGCGCATCCACGTCGCGAGTCCGCTCCACGGTCGAGCAGAACTCCGCTTTTCTCGTGGCGCGTCGGACGTCGCAGGAGAACGTCCGCCAGCCGCGGCGCGCGCCGCTGCGGCCGCTACTTGATCAGCCCGAGCTCGAGGATCCGCGCCGCCAGCGTGCGGCCCAGCAAGTCACAACCCTCGTCGGTGAGGTGGACCTCGCGCGTGAAGATCGTGTCCTGGCCCTTCTCGGCGCGTTGACGGTCGGCCTCGCGCTCGAGCACGCTCCGCGCGTCGCAGAACGGCACGCTGCGCTCGCTGGCGACGTGTTCGACGATGCGCGAGATCTCCTCGAAGGCTTCGCGCTGTTGCGCGCCCGAACTGAACAGGTCGAAGTCGCTCGAGCGCACGCACTCGGGCGCGAGCAACACCTCGGCGCCGTGCGAGTGCGCCTCGCCGATGATCGTGACCAGGTTGCGCTGGTAGTTCGCCATGCCGCGCGGGATGTCGGTGGGCTGGGCGAAGTTGTCCTTGTACTTGCCGACGTCGACGATGGCCCAGGCGGAGAGGTTGGAGTAGCGCTCCCACCAGTCCGTGCCGTAGCGGCGCCAGGCCAGGAACGCGTAGCTGTGCTCCAGCGTGTCGACGATCGCGTTCGCGCGTTCGACGGGCCAGACCGCGCGCCAGTGCGTGTTGTCGCGCTTCACGCCCGGGTACAGCGCGCAGCGCATGTCGTTGAAGGTCTGGTAGACGATCACGAGGTCGGGCTGCAGGTCGACGCCGCGCACAGCGAGGTTGATCAGGCTCTCGTGAGTCGACCATCCTTGGCAGCCGCCGTTGATCACTTCGACGCGCTTGGGCGGTTGGGCGGCGTTGAGGTGCTCCTCGAGCCGCGAGGTCCAGTTGGTCTCATCCGAGGTCGGACCCAGGCCGTACGTGCTCGACCCGCCCATGCAGAACACGCGCCACACGCCGGCGGGCTTCTCCCAGCTCGTCTCGCGCCCGCGGAAGCCCATGCTGTTGTGGTGCGCGGAGGTCGGGTTCTTCTCGGTCTTCTCGCGCGCGTAGCCCGGCTTGTTCGCGTAGCCCAGGTAGGGGTGCGCTTGAACGATGAGCTGCTCGCGCGCGTGGGTCAGCGGATCGAGCTCCGCCAGACTCAAGCCCGGCAGCGCCACGACGCGGCACAGGAGCTCGAACACGGCGAGGATCGCGCCGAACGTCGTCGCGAAGATCGCGAGCGCGCGGGCCCAGCGCGGCAGAGCGGTGGGCGTGGGCGGAGCTTGCGTGGTCATCGGCGCAGTGAAGCGGAACGTATCACGCGAGCGCGTCGACGTCGCGCAGCCCCCGTCAGGGCGACCAGCGCGCGCCGAAGGGCCGCTCGAGCGCGAGGATCGCGCGCGCCGAGAAGCGCGCGAGCTCGCGCCGGCCCGCGTCGTTGTAGTGGCAGGAGTCCACGTAGATCTCGCCCGTCTCCTGGGCGAAGAGCGGCGATCCGTCGAAGAACTCGTGGCCCTGCGCGCGCAGCTCGGCGCCGATCGAACGGAGCAGCGGGTAGCCGAGGCGCACGCCCTCGAGCCAGGCGTCGGACGCGCCGCCGACGCGCAGCTCGTTCTCCGTCGCCGGCTTCGCGCCCGCGTCGTGCAACGTCGGCTGGAGCACGTGGACGAAGGCGATGCCGCGCGACTCGCAGATCGCGCGCATCGAGCGCGCGTTCTCGCGCCAGACCGTGGCGCAAGCCTCGAGCGCCGCCTCCGGCGTGCGGTCGATGGTCCCTCCGCGGTTCACCCAGCCGCGCTTCGCGGCCGCGGCGTGGCGCGTGTAGAGGTCCACTGCGCGCGCCCAGCGACGGTTGCAGGCGTTGATCGACCAGAGCCACAGCCGCGATGCGACCGCGCTGTGCGCCGCGCCCAGCGAGTCGCCGAGCTCATCGAGCCGCACGGCCCAGCGCTGCTCGCGCCGCACGGCGAGCTCGGCGTCGAGCGTGACCGTGCTCGAGGTCATCGGCGCCGCCACCAGCGGCAGCCAGAACGAAACGCCCGGCATGATCGGGTGGAAGTCGTTCTTGACGTTCGCGTTGGCCACCGCGACTTCGTTGAAGCCGTCGACGAGCAGCACCACGTCCGGCGCGAAGCCGCAGCTCAGATCGTGTTGCAGCGCGGCGAGCGTCTGCGGCGCCTTGTACCCGCCGCGGCCCATCGGATAGACGCGCGCGACCCTGCCCGCAGCGCGCGGATCGGCGGCGAGCAAGCGCTCGATCTCATCGGCCGCCTGTTGCCCGACTTGCGCGGACACCGAGCCTCCGTACACGAACACGCAGATCTCGTTCGCACTCGACAGGCGGAACGTCCTGAGGCGCTGGTCGACGACCCGATCGGCGCCCGCGTAGTCGTAGGCGTACAGCGGGTGGAAGGCGAGCGTGCTGCCGCTCTCGCGCACTGGCGCGTTGATCTCGCCGAAGGCCTTGGTCATGCGGCCGACGAGCTCGTCGACGGCCGCGGCGCTCTTGGCGGAGTCGTGCGTCGACAGCACGCGCAGCACGACCTCGGCGATCGCGATCGCCATCAGGCCCCCGAACAACGCCAAACCCAGGCGCCGCAGCACGGCGCGAACCGAGGGGACCCTCACGACGCCTTCTCGCAGCGCTTCGAGCGCTGCGCGACGCGCTCGCCTTCGACGATCGACTCGCTGGTTTCGTGGGGCATGTCCGGCGGGCGTTGGGACTGAACTATTCCCCGAACTCCCCGCTCGGTCAAACCCGAGCGCCGCTCTTCTTCAGCGCCGTCGCAGCGCGACGTGAAGGCTCGCGCCCCCGTGCAGGTCGGTGTACTGGCCGGACATGGCCTGACCACCTGGCTCAAGCTCGAGCCGGAACTGTCCGGACGCGAGCCCGTTGCGCAGCAAGGTGAGCTCGAGCTCGCCCGCAGCGATGGTTCCCGAGCAGGGAAGCACTTCGCCGTTCGTGAGCACACTGCCCGAGACGTGAGGTCCGTCCTGGGCCAGCGTGAACTGACTGTTGAACTGGTCGAACCACACGCCGCTCACCGGTTGGGTGCGCGGACTCGCCTCGACGTCGTCTCCTTCGATCAGGCCGAGCTCTTCGGCCTCGGCCTGGATGCCGATGGCCGAGATCAGTCCCAACGAACAGAACGTCAGCGCGGCCTTGGCCAACCACGTCGGCCGCACGTTGCGGCGCTTGTGGTCGCGCAGCGCCACGACACTGAAGACCAGCGCGATGACCGCGGCGATCACCAGACCCGAGTAGGTGTCCGAGTCCCAGTCGGAACGGTCCAACGCGACTCCGGCGGCGATGAACGCCGCCAGCACGCAAGTCGAGATGAAACTCGCCGACCACGGCGAACCGACGCCCGAGTCGATCGGCTTGAAGCCGGCGGCGTCCAGCGTCGCGAAGAGCTTCGCGAGGTCGTGCGCCCAATCGCCGTCGCGCAGGGGCAACGCGTTGAGCTCGGCGAACTCGCGCAGCTCCTCGGGCAGTTGATCCGCGCGCGGCATCGGCGCGGACTCGACCAGCAGCGGAATGATCGTGGCCCGGTCGCGCAGGCCGTCGGCGATCTCCATGCGGATCGGGTCGTCCTCGCGCTCGATCCGGCGGCGACCCTGCTCGTCCCGACTGTCGGCCCAATCGCGGCTCACAAGAACCAGCAGCGCCGCGTCGCGATCGATCTCCGCGAGCACCTTGCGCTTCCAGGACTCGCCGCCGGCGATGTCCTCCTTGTCGCGGAAGACGCGTTCGGGCCCGTAGCGCGTCCTGAGGTCGCGGCCCAGAGCGCCAGCGGCGTGTTCGGACTCGTTGCGGCGATAGCAGATGAAGATCCGGCGCATGGTCTCTCTCCTTCGACGGGCGTGCGTGCGGGAGCGGCGCGCAACAACGAGATGGGAAGTCCCGGAGCGAACGAAGCGCTCTTGGCGCCGCGCGGCTCCGCTGCTCCTGCGATTCAGGCCCGTTGCGCCCAGCGTAGCTTCGCCGAGGCCGACCGCGGGTTGGCCCGCAGCTCGGCGCGGCTGGGCCGCACCAACTCGTCGCTGACCCGCGACCACACACCGGCTGCGAGCCCGCGTTCGAAGGCGTGCTTCACGCGGCGGTCCTCGCCGGAATGGAAGCTCAGCAGCGCCACTCGAGCGCCCGGCCGCAGCAGCGCCGGGGCCTGGCGCAGCAAGGCGTCGAGCACGCCGAACTCGTCGTTGACCTCGATGCGCAGGGCCTGGAACACCCGTCGCACGGTCTTCTCGCGCTCGTCGTCGTCGCAGCGCTCCTCGAGCGCGCGCCGGATGGCGTCGGCCAGCGCTTGCGTGGTTTCGAGAGGCTCGCGACGGCCGGTGAGCACCCGCGCCAGGTCGCGCGCGCGCGGCTCATCCGCGTTCTCGCGCAGCACGCGCTCCAGGGTGGCCTCGTCCGCTCGCGCCAGCCACTGCGCGGCCGAGAGACCGCGCGAGGGGTTCATGCGCATGTCGAGCGGGCCGTCGTGCTTGAAGGTGAAGCCGCGCGCGGGGTCGTCGATCTGCATCGACGAAAGGCCGAGGTCCGCGAACAGGAAGTCCACGCCCTGGTCGACGCCGAGCTCGTGCAGCGCCGCGCCGACGCCGGCGAAGTTGGTCCGACGCGCGACGAGCGCTCGCTCGTCGTAGCCCAGCTTGCGCAGTCGCTCGACGGTCTTGGGCAGCTCGATGGGATCGGTGTCGAGCGCGATCAGTCGCCCGTCGGGCGCGAGGCGTTCGAGCAGCGCGCGCGCGTGGCCGCCGTAGCCGAGCGTGGCGTCGACGCCGCATTGCCCGGGCTGCACGGCGAGCGCGGCGAGCACCTCGTCGACGAGGATCGGGACGTGCTGACCCGCCGGAGTCATCCCGCGCGCGCGCACGTGCGCGATGAGCTCGGGGTGCGCCTCGGGCGCGAGCTCCTTGTACTTCTCTTCGAAGCGCCGCGGGTGCGTGCCGCGGTAGCGCGGTCGACGGCGGTGGGGCGTGGGCTGGTCGGGCGAGTCGGTCACGGGGAGGCGGGAATCTACTGCGCCCGACGCCGACGAATCGCGCAAACGAACTCGGGCTGCCCTTTGGCAGCCCGAGAGGGGACGAGTTGATGCGCTGCTGCGCAGCGTTGAGAGTTCCGCGGCCTGCTCGGCCGTTGGTTACGGGACGTAGGTGAGCTCGACCGCGTCCGTCAGGTTGGTCGACTTCGGCGCCGGCGGGTCGCGGAGGTAAGCCCCGGTTTGTTTGCGCTCCGCGCAAACGAACTCGGGCTGCCCTTTGGCAGCCCGAGAGGGGATCCCAGAGCGAGCGCGAGCTCGCTCGCAGAGTTCCGCGGCCTGCTCGGCCGTTGGTTACGGGACGTAGGTGAGCTCGACCGCGTCCGTCAGGTTGGTCGACTTCGGCGCCGGCGGGTCGCGGAACCAGCCCTGCACCCAAGCCTGCTCACCGACCGTCCACGGGTTGCCGAGCGCGCCCGGGTTGGCGAGCTGGTACGCGTTCCAGTCGAGCGAGAACGTTCCGTCGCACACACCGGCGGTTCCGCCCGACGACTGCGTGCCGGAGCGTTGCGTCGGCGTCTTCACGCACAGGAAGCTCGATCCGCCGCTGCCCCAGGGGGCCGCGAGGGGGCCGGCGACCGAGTAGAAGATCAGGCCCAGGCGCTGGCCTTCGAGCGAGCTGATCGAGATCGCGCAGGGGTTCGCGAAGGTCACGCTGGGGGAAGCGCTGGCCGCGATCGAGGGCACGCAACCGTTGGTGGTCGTGCCCGCGGTGCAGTACACGACCGGCGTCGCGGCGACGCTGATGCGGAACACCGCGTCGACGTCGTCCGTCGTGGTCGTGGTTCCCGCGGTGTCGATCGAGGCCGTGACGAGCACCTCTCCGGTCGAGGTCAGCGCGAGCTCGCGCGTGCCGCCGATCGCGCGCACGATCGAGTTGGGCTCGATGTTGCCGTCGCCGTCGAGGTCGACCGCGTCGCCTTCCGTCAGCAGCAGTTCCCCGTCGAGGAACAGCGCGTCGAGATTGGACGAGGGGCCCACGATCTCCCACACGAACGCGACCTGTCCGGCCTCGTTCATCGTCGCGGCCTTGATGCCGTTGATGGTCGTCGCGCCGTCGATGACGTCGCCTTCGCGGTGCAGGAACACGCCGTTCACCATCACGAACTCGTCGGCCGTGGTCGGACCGCTCGTGTCGCCGGTGATCAGGTAACCGCCGCTCTCGTTGCACGCGACGTAGTCGAAGAGGGCCCACGCTTCGCCGCCGACGCCGCCGACGGACGCGGGGACCACGACGCCTTCAGCGATCGGGCTGCCGCCCGCGCTCAACACCGCGCCGTCGTACACGATGAAGTCGTCCGCCGTCGTCGCGACGCCGGTGGCCTTCACGGGCGTGATGTGGTGCGTGTCGCCGGCCGAGATGGCGTAGTCGAAGTCGATGCCCGAAGGACCGATCGGGCCGGTCATGCCCGGCAGCGTGTCGCCGGAGCGGAACAGCACCGTCGCGGTCACGCCCTTCACGAACGCGTACCCGGAGCTCGAGCCGCCGGCGGTCGTGCTGGTTCCCGCGATGCAGTACGGCGTGCCCAGTCCCGAAACGAGCGGGCGGCTGGCGAAGCTCCAGAACAGTCCGGGGATCGTCGAGGGCTCAGGATCGACGCACACCGGCGTGGCATCGAGCCACACCGAGTCGCCGACGCTCAGCGTCGGGCTGTAGGCCACCTGTCCGGTGTTGCTGACGCCGAAGAACGACTCGAACGCGGACTGCGTGTAGCCGGAGAACGCTCCCTCGGTGCGCAGCACCGCGCCCGGGCCGCCGCCGGCCGAGCCCCACACGTGGCTGAGCGTCGTGCCGCTGCCGGTGGAGTCGATGCGCACCGCGTAACCGCCGGCGTTGTTGGCCATCACGGTCTGCACCGAGGTGATGGTCTCGCCTGGCGGGCCGCCGGGGATGGCGATCCCTTCGCGGATGATCGCTGAGGCGACTTGGGCGTGGGCCGATTGCGCCACGAGCAGGCTGGCGGCGAAGACGATGGCGGCAGAACGAAACGACGAGGATCTCACGGTCGAAGACTCCGAGGACAAAGTGAACAAGCGAGCCGAACTCAGAGAGCATCGCACGGCTTCGCGGAATGCGATAGGGGCGCAGGCGGCCCGACCGCGCCGCTCTCGACTTGGCTCGGCGCGAAGCGGATAACAGGCGCGCGCTCAGCGCCGCGCATGGAGTACGACGCCTTCATCTCCTACTCGCGCTCGTCGGACGGCGAGTTCGCGCCGCGCCTGCGCTCGGACGTGCGGCGCATGCTGCGGCGCTGGTGGGGGGCGAGTCGGTTGTCGATCTTCCTCGACCGCGCGTCGCTGGTGCCCGGCGGATCGCTGCCAGCCGGTCTGCGCGAGCGCATCGAGGCCTCGCGCTACTTCGTGCTGCTCGCCTCGCCCGCGTCGGCTCAATCGCCCTACGTCGGGCTCGAGGTGCGCCACTGGCTCGAGCTGCACGGAACCGAGCGGCTGTTGCTCGTTCTGACCGAAGGCGAGCTCGACTGGCGCGACGGCGCGTTCACGCCGGCCTCGGTCGCGCCCGAGCCGCTGCGCAACGCATTCCGCGAGGCGCCGCTGCATCTGGACTTGCGGCAGTTTCACACGCAGCAAGGCCGCCAGAGCGCCGCTGAGGACTACCGCGAGGCGCTCGCGGGGCTCGCCGCGCGGATCGCGGGCCGCACCAAGGAGTGGGTTCTGGGCGAGGAGCGCCGCCGGAAGCGCACCGTCGGAACGCTGGGCGTGTCGGTGTTCGCGCTGCTGGCGACGCTCGGCGTCGTCGCCGTCCGCAACGCCGCCGGTCGGCGCGTCGAGCAGCGGCGCGCGCTCGCCAACTCGCTGCTGCAGACGGCGCTCGAGCACCTGTCCGAACGGGCGGAGTTTTCGGCGCGCCTGGCGCTCGAATCCCATGCGCTCGCGCCCGGTCAGCGCGTTCGCGAGATCGCGGCCGACGCCGTCGAAGCCCTCGACATCGAGCGTCACCTGAAAGCGCACCTGGGGCCGGTGCGCGCGATCGAGTTCGCCGCCGATGGCGCAGCGCTGATCACCGCCGGCGCCGACGGGCTCTCCAAGGTTTGGAGTTGGCCGGACCTCGAGCTGCGCGCCGAGCTGCGCGGACACGAGCAAGCGCTCGTGCGCGCGGCGCTCTCGCAAGACGGAGCGCACGCCTACACGCTCGCCTTCGACCGCAGCGTGTGCCTGTGGCGCGTGGAGGACTCGAAGTTGATCCAGCGCCTCCCGACGCCGTTCGGAGTGGCGTCGCCGAGCCTGGAGTTCTCGGACGACGCGCTGTGGGTCTCGAGCGCGCGCGGCGGTGCGCGTGCGTTCGCGCTCGCGAGCGGACTCGAGCTGAACGCGCCCGCGCGCTGGCGCGAGCTCGACCCGCTCAGCGCCACCGCGCGCAGTGACGACGGTCGATTCGAGCTGCGCTGGGATTCGCGCGGCGCGGCGACGCTGTTCGAAGTCGCCAACTCGCGCGAGCCCGTCGCGCAGTTCGCGGGCGTCAGCAACGCGGCCTTCCGACCCGGTGGGCGCCAGCTCGCGCTGTGCGATCGCCCCGACCGCGTTCTGCTCCTCGACGCGCGCGCACCGCAGGCGGGCGCCGCGGAGATCCGCGTCGAAGCCTCGGCGGCGACGCTGGCGTTCAGTCCCGACGGCCGTTGGCTCGCGATCGCGCCCGTCCTCCGCGGCGGAACCAGCACCGCTGCGCAGCCGGGCGTGGTGATCTACGACTGCGACCTGCGCGCCGTGCACTGGGTGCTGCGTCCGCGCTTGGCCGTCGTGGCCTCCATCGCCTTCACGCCCGACTCCTCCGAGCTGGCCGTCGGCAGCGCGGACGGCGAGTTGATCCTCAAAGCGATCGAGCCCGTCGCGCGCGTCGAGCGCGCCCAGCCGCCGCCGCTGCTCGCGAACGAGCGCAAGGCGCTGGGGCTGACCACGGAGACCTCGCTGTGATGCTCGCCGCGCTGCTGATCGCCGCGTTCGCGGGGCCGCAGGATGCGCCGTCGTTCGCGCAGCGGGCAGAACCCCGAGCGCTGCTCGAACAGGCGCTGGAGGCCTACCACCCCGACAAGTTCCTCTTCGGCATCGGCGCGACCTCGAGCCACGGCGTCGAGTGCCGCGTGGCCTCACAGTCGTTCTGGACCTCCGCATCGCCGGGCGAAGCGCTCAACGCGCCAAGCCGCGAGCAGCTCCAGGCGCGGATGGAGGTGCGGCGCGAGGCGGTGCGGCGCGCGGGGAACGACTGGCGCGCGCGCATGGAGTACGCCGATGCGCTCGGAGCGCTCGGTCGCGTGCGCGAAGCGACCGATCAGCGCTGGGAGGCGGAGCTGATGCTGCGCGAAGTCCGCGCCGCACGACCGCAAGACTGCGAGCTCGCGCTCGAGCACGCCTCCGCGCTGCGGAGCCTGGGGCGCAAGCCCGAGGCGGAAGCGCTGCTCGACTCGTTGGCCGGCGGACCTTGCGCCTCTCGCGCCGCGATCGAGCAGATCGGACTCAGCCTGAGCGAGCGTTGGAGCGGCGTCGAGTCGACCGATCCGCGCACGGCGCTCGAGCGGCTCTCGCGCTGGCATGAACTCGAGGCCGCGGCGCTCCGCCACACGCAAGAGCGCGAGCGCGACGCGTTGGCCGAGCAGTTCTGCGAGCAGCGCGCGTCGAGGTTGTTCGTCTGGGCGATGAGCGAGGGCGTGAGCTCGCTCCCTCCGCCGCCGGCGCTGATCGCCGCGCTCGAGGGTTGGCTCGAACTGTTGCGCGGCGCAGGACACGGCGGCGAGTCGGCGCGCGCGACACACCTCGAGCACCTCGCCACGGAGGTCGTGATCAGCCTGACGCTGCACTTGATCGTCGAACGCGAGCGTCTGGGCGCCGTGCTCGACGAGATCGGTCAAGCCGGCGAGTCCCAGGGCGATCAGGGCTGGTCGCTGGGGTTGGAGCTGCTCGACGCGCTCGAGCGCGGCCGCGCGGGCCGCAGTTTCAGTGTGCGCTCCTTCGCGCTGGGTCGACTCGTCCAGGATTGGCGCGAGGCGAACGCGGCGCGCTTCGAGACCATCGCCCGCGAACTCTCCGAGGCGCGCGACTCGACGCAGCTCGAGTTCCACGAGCTGCAGCGCGCGGCGTTGCTCGACTTGCTCGACGGCGGCGCACGCTTCGGTCAGCTCGCCTCGCAGCGCAACGAACTCAGCCAGATGCTGGCGAGCGCTCCGAGCGCCGAGCAGCCGTTGTTCCTGGGCGTCGCGCTCCTCGCGGCTGGCCGCATCGACGAGTGCGTGGACGTGTTCGGCGCCTGGCTCAGCACGGGAAGCGAGCAGCAGCGCTTCCTCGAAGCGGCCCGCATGCTGGTCGAGGTCGGGCTGGCGGAGTCGTCCGAGGGACCGTCGATCGCGCAAGCCGAACAACTGGCCTTCCCGACGAACGCGATCGTGCTCGGCGTCGCGCACGGGCTGGTCGAACAGTGGTCGCAGGCGCGCGCCGCGCTTCAAGCGGCGGTGTTGCAAGCGCCGGACGACGCGCTGGCGTGGCAGTACCTGGGCTACGCGCAGCTCTCCGAACCGGCGACGCGATCGCAGGCCGAGACATCGTTCGCGCGGGCCTGCGCGCTGCCCGGCGAGCACCTCGCGCGCTCCAAGGTCGGACTCGCCCTCGCAGCGGCGCACCGAGGTCGCACCGACGAGGCGCGCGCTGCGGCCTTCGAGGCGGCGGTGCTCGCGCCCCAGGACCCGTTGGTGCGCGCGGTGGAAGCCGTTGCGCTCGAGACGTTGCTGCAGTCCACGCCGGGTGAATCGAGCCAGCGTTTCAATCTCGCGTCGCAGTGCATGCGCGCGTGCGTCGCCGCGTTGCGCCGACCTTCCGGCGCAGCCTCGGACGACGAGGACTGGCTCGCCGTCGTCGAAGTGACGGTCCGCGTGGCGTGTTCGTTCCTTTCACACGAGCCACAACCCCCGGCGCACGAGCGCGAGGCGCTGCGTCAACGGGCCGCGTTGCTCGACGCGCTGGCGCAGCATTGGCGCGCGAGCGAACCGCGCTTCGCGCACGAGGCGGCCCGCACCAGCCTGGAGCTGCTGCGTTCGCTGTCGGCGGAGGGTGCGGCCACCGGCGGCGAGCGTCGCGCCGCTGCGCGGTTGGAGTTCGATCTGCACGACGAGGGCGGCGAGGCCTGCGCAGCGGCGCGCGAGGCCTTGGATGGCGCGGTGGCGTTCGCGCGCGGCGCCGATGTCGAAGACCACCTCCTGCGCATGCGCATCGAACTCGCCTGTGGAGACCTCGCGCGCGCTCTCGAGTCGCTCGAACTCGCCTTCGCGGCTTCGAAGGCGCCCGAAGCCGGCGTGCTCGCGGCGCTGCGCTTCATGTCCTCGTTCGCAGCGCAGGAGGCGTTCGACTCGTCGCTCGACGCGTGGATCGACGCCGCGCGCGGCGCTGTGCCGGCGGATGGCGACCTCGCAGCGTTGATCGGCCGCGCGCAGAGCCTGGCGCACGGCCAGCTCGCTTCGCGGCCCGACGCTGTCGCGCCGAAGGTGGCGCTCGCGCGGCTCATCCGCCTCGAGGAACGCGGCGAAGTCGCCCGGGAGCGCGCGAACAAACTGCTCGAGGAAGCGCTCGCGCAGGTGTGGATCCCGAGCGTCCCGCACCTGCTGGCGTTGCTCGAGTGCGCGCTCGACGGCCGTCAGAACTCCGCGACGATCGACTACGGCTTGGCGCTGCTCCGCCGCGATGCGCCCGCGCGCGAACGCGGCGCGCCGACACCGCCGCCGGGCTTCAACTCCGCCGCCGTTCACGAGGTCGTGCACGCGATCGCGCACGAATCGCGCGGCGAGCTCGCGCGCGTGCTCGCGGCTCAGCGCGTTTGGGCGGGAGGCGACGCCGAGCGCATGCTGCTTCTCGCTCAGGCCTGCGCGACGGGATCCGCTCCGGCGGCGCCGGACTGCGAGTGCTCGCTCGACTGGCTCGCGCGCGCAGCGGGCCTCGGCGATGCGCGCTACGCGCTCGTGTGGATCGAGGAAGTGCGCCTGCGCGTGCGGAGCGGCGCCGACGCAGTGCTGCTCGACGCGCCGATCGCGCACGTGCGGGAGCTCGATCGGCGCGGCGCTCTGGATCTCGACGAGCAACTCGGGCTCGCACTGTGGGAGCGCGGCGTGCGTTGCGGCGCGCTGGACGATCTGCGCGCGGCTTGGCCGATGCTCGTCGCGTGCGCGGAGAGCGAACGGCCCGAGGCGCTGCACGCTCTGGCGCGCATCCACCGACGCGGCGAGTTCGTCGAGCCCGACGTGGCCTTGGCGCGCGAGCTGTACGTGCGGTCGGCGGAGCTGGGCTCGGGAGCGGCGGCGACGGAGCTGGGCGTGTGGCTGCTCGAGGAGCCGCGCGACGCGCGCGACCCCGCGCTCGGACGGGCGTGGGTCGAACGCGCGGCGAACTGGGGCTTCCGCGGCGCGCTCGAAACGCTCGTGCCGATCTACGAACGCGGACTGGGCGGCCCGGTCGAACTCGAGCGTGCCCGCCAGTTGCGCGAGCAACTCAGCGGAGCGCGCTGATCACCCAACGTCCGTCGCGCGCCAGTTCGCGGCGTTCGACGAGCGGCGCGCCCACGCTCGTGAGTTCGGCGCCGCTCGCAGCGACGCGCAAGACGCCGTTCGTCGGAATGACGAGCCCGGCGCGCTGCGGCGGGTCGAGCTCGAGCAGCGCGCGCATCTCGGGCCAGTCCGATTGCTCGTCGTGAACGTCGAGCGGCAGAGGCGGTCCGAGGTCGAGGCACGGTGCGACGTACGCGCTGTCGTCGTCGCGATAACCGATGGTGTAAGGGCCGGCCGCACACGCGCCGCCGGACAGCCCGAAGATGAACTGCGCGTGCTCGCGCGCGCGCACGAAGGCGTCGGCGAGTCCGCGCGCGCGGATGTGCTCGACGCCGGCGACGGTGTCTCCGCCGTCGAGGTAGAGCACGTCGGCGCCCTCGATGGCCGCCCGCGCGGCGGACACGTCCAGACGCGGGTCGGACAAGCGCGGCGCGGCGCAGCTCGCACCCAGCGAAGCGAAGAAGTCGACCGTGACCTTCGTCCAAGCCGGGGTGTCGTCGTGGAAACAACCGACGTGACAGGCGCGAAACGGTCGTCCGATGCGCTCGGCGAGCTCGCGGAGCAGCGCCTGACCCGCTCGGTTCTTGGAGTTGTGGTTCGCGCAAAGAAACAAGACAGCGCTCATGCAGCGCATTGTTGCAGCCGGATCGCGCGCGGGCGATCGTGATGGGCGTGACCCTCGATCTCGCCGCGCCGGCGTCGCTTCTCGAAGTGCTGGAGCACTGTGCACGCAAGGTGCCGCACTACCGCGGCATCGCGCCGCCGCGCGCGGGCGAGAACGCGAGTCAGGCGCTCGCGCGCTTTCCGCTGCTCGACAAGGCGGCGCTGCGACGAGCGTTCCCTCACGGACTCGTCCCGCAGGATCGCGAGCTCGGCCCGGCGCTGCGCAGCGGCGAAGTCAGCTTCGTCGGGACCAGCGGCACCAGCGGCGAGCGCGTGCAGGTGCTGTGGCGCCAGGCCTGGTGGGATGCGCAGGAGCTCGACGGGTTCCGCCTGCACGAACGCATGGCGGCGGTGGTGGAGCGCTTCGAGCGACGCGAGGCGGTGCTGACGACGCCGGTGTGCTCGGGAAACCTCTGCCACGTCGGCGAGCTCCCGATGGAGCAGCGCATCGACGGCCGCACGCTGTTCTTGAACCAGACGGTCGATCCCAGTCGTTGGCGCGACGCCGACGTGGCGCGCATCGCCGACGAGCTCGAGCGCTTCGCGCCCGACGCGCTCGAAGCCGATCCGGCCTACCTCGCGTGGTTCGCGCTGCGCTTGGCGCGCTCGGGCCGGGCGCCGCGCGAGCCCGAGTTCATCGACGTCAGCTACGAGTTCCCGACGCGGGCGCTGCTGGCGCAGATCCGAGGCGTGTTCCGCGCGCCGGTGGTCGACACCTACGGCTCGACCGAGTGCGGGTTCGTGTTCTGCGCCTGCGAGCACGGCCGCTACCACCACAACGCGGCCTGGAGCCACGTCGAGCTGCTGGCGCTTCCGCGCGTCGAAGGCGCGGCGCTCCTGGTCGTGACGCCGCTCGGCAATCCGTGGCTCAACCTCGTGCGCTTCGACACCGGCGATGTCGTGCGGCCCGCGAGCGAGCCGTGTCCGTGCGGGCGCGGCGGAGTGACGCTCGCTTCGATCGAGGGTCGCGCGCAGGACTTCGTGGTCGCCGTGGGAGGCGAGCTGCTCAGCGTCGCGCGCGTCGACGCCTGCATCGGCGCGCCGCCGGGTCTCGCGCAGTGGCGCTTGGTCCAGCAGTCCGAGCGCGGCTTCGAGCTCGAGCTCGCCCCCGACGAACGCGCGCCGCTGGACATCCCCGCTCTCGTCGACCGACTCGCGTCGCTGTTGGGCGTCGAGCCGCGCGCGCGCGTCGTGCGCCACCTGCCGATCGAAGCCTCGGGCAAGTTCCGGCCGTGCCGCGCCGAGCACCTCGACGTCGCGGCGCTGGTGAGGTCGGGCCTGTGAGCGTCACCGTCGCCGAACTCAAGCGCGAGTTCCCGCTGCTCTCGCGCGAGCTCGGCGGGCAGCCGATCACGTACCTCGACTGCGCTTCGACCGCGCCGCGGCCGCGCGCCGTGCTCGCGGCCATCGCGCGCTACCACGGCGAGTACTGCGCCAACGTCCACCGCGGCGTTCACGCGCTTTCGGCGGAGGCGAGCGAGGCCTTCGAAGCCGCTCGCCACACCATCGCGGCGCACCTGGGCGCGAGCGCGGGCGAAGTGATCTTCACCGCGGGCGTGACCGACGCCGCCAACCTCGCCGCGCAGGCGCTCGCGTTCGACGCTTCGAGCGAGATCGTGACGACTCAGGCCGAGCACCACTCGAACCTGCTGCCCTGGCGTCGGCAGGCGCGGCTGCGGATGCTCCCGATGCGCGAGGACGGCTGCTCGGACTTCGACGCGCTCGCCGACGTCTGCACGCCGGACACCAAGCTGATCGCCGTTCACCACGTCTCGAACGTGCTCGGCTCGCTCGCTCCCATCGCGCGCATCACCGAGTTCGCGCGCTCGCGCGGCATCCTCACCTTCGTCGACGGCGCGCAGGCGGCGGGGCACCTCGAAGTCGACGTGCGCGCGCTCGGCTGCGACTTCTACGCGTTCTCGGGCCACAAGGTCGGCGGTCCGTCGGGCACGGGCGCGCTGTACGTGCGCAGCGAGGTGCTCGACGCGCTGGCGCCGTCGCGCGTCGGCGGCGGGATGGTCGCGCGCGTGGGGAGCGACGCGTGCGAGTTCAAGACGGGCGTGCAGCGCTTCGAAGCCGGCACGCCGAACATCGAGGGCGTCTTGGGCCTCGCAGCGGCGCTGCAACTGCTCGCGCAACTCGGTCCGCGCGCGATCGAGGAGCACTCGCGCGCGCTCGCAGCCCAGATGCTCGAGGAATGCTCGCGACTGCCCGGAGTGCGCGTGCTCGGAGCGCGAGACGCGCGCGAGCGCATCCCGCTCGTCGCGCTGGCGCTTCCCGAGCAAGGGCTCGACGCGGAGAGCGTCGCGCGCACGTTGAGCGACGGGTTCGGCGTGCTGGTGTCGGCCGGACGGCACTGCGCCCACCCGCTGCACACCACGCTCGGCGTCGAAGCGACGCTGCGCGCCAGCGCCTGGATCTGCAACGACGCCGACGACGTCGAGCGCTTGGTCCGCGCGCTGCGCGGCCTGGTGACGTGAGCTCCGCGTCGAGCGGCGACGTGCGTTCGACGAGGCGGGCGTCGTCCACGCTGGCCTGAGCTGCGCCGACCTTCGCGTCGCTACTCTCTTGCCCCCGCGCGCGGTTCAACCAACAACGTGGCCACTTCCGTGTCATCGTCCGACGGCGCCGCTGGAGGTTTCCGCGGACTGCCCCGCGCGTTCTGGGTGCTCGTCGCGGGCATGTTCGTCAATCGACTCGGCGCGTTCGTGCTGCCGTTCCTCGCTCTGTACCTGAGCGAGCAGCAGAAGCTCGGCGCGCGCGAGAGCGGGTTGATCATCGGGGCCTGGGGCGTCGGTGCGGTGATCGCCGCCGTCGTCGGAGGCCAGCTCACGGACCGCTGGGGCCGCAAGCGCACCATGCTCGCGAGCCTGTGCGGCGGCGCGGTGGTGCTGTTCGCGTTCGCGCAGGCCTCGGGCGCGCTCACGCTCGGTGCGCTCGCGCTGTTGCTCGGCGCGGTGGCCGAGATCTACCGACCGGCGGTGTCGGCGGCGATCACCGACCTCACCAGCCCCGACGATCGCGGACGAGCCTTCGGCTACCTGATCTGGTCCTACAACATCGGGTTCGCGATCAGCCCCGTGCTCGCCGGCGCGATCGCCAAGCACCTGGGGTTCGTGTGGCTGTTCTACGGAGACGCGGCGACGATGCTCGCGGCGGCGCTGGTGGTCGCGGTGTGGGTCCCCGAGACGCGGCCCGCGCAGACCGAGACGAAGCGCGAGCACGGCGGACTCGCGCGCGCGCTGGGCGATCGACGTCTGCAGCCGTTGCTGGTGGCCGCGCTCATGCTGGGCCTGGCGATCGTGCAGGTGCTCGCCGCGTTCGGTCCGCTGATGCGCGCCGACGGCATCGACATCGAGCAGTACGGTCGCATCGTCTCGCTCAACGGGCTCGGCATCGCGCTGACGCAGCCCTGGATCGTGCCGCGCGCCGAGAAGCTCGGGGCGGCCCGCGTCATTCCGTTGTGCGCGCTGGTGTTCTGCTGGGGACTGGGGCTGCACGCCTTCGTCGACACGCCGCGCACGCACATCCTCGCGATCCTGGTCTGGACCGCGGGCGAGGTCGCGCTCTTCCCGCTGTGCAACGCGCTGGTGAGCAACATCGCTCCCGTCGAGCTGCGCGGTCGCTACCAAGGCCTGTACTTCACCGCCTGGGCCTGCTCCAACGTGTTCGGTCCGCCGCTGGGTCAGGAGCTGCTCGCGGAGTGGGGGCCCGCCGGCTGGTCGCTCTTGCCGTTCACGTGCGGAGTGGTCGCATCCGCTGCGCTGTGGACTGCGACTCGTCGCGCGCAGTCGACGAGCGCGACACTGGATCGAGGCTGACTCGCATCCGCGTCGCCGAGTTCCGCTCGACGCTGCGGAGACGTTGCGGA
>CALKYE010000187.1 GCA_938003765.1 uncultured Planctomycetia bacterium
GCAGCGGCGTGCCCCAGTAGCGGTCGCGCGAGATGTTCCAGTCGATGTTGTTCTCGAGCCACTCGCCGAAGCGCTTGGAGACCTCGTCGGGCGCCCAGCGGATGCGCCCGTTGAACTCGAGCATGCGCTGCTTGAGCGCCGTGGTGCGCACGAACCACGCCGGCGCGGCGAAGTAGAACAGCGGCGTGCTGCAGCGCCAGCAGTGCGGATAGCTGTGCGGCTCGCGGGCCTTCCTGAACAGGAGCCCGCGCTGCTTCAGGTCCTCCATCAGCGCGTCGTCGGCCTCCTTGAAGAAGGTCCCCGACTTCACCGGACCGAAGTCCTGAACGAAGCGGCCGTCGCCCCCCACCGCCTGGAGCACGGGCAGTCGATTGCGTTGCGCCGTGGCCCAGTCGTCTGCGCCGTAGCTGGGCGCCTGGTGAACGACGCCCGTGCCGTCCTCCACCGTGACGTAATCGGCGGTGTAGACGCGGTGACGCGCGGCGGCGTCGGGCGTCCACGCGCCCGGATCCACTTCGCGCGCGGCGTCCTTGAACAGCGGCTCGTAGCGCAGGCCTTGGAGCTCCGCGCCGCGCCGCCGCTCGAGCTCCTCGAACTCGCCGAGCACCGCCTTGGCGCGCTCCGCGACGATCCACACGAGCTCGAAGCCAGCGCTGCCCTTCTCCGCGCCCTTCGGCGTCGGCAGCGCGACGCGCGCCTTCACGTACTCCCGCTCGGGATGCACGGCGAGCGCGATGTTCGACGGCAGCGTCCACGGTGTCGTGGTCCACGCGAGCAAGGACTCGGGTTCGCTCGACGTCGAGTCGGCCAAGCGGAAGCGCACGTAGACGCTCGGATCGTTGACGTCCTTGTAGACGCCCGGCTGACCCAGCTCGTGCGAGGACAAGCCCGTCCCGCAGCGGCCGCAGAACGGCAGCACCTTCTTCCCGCGGTACACCAGTCCGCGCTCGTGCATCCGCGCGAGCACGAACCACACCGAGTCCACGTACTGCGGCTCGTACGTCACGTACGGGTGCTGGTAGTCGAGCCAATACCCGATGCGCTCGCTGAGCCGCTCCCACTCCTCGCGGTACTTCCAGACCGACTTGCGGCACGCGTCGTTGAAGCGAGCGACGCCCGACAGGCCGGTCTCGGGATCCACGGGCAGCCCTTCGATGGCCGGCTTGCCGCTGATTCCAAGCTGCTTCTCGACCTCGAGCTCGACCGGCAGGCCGTGCGTGTCCCAACCGGCCTTGCGCTCGACGCGCTTGCCGAGCATGGACTGGTAGCGGCACACCATGTCCTTGAGCGTGCGCGCCAGCACGTGGTGAATGCCGGGTCGACCGTTGGCCGTCGGCGGCCCCTCCCAGAACACGAACGGCTCGCCGTTGCGGCGCGCTTCGAGCAGGGAATCGAAGGCGCGGCTCGCGCGCCACTCGGCCAGCACGAGCTCCTCCGCAGCCGCGGGATTGGCGGCGTAGCCCAGGGGAAAAGCGAGTTCGGCGGGCGCGGACGACGACGCTTGGGGATCGCTCATGGAGACGAGCGTTCTACCAAGCTTGCGCGGCGATTTCCTTCGAGATGCGTTCGGCGAGTTCGAGCGCGCGATAGCCGTCGCGTCCGCTCACTGCAGGCGCGCGACCGTGGCGCACGCTGTCGATGAAGGCCTCGGCCTCGGCCTGGAGCGGGCGATCCATGCCGGCCAGGTCGAGCTCCACGAGTTCGAGCATGCCGCTCGAAACCAGATCCGTGCGCGCCGCGATCTGTTCCGCGCTCAGGTTGCGCAGGCTGACGCGCCCCTCCTCCCACTGAGGCCCCTTGCGCACGATCAGCCCGTAGTTCTTGTGCATGTCGAGGCTCACGTAGGCCTCGGGCGAGAACATGCGGAAGCGCCGCATCGGAGAGAGCGAAGCGCGGCTGGCGGTGACGTTCGCGCGCGCGCCGCCTTCGAACACGAGCCGCACGCTCGCGATGTCCTCGCGCTCGGTCAGGATCGCTCCGCCGGCGGCGTCGAAGGACTCGAGCTCGGCGCCGACCTGATCGAGCACCAGATCGAGGTCGTGGATCATGAGGTCGTGGACGACGCCGATGTCGGTCGAGCGCCAACTGAACGGCGCGAGCCGGTGGCACTCGATGAAGCGCGGCCTGAAGCCGAGTTCGCGCAGCTTGCGGAACCCCGGCTGAAAGCGCTCGACGTGCCCCACCGTGATCATCGCGCGGCCGCGCTCGGCGGCGGACAGGATCGCGTGCGCGGACTCCAGGCTCTCGGCCAGCGGCTTCTCGACCAGACAGGCGACGCCGCGTTCGAGCAGCGGAACGGCGATCCGCGCATGGTGGACGGTCGGTACGGCGACGACCGCCGCGCGCACCCCAGCGGGAAGCGCAGCCAGAACGTCTTGAGGGCCTTCGCCGCTCAAGACGCGCGCACTGGAGCGCACCTCGTTCGCCAGCTTCTCGGCGCGTTCGAGCGAGACGTCGACCACGGCCGCGAGCTCGACATCGCTCCGCGCCGCGAGGATGCGCGCGTGGAAGGTCCCCAGATGCCCCGCGCCGAACACTGCGACGCGCAGCCGTTCCCCTGAGGCCGACTCAGCCACGCTTCTCACCCAGGATGCGCTCGGCCCCGAGCTTCGAGAAGAACTCGCGCAAGCTCTCGCGGTAGCGTCCCTTGTGACCTTGGGATTGCTGCTCGAGCATCGAGCACAGCTCGTGCACCTCCGGAGTCGCCGCCGAGTCGGACTTGAGCCGCTCGATCGACTGGCTCTGCGGATTGCCCGAGCGGTAGATCGTGCGGAAGGCGACTTGGAGCGCCTCGATGCGAGCGCGTTCGAAGCCGGCGCGCTCGAGCCCGACGACGTTCACCTGGCGCACGCGCGCCTGATGCCCCTCGAGCAGCATGAACGGCGGCGCGTCCTGCGAAACGCGCGTCATGCCGCCGATGTACGCGTAGCGACCGATCGAGACGAACTGGTTCGCCGCCGCGGCGCCGCCGATGTTCGCGCCGTCGCCGACGCGCACGTGGCCTGCGAGCAGCACTCCGTTGGCGAGGATCACGCCGTCGCCGAGCTCGCAGTCGTGCGCCACGTGGCAGCAGGCCATGAGCAGACAACCGTCCCCCACCTTGGTCAGTCCGCCGCCCTTGATCGTGCCGCGGTTGATGGTGACGAACTCGCGGATCGTGTTGCGCTGACCGATCTCGAGCCAGGTCGGCTCGCCGCGGTAGGACAGGTCCTGAGGCGGACCGCCGAGGTTGGCCTGACCGACGATGATGTTGTCGGAGCCGAGCTGCGTCACGCCGTCGAGCACCACGTGCGGGCCGATGCGCGTGCGGTCGCCGACGCGCACGCTGCCGCCCACCACCGAATACGGCCCGACCACCACGTCGACGCCCAGCTCGGCGCCCTGCGCGATGACGGCGGTCGGATGAATCTGCGTCGCCATCTCTCAGCCCCCCGTCCCTTCGATCATGGTGAACATCAGCGTCGCCTCGCACACCACGCGCCCTGCGACCGTTCCGGTCCCGCGCACCTGTCCGATCTCGCCCTTCATGCGCAGGGTCTCGACCTCGATGCGCAGTTGATCGCCCGGCACCACCGCGCCGCGCATCTTGACCTTGTCGATCGACCACAGGACGGCGAGCTTGCCCGTGTTCTCCAGCTTGCGCAGGAGGAGCACGCCCGCCAGTTGCGCCATGGCCTCGAGCTGCAGCACCCCGGGCATCAGCGGCTGGTCGGGGAAGTGCCCTTGGAAGAACGGCTCGTTGATCGTGACGTTCTTGATCCCCACCGCGCGCTGATAGCCGTCGATCTCGATCACGCGATCGATCATCAGGAACGGGTAGCGGTGCGGCAGGAGCTTCATCACCTCGCGGATGTCGAGCCCCGACTCGCGCTGGATCAGGCCGCCGGTCTCCTTCTCCTGCATCAGGTCGACCAGCCGCTTGACCAGCTCGGCGTTCGTCGCGTGGCCCGAGCGCGTGGCGATCACGTGCGCGTGCAGGTCGGCGCCGAGCAGGCTCAGGTCTCCCAACAGGTCGAGCATCTTGTGCCGCACCGGTTCGCCCGACATGCGCATCACGGTCTCGGGATCGCCGAGCACGACCGTGTTCTCGCGCGTCGCGCCCTTGCCGAATCCCGCGGCCTTGAGCTTCTCGACCTCGGGCGCGAGGCAGAACGTGCGCGCGGGCGCGATCTCGCTCTCGAACGACTCGGGGTTGATCTCGAACTGCAGCGAGCCGCCCTGGATCTTGGGATCGTCGAAGGAGGCGATGTACTGGAGCGTGAGCGTCGGCCGCTCGGAGGGCAACGCGACCAGCGTCGCCTGACCGTCGCGCACGTAGATCGGCTGCTCGAGGCGGAAGGCGCGCACCTCCGAGCGCTGTTCGATCGTGCCCACGCTGCGGAACAGTCGCACGAACTCCAGCGCGCTGCCGTCCATGCCCGGCATCTCGGGCCCGTCCATCTCGACGCGCAGGTTGTCGACGCCGAGCCCCGAGCAGACGGCGAGCAGGTGCTCGACGGTCTCGACCTCGGCGTCGCCGCGCTTGAGGCGCGTGCGCAGGTCGGCCTGCACGCGGTATTGGATGCGAGCCGGAATGGGCTGCGCGTCGGGGACGTCGGTGCGCACGAACTCGATGCCCGAGCCAGCGGGCGCGGGCAACGCGCGGCCGCGGACCAGCTTGCCCGAGTGCAGCCCGATGCCCGAGAACTCGACCGCCGAGCGCAGAGTGCGTTGCGAGCGGCTCATGCGGGCTCCTGCTGCGACGGGTTCGACGCCTGCGCTCGATCGAGGCGCTTCTCCAGCGCGCGAACGCGCTCGACCAGCTCCGTGATCTTGTTCATGTGCGCCTGGTTGCGCAGCCAGTCCCCGCGCGGGAGCGCCCAGTAGCCGCCGTAGTCGCGCCCGCCCTCGAGGTCGTTCCAGACCTTCGCGCCGGGAGCGACGCGCGCGCCCGGTCCGATCTCCAAGTGCGTGCTCACTCCCACCTGCCCGGCCAGGACCACTCCTTCGCCGATGCGCGTCGAGCCTGCGATGCCGACTTGCGCGATGAGCAGCGCGTTGCGTCCGACCTGCACGTTGTGGGCGACGTGCACGAGGTTGTCGAGCTTGGTCCCCTGCCCCAGTCGCGTCACGTCGAAGCGCGCGCGGTCGATGCACGAATTGGCGCCGATCTCGACATCGTCCGCGATCTCGACCGTGCCTCCGTGCGGAACCTTGTCCCAGCGCTCGAGTCCCGCTCGGCCGATGAGCGGATCGAAGCCGAATCCGTCGGCGCCGATCACCACGCCGGAGTGGATCAGGCAGCGCGCGCCGACGGAGACGCCGTCGTACAGCGAGACGAACGAGCGCAGTTCGCTGTGCTCGCCGACGCTCGCGCGCGGACCGACGACCACGTGCGGGTGCAGCACGGCGTGGGCGCCGACGCGCGCGCCGTCGCCGACGACGCAGTAGGCGCCGATCGACACGCCGTCGCCGAGCTCGACGTCCGCGCCGATCACGGCCGTCGGGTGCACGCCCGGCGCCGGCCGCGCCCGCATCCGACCGAAGGCCTCGAACACGCGCGTGAACGCTTCGTTCGGCCGCTCACAACGCAGCAGGGTCGCGTCGACTCCCGGCGCTTGCAGTTCGCGCGGAACGACGAGCACGCCAGCGCGAGTCTGGGCGAGCTCTTTGCCGTAGCGCTTGTGCCCGAAGAAGCTCACGTGCTCGGGGCCAGCGGTCTCGAGCGACGACGTCCCGCGCACGATGCGCTCGGGATCGCCGGACAATTCGGCCCCGCAGAGCGCGGCCAGTTCTTTGGCGGTTCGTTGCATGGTCTCCAGCCCAAACAGGGCTCTCCAGGCGTTCTACGGAGCGAACGGGCCCGGTCGCGGCCAGCGAAAAGCGCTGACCGAAGTCAGACTTGGTATCCCGCCCGCGAGCACGTGTCAATCGCGGCGTCGGGCGACGCTCGCGCGGAGCGGCTCAGCGGAAGCCGAACGTGAACGAGAACGTCTCGCGGTCGTCGCCGGCGAAGCGCCGCAGCGGGTAGCCGAAGTTGAGCTGCAGCGGCAGCGGGTAGGCCAGGCCCAGGCTGAAGCCCGCGCCGACGCGCAGGTCGTCGAAGTTCATGCTCCAGGGATCCTCGCTGAGGAGACCGAAGTCGACGAACAGGCCGCCGCGGAGCGCCTCGATGCGTTGGTAGGAGCCGGGCTGCTGGATCGAGTGCAGCGGGTAGAGGAACTCCAGCGTGCCGGTGAAGAACGTCTCGCCCCCCAGGGGCTCGCCCGAGAGCGCGTCGAAGGGCCCGATCCCGCGGAAGTCGAAACCGCGCAGGCTGCGCGCGCCGCCGATGAAGTAGCGCTCGCTGTACGGGACCGCGAAGTCGTCGCCGTAGGGCTGCGCCGCGCCCATGTCGAGCTCCAGGTGCAGCACGGGCGCGATGCCCTCGGAAGTCATGCCGATCGGCACGAAGGCGTCGGCGCGCAGCTCGTTGGTCAGGTACTCGTAGTCGCTGCCGAAGTCGTTCGAGTACCAGCCCGCGGTGTAGCGCAACTCGTAGCCCTTGCGCGGAACGAGCAGGTTGTCGAGCGAGCGCGTCGAGACGGTCAGCGTCGGACCCACGATCTGCTCCTCGCCGCGCAGCTGCTGGTCCTCGAGCGAGAGCGGAACCCCGCCCGCGTCGAGTCGGCTGACCTCGACGTCGGCGTGCCGCAGTCCGAGCGCCACGAAGATGTCGAAGGTCAGCTTGCGCCCGAAGCTCAGTCGCTTCTCGAAGCGGTCCTCGTCGTGGGTCGTGAAGCGCTGGAGCTGCTTGCGCAGGTCGATCTCGAAGCTGATCGGGCGCAGGTGCGTGCGGAAGATGTCGGGCTCGACGAAGTTCACGCGGAAGCGCGAGACCCGCGTGCCGGGCGCCAGCTCGACGTTCACCAGCTGCCCCGCGCCGTGGAAGGCCTCCTTGCGGTACACCTCGGTGAACAACGAGCCCCACGAGTCGGGCACGTCGGTGACGTCGAAGTTGCGCATCGTGGAGGTCAGGATCGCGAACGCGCCGTTGTCGCTGTCGACGCCGCCGGCGATGTTGAGGTCGATCACGCGCCCCTCGGCGACCACGAACTCCAGGTCCGCGAGCCCGGGCTGCCCCTCGACGGGCACGAAGCGGAAGTACGGATCGCGGTGCGCGGCGCGGTTGAAGTCGTCGGAGAAGTAGCGCGTGGCCTGGATGCGGGCGAGCGAGCGCTCGATCTCCCGCAGGTTGGCGCGTTCGCCGGGATTCACGGACACCTCGCGCCGCAAGACGCGGTCGCGCGTGTGCTGGCCGCCGTTGAACAGGATCTCGCGCACGCGCACCTCGGCGCCCTGCGCAATGCGGTACGTGACCTTGACGGTGTGCTCCACCGGGTCGAACACGAGCTCGGGATCGAGGAAGCTCCAGCTCATCGTGCGCGGAAGCGTTCCGTGCTGGATGCGCCCGAGCTTGTCGTAGCGCTCGCGCAGCGCGGCCGCGTCGCGGGTTTGCGTGTTGCGCTCGAACCACGCGCCCGGGGTGAGCTTGCACAGCGCCAACAGCTCCTCTTGCGAGGCCAGCAGTTCGGCGTCGCGCAGGGACTCCGCGCCGTCGGCGGCGCGCACCCACTCGAACGCTCGGATCGAGAGCTCGGAGACCTTGTAGCGCGGCCCTTCGTCGACGCGCACGTGCAGCTTCACGCGCGAGCGGTCTTCGTTGAACTCCATCCGCTCGAGTTCGACCAGCGCGTCGAGCCAGCCGCGGTCGCGGTACACGTTGCGCATGGCGAGCAGGTCCGCCTCGAGCTTCTCCTCGACGAAGCGCTCGCCGAACCAATTGAACAGCGTCGGCCCCCACAGCTCGCGACTCGCCAGGTGCGAGATCCCGTCCTTGAAGAAGTACAGGAAGCGCGAGTCCGGCATCGAGCTCGCGCCGCGGATCAGGAAGCGCTCGACGCGCACCTTGGGGCCCTCGCGGATCTCGAAGATCACGTCAGGGGCCACGCCGGCGGCGCTGGCGGGCCGGGTGATGACGTTCACCTCGGCGAAGTAGAAGCCCTCCTTGCGGTAGCCGTCGAGCAACCGCTGGCGCACACGGCCGGCCTCGTGCAGGTACAGCTCCGCCTTGTCCTCGAGGAGCGACCACTCGCGCAGCTTCTTCTCCGAGATCTCGATGTTGCCGATGAAGCGCGGATCGCGGTCGACCGGGAGCTCCTGGACCGACACGCGCAACTCGACACCGCCTTCGACGTCGACGCGGGACAGGCGCGCAATGACGCGGAAGGACACCCACAGTCGCTTGAGACCGGCGTCCGCCGCGACCGGATCGAACGGCGCACCGATCTTCTGACCGAGCACGGCGGAGATCTGATCAGGCGTGTAGCGCTCCTGGCCCTCGACCACGATCGCCTTGACGATCGGGAGCGTGGCCTGCGGCCGCGCAGGCGCCGACTCGGGCGCGCCCGGGATCGTCTGCGCGCGCGCGACGACGCCGAGCAGCGCCAGCGAGAGCGCCGCCACGAGCGAGCCTCGCGCGAGGGCCGGTGCCACGCGCTCAGGCATAGATCGGTTCGGCCGCCGACGGCGCGGGATTCTCGAAGCGCATGATGTTCGGCCGGAAGTTGAGCACGATCTGGCCCGTCGGACCGTTGCGGTGCTTGGCGATGATGATGGTCGCCTTGCCCTTGACCTCCTCGGGCACGTCACCCACCGCGTAGTACTCCTCGCGGTAGAGCATCATCACGATGTCCGCGTCCTGCTCGATCGAGCCCGACTCGCGCAGGTCGGAGAGCATCGGCCAGCCGCGCGGATTGCGATCCTTGCCTTCGACCGCGCGAGACAGCTGCGACAGCGCGATCACCGGCGTGTCGAGCTCGCGCGCCAGCGCCTTGAGCGAGCGCGAGATCTCGCTGATCTCGAGCTGGCGGCTCTCGGACTTGGGGTGCGTCATGAGCTGCAGGTAGTCGAGGACGATCAGGTCCAAGCCGTACTTGGCCTTCACGCGGCGCGCGCGTCCGCGCAGCGCCATCACCGACAGTCCCGGGGTGTCGTCGATGAAGATGTTCGACTCGCCCAGCTCGCCCGCGGCTTCCATCAGCGCGCCGTAGTCCTCGTCCGGGATGCGCCCGGTGCGCAGCTTGTGCGCGTCGACGCGCGCCCGCGAGCACAACATGCGCTGGACGATGGCTTGCTTGCCCATCTCGAGGCTGAACAGCAACGCCGTCGGTTTGCGCGAGAGGCGCTCGTCGAACTGCATCGCCGCGCCTTCGATCAGGTTGAGCGCGAAGGCGGTCTTCCCCATCGAAGGGCGCGCCGCGACGATGATCATGTCGCCGCGGTTGAGGCCGCACAGCTTCTCGTCGAGCTCGTAGTAGCCCGTCTTGAGGCCCACCGTGTCCCGATGGGTGCGCGCCTCGATGATCTTGAAGGTCTCCTCGAGCACGCTGCGCACCGAGTCCGCGCCCTCGCGTTGCGTGCGCCGCGACAACTGGAAGATGCGCGACTCGCTCTCGTCGAGCAGGCGCTTCACGCTCTCCCCGTCGGGGCGCGTCTCGAGGGCTTGCTCCAGGATCTCCGTCGCGCTGTCCGCCAGCCGTCGCAGCGTCGCGCTGTCGGCCACGATGCGCGCGTGGAAGTTGACGTGCGCGGCGCTCGTGACGGCCAGCGCCAGATCGGTCAGCGCCTGGGCCCCGCCGACGGCCTGGAAGCGGCCGGACGCGCGCAGGGCTTCGCCGAGCGTGAGGAAGTCGATGGGCTCGCCGCGCGCGTAGAGGTCGAGCAACGACTCGAACAGCAGCCCGTGCTGGCGCGAGAAGAAGTCCTCGGCGGCGAGCGCCTCCGACACCTCGGGGATGCGATCGGGCGCGAGCAGCAGGGCGCCGAGCACGGCGCGCTCGGCCTCGTCGTTGTGCGGAGGGACCCGTCCCGGCAGCGTCTGGTTGTCCATTCCCCCTCCGTGTCGTTCGGACCCGAGAAAACGCGCTCCGCGGGTGAACCGCGGCGGCGGAAGATACCCAGCCGCGCGAAGCGGCGAAAGCTCGGAGCGCGGATGCGTTGCGAGCGTCAAACACAGCGGGCCCGAGCCTGGTGGGGCTCGGGCCCGAAAGCTGTGACGCAGGCGCGTCTTCGACAGCCGGACGGCGACGCGTGGCGTCGCGCGCGCTCAGCCTTCCTTGACGACGTTGACGGTGATCTCCGCGAAGCGCTCGCCGTGGACGTGCAGCTTCACGCCGTGGAGCCCCACGGTCTTGATCGGCGCGTCCAGACGAACGTCCTTCTCCGCGACCGAACGACCGACGCGTCCGAGCAGTTCGACCACGCTGGCGGCGCTGACCGAACCGAACAGGTGCCCGCCGTCGTCGGCCTTCATCACGCACTCGAGCGCGATGCCGTTCAGCGAGTTGACACGCGCGTCGATCTCTTCGTCACGCTTGCGCTCCTCGGCGTCGAGGCGCACGCGCTTGCGCGCCATCAGGCGCTTGTTCTCATCCGTCGCCAGGGTGGCGAGGTTGTTGGGATACAGGAAGTTGCGGGCGTAGCCAGGACGAACCCGGACCACGTCGCCGCACTTGCCCAGATGCTGCACGTTCTCGCGCAGAAGGACTTCGATGTTGGCCATGGCGGACCTCTGTGGTGTTGAGCGTTGCGGGGGTGTGGAGCCGTTGGACTTCGCCGATCAGGCGACGAACGGCATCAGGCCCATGTGACGCGCACGCTTGATGGCCTGCTTCAGCTCGCGCTGGCACTGCGAGCAGAAGCCCGTGCGCTTGCGCGAGTAGATGTTGGCCTGGGGCGTGAGGAACTTCGCCAGGTAGGCGACTTCCTTGTAATCGATGCGCGGGTCGTCGCAGTTGCGGCTGCCCAGCGCGCTCGGACCGGCGTTGCGGCGTGTGATGTCGGCCATGGATCAAACTCCTTCGCCCACAGCGGGCGCTTCGACGGACTCTTCTTCGCCCTCGGCGGCATCGCCGCTGTCGGGGGCCGGCGCCGAGGAACGCGCGCGATCGACCACGGGGCGATCGGCGAACTCTCCGAAGACGGCGCGTTCGGCGGACACGCGCTCGTCGACCGGCGGCGTCGGCAGCGCGAACTCCGCGCTCCCCTCGGCCTGGGCCTTCTCCAACTCGCCCTGCGGCAGCGCATCCGCGCGCACGAACAGGTAGCGCAGCACGCGCTCGTCGAGTTCGAAGTCACGGCGCATCTGGTTCACACCTTCGCCGTCGCACTCGAAGAAGCACAGCAGGTAGGTACCGCGATTGCGGCCCTTGATCGGGTAGGCGAGCTTGCGCTCCTCCCAGTGCCGCGCCGTGAGCACCTTCGCGCCGTGCTTGGCGAGCGCATCGGTGACGGAGGCCTTGGCCTTCTCCCAGTTCTCGCGCACCGCCTGGTTGTCCAGGAGGAACATGCCTTCGTAGAGCTTCATTCGAGTTCGAGTTCGCTTTCGCTGCGGATCGTTTCGACGTGCCGGGCCTGTTCCGGCGATGGAGTGGCGGGCGGATCGCGCGCTGTGCGTGCGAAGCACCCAACGGTGTGATGCGGCTATGGAACCGCGGCGCTCCTCGGTGTCGCAGTCGTGCGGAGGCGCCCCTGCGCGAGCAGAGGCGACGCTGAACGACTGCGACGACGGGGCGCGCCGCGCCGCGTCGGTTCCCGGCCGCGCGCAACCACGCCGAGGGCGGGGCCGCAAACGCGCCGAGCAAGTTGTGTCCGCTCGGTTCCGCTCCGGCGCGCGGCCGGGCGAACAGCGGGGCGAAGATTGTAGGGAGCCCGGCGCCGCGCGCAACCCGCGCCCGATCGCATCGGCGCCGGACAGCGACGTCCGGGCGCGGCGATCGGTCGCGGGCGCGGAGGGCCGGCCCGGCCTACTTCTTGTCCTTGCCAGCGTCCTTCTTGTCGGCGGCCGGCGCAGCAGCCGCGGCGGCGGGAGCGGCAGCGGCGGCCTCGGCCGGGGCGGCTTCAATCACCTCGACCTTGATCTCGCTGATGCGCGCGACGGTGACCTGCGGCGGCGTCACGAGTTCCACGCCCTCGGGCAGCTTGATCTGGCCGGCGGTGACCGACGTGCCGGGCTCGAGATCGGCCACGACGACTTCGAGCTCGTCGGGGATCTCGGTCGGCAGCGCCAGCACCTTGACGTGCGTGACGAGCTGGTTGAGCACGCCCTTGGGGTGCCCGACGAAGTGCAGGTCGACGTCGACCTCGGTCTTCTTGTTGAGGTCGACGCGGCGGAACTCGATGTGCGCGATGTGGTCGCCGAACACGTCCCACTGCAGCTCGCGGACGATCGTCGTCTCGACGCCGCTGTCGAGCTGGAGCTGGTAGACGTGCTGGTGCTTGCGGCGGGAGGCCAGGAACTCGGCCTCGTCGACCGCGACGTTCAAGTGCGGGCGCTCGGCCAGCCACTCGATCGAAGCCGGGATGAGACCCTGCGAACGCAGGGCGGCGCTGGCGCGCGATCCGAGCTTGGTGCGCGTTTGGGCCTTGAGGGTGGCGGTCGTGGATTGGGCGGACTTGCTCATGAGACTTCCTCGAACAACGAGCTGACGGATTCGCAGCGGTGGATGTTGCGGATGGCGCGCGCGATCAGCGGCGCCACGGAGACGACCTCGAGTTGCCGCGGACTGTCGCCGCGGCGCGGGATGCTGTCGGTGACCAGGATCTTGTCGGCCGGGCAGCCGTCCAAGCGCGCCACGGCCGGGCCGCAGAACACGGCGTGCGACGCGGCCAGCGCGATCGCCTTGGCGCCGTGACGTCGAGCGACGCCGGCGGCCTCGGAGATCGAACCGCCGGTCGAGATCATGTCGTCGACGATGATCACGTTGCGCCCTTCGACGCTGCCGATGATGTGCTCGATGGCGATCTCCGAACCGGAGATGCGGCGCTTGTCGACGATGGCGAGATCCGCGTTGAGCGTTTTGGCCCACGCGCGCGCCATCTTGATGCCGCCGACGTCGGGCGTGACGACCACCGGGTTCTCGATGTTGAGGCGCTTGACCGCGCTCATCAGCACCGGCCGCGCGTAGAGGTGGTCGACCGGGATGTCGAAGAAGCCCTGGATCTGCGCCGCGTGCATGTCGATCGTGAGCAACCGATTGCAGCCGGCGCTGACGAGCGTGTTGGCGACGACCTTGGCGCTGATCGGCACGCGCCCTTCGTCCTTGCGGTCCTTGCGCGCGTAGCCGTAGTACGGCATCACCGCCGTGATGCGACCGGCGCTCGCGCGGCGCAGCGTGTCGAGCAGCAGCAGGAGCTCGATCCAGTTCTCGTTGACCGGCGGGCAGGTCGGCTGGATCACGAACACGTCGCCGCCGCGGATGTCGTCGTAGACCTTGATGTCGATCTCGCCGTCGGGGAAGCGCCCGATGTGGGCGTTCGCAACGGGCAGGTCGAGGTGCTGGCCGATGGCTCGCGCCAGCTCGGGGTGAGCGGTGCCGGCGATCAACACGATGCGGTCGGTCATCTGCACGTCGCGGGTCTCCGGCTCAGGCCTTGTTCGTGTCCTTGCGGACGTCCGTGGATCCACTCTGAGCCGCGCGCAGTTGTCGCGCCGGCACGCCGACCCACACCGCGCCCGGCTCGAGCTTCGAGTTGCGCGTCACGACCGCGCCAGCGCCGGTGTACGCGCCCGCGCCGATCTCACACGGCGCGACGAGCACCGAGCCCGAGCCGACGAATGCGCCGTCGTGCACCGTGGTGATGCTCTTCTTCTTGCCGTCGTAGTTGGCGAAGATCGTCCCCGCGCCGATGTTGCAGCGCGCGCCGATGCGCCCGTCGCCGATGTAGGCGAGGTGCTTGGCCTTGGTCTTCGCGCCGATGCGCGAGCGCTTGGTCTCGACGAAGTTGCCGATCTCCGCGCCGTCCTCGAGCGTCGTGTCGGGCCCGATGTGCGCGAACGGGCCCACGTGGCAGCCCGCGCCGATCACGGCCCCGGCGCGGATCACGCAGCACGGTTCGATGATCGTGCCGACCCCGATCGCCACGCCGTGGTCGATGTAGGTCGTGGCCGGATCCTCGATGTACACGCCGCGCGCGAGGTGCTCCTCGAGGATGCGCTCCTGCGCCGCGACGCGCGCCTCGGACAGGTGCTTGAGCGTGTTGATGCCGATCGCCTCGAGCTCGTTCTCGACCTCGACCGCGCGCACGTTGCGGCGGGCGCCGACGAAGTGCGCGACGACGTCGGTGACGTAGAGCTCGCGCTGCGCGTTGTTGGGCTGGAGCGCGGGAAGCGCCTCGCGCAGAAGCCCCGCGTCGAAGCAGTACACGCCGAGGTTGACCTCTTCGATCGCGCGCGTGGCGAGATCGGCGTCCTTCTCCTCGACGATGCGCTGCACGGCGCCGTCCGCGCCGCGAACGATGCGGCCGAAGCCGCGCGGATCGTGCGGACGCGAGGTCAGCAGCGCCATGCCGCCGGCGCTCGCGCCTTGCTCGTCGCACAGCCGCGTCAGGCTGGCGCTCGAGAGCAACGGCATGTCGCCGTAGAGCAGCACGACCGGACCCTTCGCGTCGGCGAGCTGCGGCAGGCAGCACTGCACGGCGTGGCCGGTGCCGCGCTGCTCCTCTTGGAGCACGCACTCGATCGTGGCGCCGCCTGCGGGGTGCTTCTCGACCGCCTTGCGCACTTCGTCCGCGCGGTAGCCGACGACCACGAGCACGCGGCGCGGCTCGAGCGCCAGCGCCTGATCCAGCACCCACGCGATCAAGGGCCGACCGCAGAGCGGCGCCATCACCTTGGCCCAGCCCGTCTTCATGCGGGTTCCCTGGCCCGCAGCGAGGACGATGACGGTGTCGGGACGGGCCATGGCAGGCGTGGGGACGGCGGAGTCGGGCGCAGAACGCGCTGAGGGGGCGGAGTACGAACTGCGCCGGGCGCGACGGCGTCGACGAAAACGACGCCGCGGGGCCCGGACGGAGCGAGGGGGGCAAGATGATAAGGAGCCCCGCGCGGCTGTCAATTTTGAGGCCGGCGCAGTCGGCGTTCAGCCGCTACCATCCCGCGCCCTTCGCCTCCCCCACGCGATGCGCATCGTGCTCACTGGCGGGCCCCACGCGGGCAAGACCTCCCTGGCCCGCGAATTCGAGCGCCGAGGCCACCGCGTGGTCAAGGAAGCCGCCATCGAGTGCATCGCCGCGCTCGTGCGCGAGCTGGGCCCCGACGGGGCGCGCGCCTGGCGACAGGCCAACGTCGACGAGTTCCAGGCCCGCATCGCGCGCATGCAGGTCGAGTTGGAGCGAGCCGCCCCGGTCTCGCCGGGCGAGCTGTGCTTCCACGACCGCGGACTGTTGGACGGGCTCGCCTACTGCCAGATCGCGGGTCAGGCGCCGCCGCGCGAGCTGTTCGAGAGCCTCCCCCACGTGCGCTACGACTACGTCGCGGTGTGCGAGCTCGTGTTGCCCTTCTCGTCGCGCAAGGAGACCGGCCGCGTCTCGAGCCTCGAACGCGCGCGCCTGATCGAGCAGACCGTGTTCGACGTGTACGCCTCGCGCGGATACCGGACGGAGCGGTTGCCGTGCATCTCGCCGGTAGCGGCCCGCGCGGACTTGCTGCTCGAGAGGCTTGCCGAGCTGTAGCGCAGGCGCACCACCCGCCCGTCGACGCGGACGCGGCCGCCCGTCGCCACGGTGGCCTTGGGCGTGTCGACTTCCGACGTGGGGCGCACGTCGAAGTCACCCTCCGACGACTTCGCTGGGGCGGCGCCGCGGCGTCTGGCTTCCTCGCCGGCGCCGACTCAGGCTGCGGCGCGCTTTCCTACAGCACGAGAATCGGTGCGAGCACAACCCGGAACCCGAGCCTGTCGGACACGTAAGCGGAAGCCTGACCTTCTCGGTTCCCGGAGCGAGCACGGTCCGACGCGTCGTACCAACTGCCGCCGCGGACGATGCGGCCGGGGCCGCCGTTCACGAATGGATCCGTGACCGCACCGGGCGAGTAGCTCGCGTGAGTATCGAGGCGCCACTCCCACACGTTGCCGTGCATGTCGTACAGACCCCACGCGTTCGGAGCGTAGCTGGACACCGGGTCGGGCCCTGGATACTGCCCGTTCCATGTCCAGCAGGCCCATCCCAAGTGCCACGAGTACGACACCATCGCGTCTGGGCGCCACAACGCTGCACCCACGTTGAACTCCGTGGACGTCCCCGCGCGACAGGCGTACTCCCACTCCGCCTCGGTTGGGAGCCGGTACTGATACCCCGTCGGTACGTTTCCCAAGGCTGACTGCTGGGCCGTCAAGACAGCGCAGTAGGCCACCGCGTCGAACCAGCTCACCCGCTCCACGGGCTTGTTCGCGCCGGAGTACTGCGACGGATTCAGACCCATCAGCGCGGAGTACTCCGCCTGCGTGACTTCGGTCGCGCTCATCCAGAAGCACGAGCTGATCGTGACTGTGTGGACGGGCTGCGAGATCGGGTTGTTGTGGTACGGCGCTCCACTCGCCGCGTCCGAGCCCATCTGAAAAGTCCCCGCGGGGATCACGACCATTCCAGGAATCGTCGTCACGCACGGAACCGGACGGGGCGGCGTCACGGTCAGCTCGAGCGCGTTCGAGAGGTGGGATGTCTTGGGCGCCAGCGGATCGCGGTACCACGACTGCGCAAACACCTTGTCCCACGCGCTCCAGGGGGCGCCGAGCGCCGTCGGGTTCGCGTTTTGGAACGCGTCCCAGTCGATCACGTAAGCGCCGTTGCAGGTCCCGGCCAGGCCGCCGCTGCTCTGGGGCGGCCCCAGGCGCGCCACCGGCGGCTTCACGCACAGGAAGCTGCTCCCCAAGGCGCCGCCCCAGGGGCTCGGCGTGAATCCGCTGTTGTCGATCCCGTAGAAGACGAGACCTTGCCGCAGTCCGGGCACACCGCTCTCGGTGATCCCACAGCCCGCGGTGTTCGCGGTGTCGGGCGACGCATTGGCGCTGATCGACGGCGTGCAGAAGTTCGAGGACAGGCCTGCCGTGCAATACGGTTGCGGGAGCTGGGCTCGAACGAGCGCCGCAAAGGCCGCGGCGGCGAGAGCCACGGAAACAACAAACCGCATGAGATCCTCCGAAGGGAGCTGGCGTCCGCGCAGCAAGCGCAACCGATCGCAGCGAGTTGGCGGCGAGTCGCAGCGCGCAAGCAATCGCCCCGCCGCGACGCCGACTGTTCGGAGTTCCCCTCGGCGGGGCCTACGACCCGCGCTTGAGCACGTCGCGCGCGATCACGATGCGCTGCACTTCGCTCGTGCCTTCGTAGATGCGCGTCACGCGCGCGTCGCGGTAGAGCTTCTCGATCACGTACTCCGACGAGTAGCCCATGCCGCCGTGGATCTGCACGGCGCGGTCGACCACGCGGTCGAGCGCTTCGCTCGCGAAGAGCTTGGTCATCGCCGACTCGCGACTGAACGGTTCGCCGCTGTCGCACATGCGCGCGGTGCGGTAGACGAGCGACTCCATCGCGTAGATGTCCGTCGCGCTGTCGGCCAGCATGAAGCCGATCGCCTGGTGTTCGCCCAGGCGCTTGCCGAAGGTCTCGCGTTGGTTGGCGTAGTTCGTCGAGAGCGCGTGCGCCTCCTTCGCGCAGCCCAGACAGTTCGCCGACAGCGCGAGGCGTCCGCGGTCGAGCGTGGCCATCGCGATGCGGAAGCCGTCGCCGACTTCGCCGAGGCGGAACTCGTCGGACAGACGCAAGTTCTCGAAGGCCAGCGTCACGGTGCTCGAGCCGCGCTGGCCCATCTTCTCTTCGCGCTTGCCGACGCTGAAGCCCTTCGCGCCGGACGGCACGAGGAAGGCGGTGATGCCGCCGCGCGCCTTCTTCGCGCGATCGGTGATCGCGTACACGGTGACGAGGTCGGCGATGTCGCCGCTGGTGATCCAGACCTTCTCGCCGTTGAGGATCCAGTCGCTGCCCTCGAGCGTGGCGGTGGTCGTCATCGCCGCGGGATCGGAGCCGGCGTTGGCTTCCGAGAGCGCGTACGCGCCGAGGATCCGCCCCTGCGCCATGTCGGGCAACCAGCGCGCCTTCTGCTCCTCGGTCCCGCCGACGAGCACGCTCATCGCGCCGATCGACGCGTGCGCGCCGTAGGTCACCGCCACGGCGAAGTCGCCGCGCGTGAGTTCCTCCATCACCACGCACAAGCCCGTCTCTCCGAGCCCGGATCCGCCGTACTCCTCGGGGATCGCAACGCCCATCAAGCCCACTTCGGCCAGCTTGTCGAGCAACTCGCGCGGCACCTGGTGCGTGCGCTCGATCTCGGCGGCGCGCGGACGGATCTCGTTGTCGGTGAACTCGCGCGCCAGATCGCGCACGAGGTCGAGTTCTTCACTGTTGGCGGTGTGCATGTCGCAAGTAGCTCTGAAGGTTCCCAAGCCGGGTTATCGTCGTCGCAGTGTCGCGTCTTGTGGCGCAAGCCAGAAGCCGAATCATTCGAGGAACCACGTGCGTAGGAGCGGGTTCGAGCGCGGACCGTTCGCGCCTCGCCCCGCACTTGTCTGCCGCCGGTCGATCACGACCTCAGGAAAGCACCGATGAAGTCATCCGCACTCGCCTTCGCAGCCGCAGGAGCCATCTCAGGCTTCGTCGGCGCCGCAGTCGCCGTCCTCACGCTCGGAGATCGCCCGAGCGCGACGAGTGAATTCGTCGCAGCAGGTCCCGCGGGCGCGCGCAACGTCGCCGCCGAGTCCGACGCCGACCGCGCGGCGCTAGCGCAAGCGCAGCTCACTGCCGATGCGCAGGCCGCGGATCTCGCGACGCTGCAGCGCCGCGTCGACATGCTCGAGGGCGAACTGGCAGCCTTGAGCTCTGATCGCGCGCGCGCGGCCGTCGCCCCCGTCGCCGAGAGCGCCTCGCAGGCCCCGACGCCGGAAGCGCTCGCCGACATCCAGCGCGACGCGATCGTCAAGGTGCTCGAGGACCAGCGCAAAGCCGAGCAGGACAAGCGCGAGGCCGAGCGCAAGGAGCGCCAGCGCAAAGCAGCCGACGACATGGCCGCTCGAACCGCGAAGGAGTTGGGACTGGGCGCCGGCGACGAACGCCGCTTGGCGGACTTCTACGTGGTCGCGGGCGACAAGCGCGACGAGCTGTTCCGCCCCATGCGCGACGGAGCGAGCTTCGACCGCGACACGATGCGTCAGAGCTTCGATGACTACCGAACGTGGGCCGAGTCGGAGATCAAGACCGCCTTCGGCGACAACATCGGCAGCCGCATCCTCGAGTACCAACGCCAGCAACGTGACTTCGGAGGCTTCGGCGGGTTCGGCGGATTCGGCGGCGGCCCGGGCGGTTCGCCGGGCGGCGGCGGCTCGACTGGCGGCGGCGACTCGGGTCGTCGCGGCGGTCGCGGCGGCGGCTGAGCCTCGACAGCAGGGTTGCGCGAGGGGCCTCGCGCTTCCGAGCATGGGCGGCGCTTGAGTTCCACACCGCCTCTCTCTCCCCCGCCGGCCACGCCGTTCCAGCGCGCGCTCTCGCTCGGCGTCGGTTGGCTCTCCGACCGTCGCATCCCGCGCCCGCTGCGCGCTCCGATCTATCGCGCCTACTCGCGCGCCTACCGGGTCGAGCTCGGCGAGGTGCGCCTGGAGCTGGCCGAGCACCCCAGCTTCGCGTCGTTCTTCGTGCGCCGACTGCGCGACGGCGCGCGGCCCTTCGCGCGCGGGAGCGATGAGTTCCCCGCGCCCTGCGACGGCGCGGTGCAGTCGCTCGACCACATCGAGCGGGACACGATCCTGCAGGCCAAGGGTCGGCCGTACTCGGTGCGCGAGCTGCTCGGCGGCGTCGGCGCCGAAGTCGAACTCGAAGGCGGTCAGGCCTGGACCATCTACCTCTCGCCGCGCGACTACCACCGCGTGCACGCGCCGCTCGACGCGCGACTCGTCGAAGCGCGGTGGCTGCCGGGCGCGCGCTATTCGGTCGCGCCCAAGGTGCTGCTCGCGCGCCCCAAGGTGTTCTCGGTGAACGAGCGCGTCGTGATGCGGCTGGAGGGCGACGATGGACCGCTGTTCCTCGTGATGGTCGGCGCGCTCAACGTGGGTCGCATCCGCGTCGTGGGCGTCGAGCCCAGCGCGGAAGGACGACTCGGCGCTCCCCGCCCGCTCGCGCGCGGCGACGAACTCGCGCGCTTCGAGCTCGGCTCCACCGTGATCCTGGTCGTGCCGCCGCAGGGCCGCGCGTGGCGACCGCAACTCTCGGTCGGCGCCGCCGTGCGCATGGGCCAGACCTTCGCGACGCGTTGATGGGCGCCGCGGCGAGCAAGCTCGAACGACTGGCGCGCCTGTTCACGACGATCGTCGTCGGCGACTGGCAGGGCCTGCGCGACGTGCGCCTCAGCGCGCCGAGCGGAGAGCCCGACCGCGGCTGGCGCGAGGCTTTGCTTCAAGCGCACGTGTTCGCCGGCTTCCCGCGGGTCGTCGAAGCGCTCGACGTGCTCGAGGAAGCCGGAGGGCTCGGCGCGCTAGAGCCAGGTGAAGCGCTCGCCGAGGACGAGCAGCCTGCGCGCGGCCGCGAGTTGTTCGAGCGCATCTACGCGGAGCACGCGCCGCGCGTGCGCGCGTTCCTCGAACGCGGCCACCCCGACTTCGCGCGCTGGATCGAGGGGCACGCCTACGGACGCATCCTCTCGCGACCGGGGTTGAGCGCCGCCGAACGCGAGCTGCTCGCCGTGTGCGCGCTGGCGGCGCTCGGACAGGAGCGACAACTGGTCAGTCACGTGCGCGGCGCGCTCCGCTGCGGCGCCCAGCCCCACGACGTGCGGCAGGTGCTGAACGCGACGCGCGCGTGCATCGGCGTCGAGCGCTGCGACGCAGCCCTGCGCATCGCCGAGCGCGTCGCCTCCCGCGAGTCGCGCGAACGCTCAGTATGAGCCGCGCAGCGTGACCTCGAGCAGGCGCAAGCGCTCGAAGCTGCGGATCACGAGCACGCGGTCCTCGAGGCTGGCCGAAGCGGGATCGGGCCGCAGCACGGCGCGGCTGTCGAGGCGCTCGCCGTCGAGCGAGAGTTCGACCTTGCCGCGCCCCTGACGCAGCTCGATGTGCAGTTGGTGCCGCGCGCCCTTGCTCAGCCCCTTGAAGCTCGTCCCGACGCCGCGCGCGCGAGCGAGCAAGCCCTGGACGCAAGTGCGAAGCTCGCTCGTCGCTCCGCTGACGATGGCGTAGCGCGCGCTCCCGCCGTCGTCGCTGGCGCCCGCGAACACCACGTGCACGCCGGCCAGGCTGATCGCGAGCAAGCGCGGCGGCCCGGCGTCGGCCGGCTGTTCGAACGCGAGATCGAGCTCGAGCGCCTGCTCGACGTCGAGCGGCGGGCGCAACGACAACGAAGGCCACAGCGCGGCGGTCTCGAGGTCCTCGGGCGCGTACGCGCGCGCCGGAGTCCAACCGCGCACGTCCGCCTGCCATTGATTGCGCTGGAACTGGCCGCGGTAATCGGAGTCGAGCACGAAGCGCAGCGCCACGCGGCGGCTGTCGAGCATCTCGACGGAGTTCGGGCCGTACGCCGCGCGGAACATGTCCGCGTCCACGGCGCCCGGTCCGCGCTGCAACTCCTCGCGGCGCTGGCGCAGCCACGCGGCGTCGCCCTTCACGTCCTCGACGTCGGCGTACTCGCGCAGCAGCGTGTCGATGTGCTCGAGCTGGCGACGCGAGGTCGCGGTCTCGTTGTTCTGCGCCGCGCGCCGAACCAGGAACAAGAGCTCGTTCGCCGCGCGCCGCCGCTCCTGCAGCTCGCGCGAGCGATCGGCGCGCGCGAGTTCGAGACGCTCGTTGAGGTCGCGCCACACTCCGGCCCAGTGCGGCGCGGTCGGCGGCGGCAGAGGCCAGAGCTCGAGCGCAGCGTCGATCGCGCCGGTGCGTTCACGCAGCAGCGCGGCCTGCAGACGCGCGTCGGGATCGGGTCGCTCCGAGGCCAGCCCGGCGAGCCGCTCGATGTCCAAGCGCGAGAGGAGCTCGAAGGACTTGCCGTCCAGCGGACGCAGCGCGAGCAGCACGCCCACGCCGTTGTCCGCCGTCACGAAGCGGAAGCCGCGCTCGAGCGGGAGGTGCGCCTGCTCGATCACGCCCTCGCGCTCGAGCCCGAGCCACAGGCGCGTCGGCGCGCGCGTCTCGCCCAGGCGTTCGATCTCCGCTGCGGCGCGCTGCATGATCCCGTCGAGGATCGTCGCCTCGAGACGCAACTCCTCCAGGCGCGCGATGACCGGCGCCATGGTCCGCCGCGCGAGTTGTTCGTCGATCGACGCGAGCGCGGCGTCGAAGGCGCGCGAAGCGATGGCGCGCTCGAACTCCGGCAGGAAGTCGCGCAGCGCCAGCTCGGCGTCGGCGCGATCGTTCTCGGCCTCGGTGCGCGACAGCTCGCCAGCGGCGCGCTCGAGCGTCGTGCGCGCGCGGTCGCTGACCTGCGGCAGGAGCTGATCCTCGCTCAACAGATCGCGCGCGAGCAGCTCGCGCCAGCGCGCGCGCAGTCGACCGGCGGCGTCGGTCACCTTGCGCAGCTTGAGCTCCGCCCACAACTGCCGCTCGAGCGCCGCGAGCTCGCTTTCGCGCTCCAGATCGTCGGCGGTCCAGCGCGCGTCGGCCAGCGCGAGCTCGCGGTCGATGTGCTCGCGCTGCACGCGCTCGAGCGCGGCCTCGAGCTCCCCGGTCGGCAAGCCCTCGACCGACAGCTGCAAGCGCCCGAGCAGCTCGCTCGCGCGCACGTCGCGCAGCTCGCGCGCGCGGCTCCACTGCCCGCGCGACTCGAGCTCCTGCGCGCGCTCGCCGCAGTCCCGCTCGTACGCGCGCGCCACGCGCGCCGCGATTTCACCGACGCGGCGTGCGATCTCGGCGCGCAACTCGGACTCGAGCGTGCGCAGGCCCAGACTGTCGCGCTGCTGGTCGAGCTGTCGCTCCGACAGGCCCAACTCCTCGCGCAAACGCCGCGGGAAGCCTTCCTCGACCAACGCGAGCGCGCCGACCAGGTCGCGCCGCTCGTGGCGCAGGCGATCGAGTTCGCGCAGGAAGCCGGCGTGCGCGCCCTGCAGCGCGGAGGCGAAGCTCTGACGAACGCGCGCGTTGAGCGCATCCGCGCGCGCGGCGTGCGTGCTCGGAATCGAGCCGGCCAGCGAATCCAAGGCCGCCAGGCACGGCCCCAGCTCCTTGGGTCCGCGTTCGAAGCGTTCCGCGATCGGATCCAGCGCCGTGAACTCCGCGGCGGGCCGAGACTCGTCTTCGGTGGCGAGCGTGGAGTCCTCCGCACGGGTGAAGTACACGCCCGCACCGACGGCGCCGACGACGCTCAAGAGCGCGGCGCTCCCCCACAACAGACGCCTGCGGCGCTCGCGCTCGCCGAGCAGCGGATCGAGTTGATCGCGCTTGACGCTCACCGCGCGGCGCTCGCGCAGCGCCTCGAGGTCCTCGCGCAGCTCGCGCGGCGTCTGGTAGCGGCGCGCGGGATCGCGCGTCAGGCACTTGCGCAGCACGAGCTGCAGTCCCTTCGACAGCTCGGGCGCGAACTGCGTCGGGTCGGGCATCGGCGAGTACAAGACGCCGGAGAGGATCTCTCCCACGCTCTCGCCCGCGAACGGCGGACGGCCGCACAGGCAGTGGAACAGCGTCGCGCCCATCGACCAGATGTCGCTGCGCACGTCGGCGCTCTTGGGGTCGCGCGCCTGCTCGGGCGAGATGTAGTGCGGAGTCCCGAGCGTGCCGCCGTGCCCCGTCAGCGACGGATCGTCCTCCGCGAAGGCCAGCCCCAGGTCGACGATGCGCGCGCGACCGCTGAGGTCGATCAGGATGTTGCCGGGCTTGAGGTCGCGGTGCACGACGCCCTGCTCGTAGGCGTGCTCGAGCGCTTCGCACAACGGGATGAACAGCCGCAGCGCGTCGCGTTCGGAGAGCGCGCCGTCCTTGCGCAGCTTCGCGGCCAGCGACGGCCCCTCGACCAGCTCCATGGCGTACCACCACAGGCTGCCGATGTGGCCCATGTCGATGGCCGAGACGATGCCGGGGTGCGACAGCTTCGCCGTCGTGCGCGCTTCGCGCTGGAGGCGTCGGATCGCGCGGCCGCGCGCCGCGAGCTCGGGGTGCAGGATCTTGAGCGCGACCTTGCGCTGCACGGCGAGCTGCACCGCGCGGTAGACCGTGCCGGTCGAGCCGCGACCGATCACCGCTTCGAGCCGGTACCCGGGGATTTCCGGCAGCGCTGCGCTGCGTTGCGCGCCTTGGGAGTCCATCGCCACGGCCCTCTAAGCTAACGGAGCGCTCAACGCGACACGAACCAGGCTCGCCACGCCGCATCGGCGTCGCGCCAGTTCATGCCCATGGCCGCGCCGAAGGCCGCGTCGTACTGAGCCTGACGCACGCGCACGTCGAGGATCACGCGGTCGGGCGCCTTGGGCTGCGTCTTGCGCAGCTCGGCGTGGAACTTCGCGAGCGCGCCGTCGCCCTTGTCCTCCATCCACCAGCAAATCGCCATGCCGCAGGCGATGTCGAGCAACTCGAGCTGACCCAGGTCGAGCTGCGCGAGTCGGTCGAAGCTCGGCACGGCCTTGGCCTCGAGCGCCTTGCGCAGCGTCGCGGGCCACTCGCCCTCGCGGAACAGCGCGGGATCGAAGTTGAAGCTCGCCGCCGACTTCTTCGCGCTCGTTCCCGTCGTGCCGACGATCGTCGCCGCGGCGCGGCAGAACACGGCGTTGCGCTGGAAGCGGCGGAACTCCGTCAGGCTCGCGAAGCCCTCGTCGTACCAGGGCGGCAGCAGCCGGCCGTCATAGCCCAGCCGCCCGACGAGCATGTGCCCCCAGTGGTGGATGCAGTGGCCGACCAGATCGTCGTCGGGCCTGTTCCACACGCGCGCCGACGAGCACGCGTACGGATCGATCCACACGAAGCCGTGGCGCTCCTTGACCACCGGCGCCCACTCCGGCGTGACCGTGTGCGTGAGCGCGGCGAAGTGCTCGACCGTGTTCTTGTACGGCTCGCTGTCGCGATTCCAGAGGTAGAACTCGGCCAGGCGTCCGCCCAGCAGCTTCAAGCCCGGCTCGACGCGGTAGAGCTGGTCGAACCACTCGCGCGCGCCGACCACGTGCTCGCCGGTCGTCTCCAGCACGCGCGCGTCCCAATCGCCTGCGATCACGGCCTGAGCCGTTACGTGCAGTGCGAGCGGCTTGCCGAGCAGCTTCTCGACCGCGAGCACGCCCTGGCGCGCGAGCGCCTCGCCGCGCGGGTACCACTCCTCGCCCGCCTTCTCGAGTCCGTCGAAGCGCTTGGCTGCATCGGCGCTCATCCACTTGCCGCCGCGCTGTTCGAGCCCTTGCTCGAGCTTGGACTTCTCGTCGGGCGTGACCCAGCGTTCCTTCCAGCGCACCAGCCCGCGCGCGAGCATCTCCGCTTCCTCGTCGCGCGCCTGACGGACGTCGCGCTCCGCCGGCGTCATCCACTCGCCCTTGTACTGCACGTGTCCGAGCGCCGTGTGCGCGCCAGCGTGGTTCGCATCGAGCGCGACCGCGCGCTCGTAGGCCTTGGTCGCGAGCGGCTTGAGCCTCTTCTGTGAGGCGTACTCGCCCAACTGGAAGAAGTCCTCCGCCGTCTTGGCCAGCTTCTCGCGCGCGGCGTACTCCTCGCGCGGCGTGAGGCCCTTCACGCGCTCCTGCACGTCGCTCTTCTTGAGCTCGAGCTGTCCCACGGCCGTCTGCACGACGTAGGCGTCCGCCGTCTCCTTCTCGAGTTTGCCCTCGATGCGCCGACCGTCCTTCATCACGAAGGTGTCCGCGTGCAACGCGCCGGTGAGCAGCACCGCGACGCACAGGAGAGTGAGCTTGAGCTTCATCGCGCTCGCGATCCTAACGACACCGCCGAGGAGCGCGCCCCCGCATCGCCGCGCGCGAGTTACGCTCGCCCCCGCGGACACGGCCCCTCGCTCGCGAGTCACCCATGCAACTCCTCGCACTCGTCCTGATCAGCGCGTTCCCCGCGGCCCAGACGAACCCATCCGGCTACCTCAAGGCCTCCAACACCGACGCCGGCGATCGCTTCGCCGCGAGCGTCGCGCTCTCGGGCGACACGCTCGCCGTCGGCGCGCCCGGCGAGGCCAGTCGCGCGAATGGATTTGGGTTCGACCCGGACGACGACTCGGCCCCGAACAGCGGCGCGGTCTACGTGTACGTGCGCTCGAACGGCGCCTGGACGCAGCAGGCGCTCCTCAAGTCGCACGCGAGCGATGCCAACGACCAGTTCGGCGCCGCGGTGGCGATCGACGGCGACACCCTGGTGGTCGGCGCGCCGGGCGAGGACTCGAGCGCGGTCGGCGTCGGCGGCGCCGCCCAGGACGACGGAGCGAACGGATCAGGCGCCGCGTACGTGTTCGTGCGCAGCGCCGGGACCTGGTCGCTGCAGGCCTACTTGAAGGCCTCGAACACACAGTCGGGCGACGCGTTCGGCGCCTCCGTCGCGATCAGCGGCGACACGATCGTCGTCGGCGCGCCGCACGAGGACGGCGGCGTCGGTGGGGTCGGCGCGCCGGGCGGAGACAACTCCAAGACGGACTCGGGAGCGGCGTACGTGTTCCAGCGCTCGGGCGGCGCGTGGACTCAACAGGCCTTCGTCAAGCCGTCGAATCCGTGGAGCTACTCCACGTTCGGCGGCGCCGTCGCGCTCGACGGCGATCGCCTCGTGATCGGCGCGAGCGGCGATGACCACTCGTCCGGTCCGTGGAGCGGAACTCCGGATTTCGGCGCCGTCGGCTCAGGCGCGGCGTACGTCTTCGAGCGCGCGGCATCGGGCTGGAGCGAAGTGGCGTTCCTCAAAGCCGCGCACCCGACCGCGTGGGACGAGTTCGGCGCCGCGGTGACGATCAGCGGCGATTGGCTCGCGGTGAGCGCGCCGTTCGAGGACAGCTCCGCCACCGGAGTCAACGGCTCGCAAACCGACGAGGGACGGAGCGACTCGGGCGCGGTGTTCGTGTTCGCGCGCGGCGCGGGCGGCGACTGGACGCCAGCGGCGTACTTGAAGGCCTCGAACACCGATGTGCTCGACGGGTTCGGCGCGTCGCTCGCGATGCACGGCGGGGCGCTGCTGGTCGGCGCACCGCGCGAGAACAGCGGCGCTACGTGCGTGAACTGCAACCCCTTCGACGAGAGCGCCGCCGACGCGGGCGCGGCGTACCTGTTCACGCGCATTGGCTCGACCTGGGCGCACGCGGCCTATCTCAAGGCGCTCAACGCCGGCGCTGACGATCACTTCGGCGCGGCGGTCGCACTGTGGGGCGGCCTCGCGAGCGTGGGCGCGCCCGACGAAGACAGCGCGTCCGTCGGTCCCCAGTCCGACCCGCACAACGACCTCGCGCCGCAGGCCGGAGCGGGCTTCGCCTTCGAGTTCGCCCCCCCGCCGGTGCTGTACTGCACGTCCGGCACGAGTTCGAACGGCTGCACGCCGACGCTCATCGCGTCGGGCACGCCCAGCGCGAGCGCGTCCAGCGGGTTCGTCATCTCGGCGCTCGGGCTCGAAGGTCAGAAGCTCGGGATGCTCTTCTACTCAGCGAGCGGGCCCACCGCCGTTCCGTGGACTGCAGCGCCGGGCGCGACCAGTTGGCTGTGCGTGGCGCCGCCGCTGGGCCGGCTGCCCACCGCGAATTCGAACGGCGCGTTCGCGGCCTGCAACGGGCTGATCAGCTCCGACTGGAACGCGTTCCGCTCGACGCACTTCGGCGCCGTCGGCTCGCCGTTCGCGCCGGGGGACGTGATCTGGATGCAGTGCTGGTACCGCGACCCGCCCGCGCCGAAGGCCACGAACCTCTCCAACGCGCTCGAGTTCGTGCTGCGCGAGTAGCGCGCGCCGCGCTCGCTCAGCGCAGCTTCTCGCCCAGCGCCGCGTTCTTGGCGCGCGACTCGACAGCCATGGCCTTCTGCCAGGCTTCGACGCGCTCGCGCAACTTCGAGTCGTGCGCAGCGAGGATGCGCACGGCGAGCAGGCCCGCGTTGCGCGCGTTGCCGATGCCGACCGTCGCCACGGGAACACCCGCCGGCATCTGCACGATCGAGTGCAGCGAATCGACGCCGCGCAGCGCGTGCGACTCGACCGGCACGCCGATCACGGGCAGCGCCGTGAGGCTCGCGACCATGCCGGGCAGGTGCGCAGCTCCGCCGGCGCCCGCGATGATCACCTTGAGGCCGCGCGAGGCGGCGCTCGAGCCGTACTCGACCATGTCGAGCGGCGTGCGGTGCGCGCTGACGACCCGCGCTTCGAAGCTCACGCCGAACTCCTCGAGCGCCGCGCAGGCGGCCTTCATCGTGGCGGCGTCCGAATCGCTGCCCATGATCACGCCCACCTGCGGCGCGGCCGTGCTCTTGTCGTTCATGACGGTTGGCTCTCGCCGAAGCGGATCAGGTCGGCGGCGCGCTCGGCGGTGGCGCGCGCGCTCTCGAGGGACTCGCCCAGCGCGGTGACGTGGCCCATCTTGCGGCCGCGACTGGAGCTGAGCTTGCCGTAGACGTGGATGTGCGCGCCCGGAACGGCGAGCGCGCTGGCGAGCCCGAGCGGCTCGCCGGAACCCGGCCCGACGCCCAGCAGGTTGACCATGCAGGCCGCGCCGACGTGCATGCGCGGCGAGCCCAGCGGCCAGCCCATCACGGCGCGCACGTGGTTGTCGAACTGCGACGAGTCGCAGGCTTCGATCGTGTAGTGGCCGGTGTTGTGCACGCGCGGCGCGAGTTCGTTGACCAGCAACTCTCCGCTGGCGAGGTGGAACATCTCGACCCCGAACGAGCCCACGGCGCCGACCGACTCGGCGGCCGCGCGCGCGATGCGCTGCGCTTCGGCCGAGGCGCGCGCGTCGACGGGCGCGGGGGCGAGCACCACGCGGCACACGTGCTCGCGATTGATCGTCTCGACCGTCGGATAGCTCACGCTGGCGCCGTCGCGCCCGCGCGCGACCATCACGGCCAGCTCGCGCTCGAACGGCACGAAGCGCTCGACGTAGAAAGCCCCCGGCGCGCCGCCCAGTTCGCTCCACGCGCGAGCGACATCGGCGGCCGTGCGCACGGTCGCGTTGCCCTTGCCGTCGTAGGCGTTGCGGCGCTTCTTGAGCACCAGCGGCCAGCCGAACTCGCGGGCGGCGAGCTCCACCTCGGCCGGCGACTCCACCGCGCGGAAGTCCGCCACCGGCAGTCCCGCCGCGCGCAGCACTTCCTTCTGGCGCAGCTTGTCCTGCACCAGCTCGATCATCGTCGCCGTCGGGTAGAGCGCGTGGCCCGCGGCTTCGAGCGCGTGCAGCGCGCGCGCGTCGACGAACTCGTTCTCGAGCGTCACCACGTCGACGCCGCGCGCGAACTCGATCAGCGCGCCAGCGTCGTTCCAGTCCCCCACGCTCGAGCGCGTGTCCAGCGCTTGCGCAGGGAACTCACTCGCGCGTTCGAGCACCGCCACCTCGAGCCCCAACCGCGTCGCGGCCTGCGCGGTCATCTTGGCGAGCTGCCCGCCGCCGACGATGCCGAGCACGGCGGTCGGAGGCGCCGCGCGGCGCAACTGAGAGGTCGGGGAGGTCATGGGCGGCGCAAGATAGCGCCCCGCACTGCGCCGCGCCCGAGCGTCACCGCCCCAGTCACGCGCTACGCCGGCTCCTGGGCCTCGAGATCCTCTTCGGGCGCGGGCTCTTCCGCGCTGGCGAGGCCGTACTTGTCGAGCTTGCGCTGCAGCGCGAAGCGCGAGATGCCGAGCAACTTGGCCGCGCGGCTCTTGTTGCCTTCGCAGGACGCCAGCGCCGCTTCGATCGAGCGCTTCTCGAGATCGGCGACCGCGTCGCGGATCGAACCGCCGGGCTCGCCGCGCGCGCCGTTGCTCGCGCCCAAGAGCGGCGCGCGACGTTCGATCACGGTCTGCGAGAGGTGCTCGAGGCGCACGTCCTCGGAGGCCAGCACGACCAGCCGGCGCATCTCGTTCTCGAGCTCGCGCACGTTGCCGGGCCACTCGTGGGCGGCCAGCGCGGCGAGCACTTCGCGCGGCAGATGCGGCGCGGGGCGGCCCGCTTCGCGCGCGGCGCGCGCCACGAGCGCTTCGGCCAGGAGCGGAATGTCCTCGCGGCGCTCGCGCAGCGGCGGCAGCTCCACCTTCAGCACGTTGACGCGGTAGTACAGGTCCTCGCGGAAGCGGCCCTCCTTCACGAGCTGCTCGAGCTTGTGGTGGCTGGCCGCGATCACGCGCACGTCGACCTTGACGCGCTCCTCCGAGCCGATGGCGCGGAACTCGCCCTCCTGCAGCACGCGCAGGAGCTTCTTCTGCATCTCGCTCGACATGTCGCCGATCTCGTCGAGGAACAGCGTCCCTCCGTCGGCTTGCTCGAGCAGGCCCTTCTTGGCCTTGTGCGCGCCGGTGAACGCGCCGCGCGTGTGGCCGAACAGCTCGCTCTCGAGCAGCGTGTCCGGCAGCGCCGCGCAGTTCTCGCTCACGAAGGCCTTGGCCTTGCGGTGTCCGTTGAAGTGGATCGCGCGCGCGATCAGCTCCTTCCCGGTGCCGCTCTCGCCGTGGATCATCACCGGCAGGTCGCTCTCGATGATGCGGTCGAGCTGCTGGAACACGCGCCGCATGCCGGAACTCGCGCCGACGATCGCGGTGTAGTCGTAGCGCCCGCGCTCGCGGCCCAGCTCGGCGCGCACCACCGCGAGCTCGCTGTCGCGGTCGCGCACCTTGCGCCCGAGCTGCTCGTTCAAGAGCTCGATCTTGCGCGCCGACTGCACCACGCGCTCGTTGCGCTCGCGCAGCTCGGCCATCAGGCGCGCATTGCGGATGGCGATGGCCGCCTGGTCGGCGAGCAGCCGCATCAGCTCGAGGTCGTCCGCCGCGAAGGCCGACTCCTGCAAGCGGTTGTCGACGTACAGCACTCCGTCGACCTTGGCCGCGCGCTCGGCGACGGCGACGAGCGGAACGCAGATCACCGAGCGCAGGCGCAGGTCTTCGACGCTGGCCATGCCGGAGAAGCGCGAGTCGCGGCCCGCGTCGACGCTCATCAGCGCCTGCTTGGTGTCGATCACGCGCTGCGCGATGCCGCTGGAGAGGCGCGACGACGGAACGGGGATGTCCTCGTGGTCGAAGCTGCGCGCCACGCGCACGCGCAGCGGCGGAGTGGCGTCGGCGGAGTCGTTCGCACGCGAGTCGAGCGCGCCCTCAGCCTGGATCGACTCGTCGAGCAGCAGGAAGCCGCGCTCCGCTCCGGCGAGCGCGATCGCACTGTCGACGATCGAACGCAGGAGCTTGTTGAGATCGGTCTCGCGCAACAGCTCGCGCGTCAGGCGTGCGAACACGCGCAGGTTCTCGCGCTCGCGCTGCGCCTCGCCCGTCATGGTCTGCACCCCCACCGGCTCGCTGCCGACCATCTCGTCGGTCAGCCCGTCGATGCGCTGGGTGTCGCCGGCCTTGGGCAGGTCCTCGGGCTCGATCTGCAGCACCGCCTTGCCGACGCGCAGGTTGTCGCCCGGCTTGATCAGGCCGCGCTTCACGCGCTGACCGTTGAGCAACGTGCCGTTGGACGACTCCAGATCGATGATCCAGACCCCCTCGGGGCCGGTCTCGATGCGACAGTGACGCCGCGAGACCGCCGGGCTGGCGATGCGGATGTCGTTGTCGATGGCGCGCCCGATGGAGATCACGGGGCGATCGAACTCCAGCTCGGAGCGAATCCCCTCCTCGACGACGATGACCTTCATGCGCTAGCGTGACTGTGGGACGGGCGCGCGCCCCGCGCCGCCCCGCCCGAGGCCACGCGAGAGTGAAAACGCACGCTGGGCCCCAGTAGCCCGGCTGCCACTGGAATGTAACCGCACAATCCGCCGCGCAGACCCTCGTGCGGGCCCGCACATGTCCTCCAAGCCTTGGTATGAGAACGGTTTACGCTTCCGCTGCACCCAGTGCGGCGAGTGCTGCCGCAACCACGGCGAGTACACCTTCGTCAACCTGACCGAGGTCGAGCTGCGCGAGATCCCGGCCTTCCTGGGGATCGGCCGGGCGGAGTTCCTGGCCCGCTACTGCACCAAGGAGCCAGGCTTCCACCCCACCCTGCGGATGGACGCGCCGGCCTGCCCGTTCCTCGGCGCGGACAACCGCTGCCAGATCTATCAGGTCCGCCCGCTGCAGTGCCGGACCTGGCCGTTCTGGAAGGAGAACCTCGTGCGCGAGACCTGGGAGGGCCCGGTCAAGGACGTCTGCCCCGGCATCGGCGAGGGCGAGTTGCGCACGCGCGAAGAGATCGAGCGCATCGCCGACGAGACCGAGCGCTGGTTCGACGGCTGAGCGCCGATCACCAGCGGAAGCGAGTCCGGCGACGCGCGACGCACAACTCCTCGTGAGACGCGGGACGCACGAGCGACGTCGATCGTCGGACGCCGCGTGAAGCTCCTGGTCGTCCTCTCAGCGCTCGCGCTCGTCGGCTGCGCGCGACGCAGCGTGCTCGAGTCGCTCGACCACCCGAGCGCGGTCGCGCGCATCGGGGATCGCGGACTGGTCCTGCAGGACGGCCGCGCCATCGAATGGGGCTTCGACGTGCCGAACGCCGCGCGGCTGCGCGCCGTGCAGGCCGCGGTCGCGCAGGGAATCGAGATCTCCGACGACGGGAGCGCCGTCGGCCTGATCCTCGTCCACCACACGTGCGGCAACGACAGCATCCGCACGCACTGGGCGCGGGTCGACGTGCGCAAGCTGCTCGAGTTCCTGCCCCACGCGAGCACGGCGAACCCGCGCTTCGAGGGCGACCGCTCGTGGAGCGCCCCCCAGTTCGGCAGGTACGGGTGGAACGTCAGCCAGTGGGACCAGTTCGAGCGGTGGAGCGGACGCGATCCCGGACGGATCTACCGCTGACCTTCGATCACGCGCGCTGGCGGTGAGTGCGCGCCGTGGGAGGCCGCGAGCGCCGCGGGCGAGCGCGCAGGTGGGTCGACGCGCGCGCGGGGCCGAGTGCTCGACCGGCCGGCATCCGCGGAGCGCGAAGGCGCCCGACTCCCGCGCTCAACGCTGCGGCAGCGGGCCGGCGGCTGTGACGGGCCCGTCTGGACGGCGCGCGGGCGACGAGCAGGGAGCTGCGCCGCGCGAAGGGCGCGGCCCGAGGCCCTCCCGGAGACGGATCGAGTCCGCCGTGAGCCCGAACGAACTCGCATTGCGTTTGTGCCCGGAGAGCGAGCGCCGCCCGGCGCCGCCTGGCCCCTTCCCGACTTCTCGCAACGCAGCGAGCGCCCCCATGAAGACCGTCCTCTCCGCCGCCGCACTCGCGGTGCTCCTCGTCCCGGCCGCGTCCGCGCAACTGGTCCATTCCTACGTCGCGGGGCCGCCGTGGAAGGTCGCGCAGCAGCACCTCTCGACTTCGACGATCACCCCGACCGCGACGACGACGTCGTGGTCGCACCTCGCCGCGGACGAGGCCTCGGGCGTGTTGTACCTCGTCGGTGTGAACGGCTCGAACCGCGCGATCTTCGCCTGGCCCTACGGCGCGCCCGCGCCGGTCCTCGTCGGCGATCTGGTGCTCGACGGAGTGACGCAGTCGTCGGGAGTGAACATCCAGGACATCGCCTTCGCCGCCGGGAAGCTCTACGTCTCGCGCTTCAACTTCCTCAGCACGATCTACGAGGTCGATCCGTCGACGGCGACCGGCGTGACGTGGTTCTCCAACGGCGCGATCGACGTGCGCGGCATCGCCTACGACCCCGTCGGCGATCGCTTCGTCGTCGGCAACAGCGGGATCTGCAACACGGTGATCTGCACGGGCCCGGCCGGGCTGTACAGCATCGACCGCGTGTCGCAGGCGTTCTCGTTCCTCACCGCCTTCCCCGTGACGGGCAAGGCGGACGTGATCACGGTCGGCGGCGGTCGGTTGTGGGGCACGGGAACCGTCGCCTCGGTCCTCGCGAACTTCGACCTCGTGGGAGGGACGTGGGACGCCACACCGCCGTCGACGCCCTCGCCGTCGTTCTTCGTGCCCGGACTCGAGTGGGCGCCCGGTTTCCTCACGGGCTGCGCCGGAGTCGTGTACTGCACTGCGGGCACGAGCACCAACGGCTGCCTGCCTTCGATGTGCGCCAGCGGAGTCGCGAGCGCGTCGAGCCCCTCGGGCTACACGCTGACGGTGAGCGGCGCCGACGGCCAGCGCGCGGGACTCGTGATGTACGGCGTGAGCGGACCGCTCGCGTCTCCGTGGAGCGCGACGAGCACCAGCTACCGCTGCATCGCCAACCCCGTGCAACGCATGGGCACGCAGAACTCGGGCGGCACGGCTGGCGCGTGCAACGGCGTCTACACCGAAGACTGGAACCTCTACCGCGCGACGCATCCGGGCGCGCTCGGTCAACCGTTCGGCGGAGGCGAGACGGCTTGGGCGCAGGCCTGGTATCGCGACCCCGCCGCTTCGAAGTCGAGCGGACTCACGAACGGCATCGAGTTCTACGTGATGCCCTGAGTGAACTGCGTCACGGCGCACGCGACTCAACACGCGGCGGATCGCCTCGAAGGTGGTCCGCCGCGCGCGTTGCGCGAGCCCGTTCGAACGTGGATCGCGTCTCCCGCACCAGAGCGGTTCGCGATGCACGTCTCTCGCGACGACGGCGCACACCGCAACCAACTTCCCGAGAGCCCTTCCCCATGCGACTCCGACCGTCCCTCCTCGCACTCATCGTCATGACCGCCCCGGCCGCGTCCGCGCAGCTCGTGCTGAGCGACGCGAACAGCGCGTGGTGGTCGGTCGGGTTCCTCGATCTCTCCACGTCGAGCGTGACGTCGTACACGACTCCCCTCGGTCAGTTCCTGCGACTGAGCGCCGCCGACAACGCGGGCGGGACGATGTTCTTCGTGGGCTACAACGGCTCGCAGTCCGCGCTCTACTCGTGGCCGTTCGGCGCAACGGGGGCGAGTCTGGTCGGCAACCTCGTCCTCGACGGTTCGCCGGTGTCGGCCAGCGCGCAGCTCTACGACATGGCGTTCGTCGGCGGGCAGCTCTACCTGTCGAAACGAACCTCGGGCTTCAGCACCGCCGTGATCTACGCCGTCAACCCGGCGACCGCGGTCGGCGCGACGTGGCATCACACGAGCAACCTCGACCCGCGCGGACTGGCCTACGACGCCGCGGGCGACCGCTTCATCGTTTCGAACAGCGGAACGTGCGATTTGCCGCCGTGCAGCACGGCGCCGATCGGGATCTACGCCATCGACCGTTCGACGAAGGCCCACGCGTTCCTCGCGGCGCAGCCGCCCGCAGGCAAGACCGAGGTGATGACCATCGGCGCGGGAACGCTGTGGGCTCTCGGCGGCTCGACGACAGTCATCGCCAATCTCGACTCGGGCTCGCTGAGCTGGGATACGACGCCGCCGACGCTGCCGCCGCCCGCCACGTTCTTCTTCTTCGCGCCGGGCCTCACCTGGGCGCCGAACTTCCTCTCGGCGTGCGCGGGAACCGTCTACTGCACCGCTGGAACGAGTTCGATCGGCTGCGTGCCGTCGATCTGCGCCAGCGGAGTTGCAAGCGCCTCGAGCCCGTCCGGCTTCACGATCAGCGTGAGTGCGTTGGACGGCCAGCGCTCGGGCCTGCTCATGTACGGCATCAACGGTCCGATCGCCTCGCCGTGGGCCGCGGGCAGCACGAGCTTCCGCTGCGTCGCGACCCCCGTGCAACGCATGGGCGCGCAGAACTCCGGCGGCACGTTCGGCGCCTGCGACGGAGTGATGAGCGAGGACTGGAACGCCTACGTGTCCTCGAACGCCGGCGCGCTCGGCCAACCGTTCTCGGGCGGCGAGACCGGCTGGGCGCAGGGCTGGCACCGCGATCCGGCGGCGCCGAAGTCGAGCGGACTCACGAACGGCATCGAGTTCCAAGTGACGCCGTAACGACGTCCGCAGCCAACGCCGCCACGTGAAGCGTGAGCGGCGCGAGCACATGGCCCGTGGAGAGGAGCGCGGCCCGGTCGGTCTTCGCGATCGGCCGGGCCGCACCTCGTGAACGAGCCCGCGCTCGGCGCGCCGCGGTCTGCGCGCGCGTGAGCCCGCCAGCGACGCGTTCGCGTCTATCCGCGCGCAGCGTCGCGTCGACGGCGCCACCACCTTTCCCCCGTTTCGCGCTCGGTCCCATGAAGCACTCCCTCCGCTGCCTCGCCCTCCTCGCCTGCCTGTCCTCGTCGTTGTCCGCTCAGTGGGCGCACGAGCGGCCGGGCAGCTTGTTCCCGATGCTCAACGACCGGCTCGACTTCACCGACACGGCGACGTCGACCACGACGACGCTGTCGGGCAGCTACAGCGTGGGCACGGTCTTCGGAGCGGCGTGCGACGTCGCGGGCGGCAAGCTGTACCTGCTGCGCAACCAAGGCAACGTCTTCGTCTCCCGCTGGAACTTCGGCTCGTCCGCGGAGACGCAGATCGGGAACTTCCCCATCGACGGGATGTTCTTGATCGGGATCCAGAGCGCGGACGCGACCTTCGCGAACGGCCTGATCTACTTCACCGGCCGTCACCCGTCGGGTCCGGCCGACCGCCCCAATCGCGTCTACGTCGTGAATCCGGCGACCATGACAGGCTCGACGTGGCTCCCCGAGCAAGCGAGCTACCTCAATCCCAAGGGCGTCGCGTTCGACGCCTCCGCGAATCGCTTTCTCGTCACGCACTATCAGGATGCGCCGACGCCGGGACCGCTCGCGCCCGGCGTGTACGCCATCGACGCAACCACCAAGGCGGTGAGCTACTTCTCGCCGCTGCCTGCGAGTCCCGGCCTCTGGCTGAACTGCGAGATCGCGCTCGGCCGCTTGTGGGCGCTGAACGGAAGCGCAGCGGTCGGCGTCAGCCTGGCGAACCTGGCCGACACGGTTTCCGTTCCGCTCCCCGCACCCGCCGTCGGCGCGATCGCTTGGGCGCCCGGCCTGCTCGACACCTGCGCGGGCGCGTCGTACTGCACCGCGGGCACGAGCACAGCCGGCTGCGTACCGACGATGTGCGCGAGCGGAGTCCCGAGCGCGTCGAGCCCGAGCGGCTTCACGCTGACCGTCGACGACCTCGACGGCCAGCGCTCCGGCCTGGTGCTGTACGGAGTCAGCGGTCCACTCGCCGCGCCGTGGTCCCCCACCAGCACCAGCTACCGCTGCGTGAACAACCCCGTGCAGCGCATGGGCACGCAGAACTCGGGCGGCGCCGCCGGCACGTGCAGCGGCCAGTTCGTCGAGGACTGGAACGTCTACCGCGCGACGCATCCGGGCGCTCTCGGCCAGCCGTTCTCGGGCGGCGAGTCGGTGTGGTCGCAGGGCTGGTATCGCGATCCGGCCGCGTCGAAGTCGAGCGGTCTGTCGAACGGC
>CALKYE010000188.1 GCA_938003765.1 uncultured Planctomycetia bacterium
GACGCCGTGAACTACGGCGCGACGCCGAAGCGCAACGCGTCCGAGCGGTTCGTCTGGAAGCTCGCTCCGGGATCGCGCGACCAGAACTGCGCGTACACCAGCGCGCCTGGGACGAGCGACGGATCGAGGCCCGACTGAACGCGCGCGTTGAAGTCGAACGAGTAGACGCCGCCGCAGTCGACGACACCGGGCGTTCCTCCTGCGGTCTGGATCGGCGTCCGCCGCGACGGCGACTGCTCTCACACCCAGCCGCCCTGGTGCGGCGTGGCGCGTGGCGCGTACCCACAGAACAGGAGTTCCGAGCGATGCGCGCGTTCGTTGGCGCACTGAACGACGAAGGGCGTTGAGCTCGTCGCGCGGGCGAGCCTGCTTCCGCTGATCGCGGGCGTGCAGCCCGGGCTGTTCGGCTTCGCGGTGCAGTAAGCGTCCGGACCCGGCGCGTACATCGCATCGAACGCAAAGGCCCCCGTGTCGCGGCGCGTTCCATCGGCGCCCCAGAACAGTGGGTCGTCGTGCAAGTTCCCGGGGCCTTGTCGGGCCCAAGTCCAGAACGGCGCCTTCCACGAACACCACGAGAGACGGACAGGGTCGTCGACGACCTCCTGGGCGTTGTCCGCGATGACCGAGTCGATCGCGAGCGTGTCGCCGTTGAACACGTAGTTCCTGAAGCCGTACTCGTTGCGGACGACCGTGCACGGCTCCACCCGCACTTGGCACGAGCTGAACGCGCCTGCGCCTTGGGCGAACATCCCTGCGCCGCCGCCGCGGTGATCGCGGAGCACGCAGCGACGGATCAAGAGTTGGCTGTCTGCGGCGCCCGACGTAGCGAACTGCGGATCGCCAGCGAGCGTCAGGTCCTCGATCTGAACCCACGGTCCGTTCGTGGACGGCGTCTCGATCACCGCCCCGTCTCGCGACGGACGCACGATCGTGACCTCCGGCCCCGCGCCGACGAATCACAGCCCCTCGTCGCCCACGGTGACGCTCTCCACACAGTGCCCGGGCGCGCCGGCCGCGGTGCGCCGGGCCGTTGAGTCGTGGCCGTTGAGTCGTGGCCGCCCGACGCCGACGGCCGCATCGCCATGCGCCTGGACGTCGTCGCCACCGGCTTCCCCGACGAGCGCCTCAACGTGCTCGTGGCCGAGGTCGACATCCTCAGTCAGTGCGTGATCTCTGTTCACCTAGAGCGCGCGCGTGCTGCACGCGGCCCGGCTGCAGTTCCTCGCGAGGGAGCGGTCGTGGGTCGCCAGAGTCGGCACGCTGTCGGCGCTAGATTGGTTCGGTGCTCGTTCGCTTGATCCGCGAGGACCCGCGCTTCCATCGCATGGAAGTCTGGAGGGACGGTGCGCTGACCAGCGCCCGGCGTCTCGAGACCCGCAGCGTGTTGCTGCACGATCTCTGCCACTACGCGGTCGAGTCCGAGTTGCAGCTCGACCACGGCTTCTTCGGCCGCCTGGCCGCCGGGGCCGAGCTCGACCAGGGCGAAACGGAGCTCGTGGAGGACCACGTGGGCAGCGACCCGTCGAACGGCGATCCCGGTCGCCTCGCGGGCGCGGCGCTCGACCCTCTCGGCGCGCCGATCCCCGAGGGCCTGCGCATCGAGCGCCTGGCCGCGATCCTCCAGAGCGGCGCTTCTCGAGGCGCGCCTGCGGAGGAGCTGATCGCTCGGCTCGCGAGCCTCGAGCCCGTGGCCATCGACTCGCGCCGCGGCGCCCGAGTGCTGGAGCGCCTGCGACGCCTCAGGGGGCAATGGGCTGCCACGCCCTTCGGCGTTGCGATGCCTTTGCCCTGGCCCGCGCCACCGTACGAGGAGCGCTGATCCGCCTCGCTCGCAGCCCCGAGTCCGCGGGCGCTGAGGTTCGAGAGTCGGAACGCAGCTGAGCCACCCGCTCGAGCTTGATGGCAGTCGCCATCGACCTCGACGCCGAGCGCATGGGGTTCCGCGCAGAGCTATCGATCAGCAACGGGCCCAGCGGCGGAAGTGACCGCGCGACGATCGTCGTCACGCGCCTGGCCTGGTCGCGTGCGGAGCAAAAAGACACGGCCCGGGACGTCGATGTCCCGGGCCGGTTCTCGAGCGACCGTCGAGCGGTTACGGCGCGAACACGAGGTGGAGCCCGTCCGAGAGGTTGTAGCCGGTGACGCCCGCGATCGCGTCGCGGTACCAGAACTGGAAGTTCCAGCTCGAACCCGCGGTGATGTGACCCGCGAACGGCGGGGCCGTGTTGTTCACCGAGCGCGAGGCGACTCCCGAGCTGTTCGCCTGGACGATGCCGGTGCGCACCTTGAAGCCGCCCACGCAGCGGTATCCGTTGCCGAAGGGGGCCTGCGCTTGGCTGGGTCCGAAGTAGAACAGTCCAGGCGCGTTCTGCGGAAGCCCCGTGCAGAGCAGCGTCAGGTCGTTGTTCGCGACGCTCAACGAGCCCTGCAACTGCATCAGCGCACCGGGTCCGACGCTGTTCGGCGCGGCGATGCAGTAGCGTTCGGCGCTGCCATCGCAGCTGTCGGGAATCCCGTTGGCGTCGAGGTCGACGGTGTCGTCGCCGAGCGGGCACACGTCGCACGCGTCCGGAACGCCGTCACCATCGCCGTCGAGCGCATCGTCTCCGCCCGGGCAGACGTCGAGGGAGTCCGTGACGCCGTCGCCATCCGCGTCGTTGCGCCTCACGTAGAGGAGGCATTGCCCCGGGGGCAGCGGCGACGGGAAGCCCGGCACGATGACTCGCACGATGAGTTGCTGCCCCGCCGTCGCTTGCACGTCCCAACGCAGCCCGTTGCTGAAGAGCGGCGGAGAGCACAACAGCGTCTGCCCGTTGCAGCCGTCGAAGACCTGGAATTTGTGATCCCAGCCGGGGCTCGTCAGGTCGAAGCCGAACGTCACCGGACCGTCGAGCGGCGCGGTGTACGAGTACCAGCGATCGACGCCGACGTAGTAGCAGTAGCCCGGTCCGCCGACGTTGCTGTACGTCGCGTAAAGCATGTCGAAGGCGACGAAGGTCGAGTCCGATCCGACGAGGTCGATGACCTCGGCGCCCGAGCACAAATCGTTGTCCGGAGGCTCACACGCGTCGCCGATCCCGTTGCTGTTGAGGTCGGCCTGGTCGGGGTTGTACTCGCCCGGGCAGATGTCGCAGGCCGTGATGACACCGTCGCCGTCGGGGTCCATGGAGGCCTGATCGCCGTTGAGAACGACCTTCACCTGCCCCGCTCCGCCGACGCCGCCTTCGGCAGCGACCCGGATCAGGATCTCGTCGCCGCCCGTCATCGGCCAATCGATCCGGCCGTCATCGCCGTAGCCGGAGGAAGCGCAGGCGAGTTGGGTCATGCCCTGCGTGCTGAAGATCGCCACCGCAGTGTCGAGGGACGGGCTCGGGGTGAACACGATCGCCGTTCCGGTGCACGGAGCCGTGAAGCGGTACCACAGGTCCTTCGAGTCCAGGTTCCCGCAGCTCGTGATGCCCGTGCCCGTCGCGTTCGTCGAGTCGAACGGGACCGGATTGGGGTCGGCGAAGAGCGTGATGGCGCCCGAAGGATCGTCGTTGGGCGGCAAGTTGCACGCGTTGAACGAGTCGCACGCGTCGGGGACGCCGTCGCCGTCGCAGTCCGGACCCGTCAGCGTCGAGGACATGACCAACGAGAACTCCGACGACGCCGGCGACACGACACGCAGCAGGATCGTCTGTCCGCCGGACAGCGAGTCCGAGTAGACGCCCCCCGTGGAGATCGAGCGACACTCGGCGCCGGTCAGCGCTGCGCCGCCGTCGTAGCCGTAGATCACGCAGCCCGAGGTGGAGGTGGAGAGCGCGATGTTGCGACTGCACGCGCTGTTGTTCGTGTAGCGGTACCACACGTCCGCATCCACGATGGGAGCGCCGCAGAAGGTGAGCGCCATCGGATCGGCGCCGCACAGGCTGCCGGAGACCGTGGCGCCGTCGACGATGAGCTCGGGCGCATTCCACTCGTCGTTCGTCGGCGCGAAGAAGTAGATCTGAGCGCTGCCGTCCGCGCCGGGACTCGACGCCTCGGCCAAGTTGCCGAACAAGGCGTAGTCGGAGTTCAGGTAGCTGCTGCCGCCGCCGCCGCCGCTGTCGAGCTCGGTGGTTCCCTGCGATCCTCCGCCACCGCCGGAGTACCCGCCTCCTCCGCCGCCGCCCTTGCCTCCGACCCCACCGCCGCCGAAACCCCAGCCGCCGGCGGTCCAATTGGACCAGTACACAGTGCCACCGCTGCTCACGTAGATCCCGGAGGTGCCGCCTGCTCCGCCGGCAGGGAACCCGGCCTGACCCGCGACCGGGCCTGTGCCGGCGCTTCCGTTGGAGAAGGCTCCTCCGCCTCCACCCGAATAGTCCGTGTTGAACGTGTAGTTCGTCGGGGCGGAACCTCCGCCGTTGCCCGAACACCCGCCCGACCCAAATAAGTTGCCAAAGGAGGTGTTCGAGGGCCCGTACCCGTCGCTGCCGCAGTCGAGGATCGTCGCGGGCTTGCCCGGTCCCCCGTTCTGATCGCAGCCCGCCCAGGACCACGTCCCCGTGGCCTGCGCGTTCGCACCACCTCCGCCGCCGGCGGCCAACAGGATCACACCGTCGGTGGACCACACGCCTCCGGGGCGCAGGTAGAGCAGGCCCGAGCCGCCGCCGCCGCCGGCGCCGAAGCCCTGCCACGCGCCGTTGCAGTCGTTGCAGTCGGCGCTTGTGCCGGCCTGTCCGATGATGAAGCGCAGGGTCCCGCCGGGCGCCAGTTCTCCCGAGCCCGAGCCGATGCGCAGCAAGGCGACCGCGGCCGCTCCCTGCCCGCCCGTGTCGAAGCACTGATCGTGGACGCCCGACTCCGAGTTGCCGCCGTCAGCGCCGTAGACCGCGATCTGCACGAGGCGGCCCGGCGCATTCGGAACGAGGAAGTCCTGCACCGCAGGACCCGCGTAGGAGACGTTGTGAAAGCCCCCGCTGCACGGGAGAGCGGACTGCGCGAACGCCGTGGCCGGAACGAGCGCCGCGGCCAGCGGCAACAAAGAGGTTCTTACGTGGAGCATGGTCTCTGGTCTCGGTGGTGACCTCGGCGTCCGATCGGAGCCCGGGTCGCGAAATGGAACTCAGAGAGCCGCACCGTTCCGGGCGCGATCACCAACACGCGTTCGGGAAAAATTGCGTCAGCGATCGAGCGAGCGCGCGGGTCGGACGCCGATCGAGGGGCGCCCCGCATCCCAGACCTCGAATTGGCGCCGCGTCACTCGCGCCGCGTCGTGGTCTCCGTCGAAGCCGCCGCCGAGCAGCGCAATGACGTCGTCCTGGATGCCCGGAATCGCCTCCTTGGCGCACATCTCGAGCAGGTTCCCGATGGTGTCGTGGAGCCCGAACGGATTGGCCCGGAACGATCCGACGGGGCCGTGCACGACCCAAGGATCTTCCCAACCCTCGCAACGCCACGACGCCGGCGCGCCGTGCGCGCGCGATCGGGCATCGGCGAGGTTGCCCGGCGGGTCCGACGCCATGGAACTCACGTCCTGCCCCGTCCACCAGGGCGAGTCGGAGCCGCCGCGTGCAGCGAACTCCCACTCATCCATGCTCGGCAGTCGCAGTCCCGCCCGACGCAGGACCTCGATCGCCTTCACGTAGGGCACGCGCTCCACGGGATTCCAAGTCGTGTTCGCGTGCAGCACGACGTCGCCAGCCGGCACTCCCCACCAGGTGAAAGTGTCCACATACAGGCTTGGCTCACCGCCTCCGAGGCGCACCCACTGGGGCTGTGTGCATTCGTATTTCGAGAGGAAGAACGGTGCGACTTCGACCTCACGCAGCGGACTGTCCGTGTTCAGCTGCGCCGGATCGTAGTTGGGTTGATCTGCGGACTCCGACTGCGCGCCGAGCCAACGGCGGCCGCCTGGGATCAGCACGAGCACGATTCCGAACTGGCCGTCGAGCTCCCATGCGCTGGGTGAAGTGGGGGACGTGGACGGACGCGGACGCGCCCCGCTCTCCACGTCCCAGAACTCCCACAGGCCCGAGTTCGGGTCCTCACGGAGCGGGCGCAGACCGGGCTGCGGGACGAGCTCCAATCCGCCGTAGCGCGGGTTCGCGCGGATCGCCTCGATCGCGCGCGCCCATTCCTCGCGCGGCTCGTCGTCGAGCACCGTGCGCATCTCGAGGCTGCGTGCTCGCTCGAGGCGCGATCGCACCGCAGCCATCAGCCCTGACTGCGGATCGCCGAAGGCTCGGAGATCCTTGACGAGCTCCTGCAAGCGATCGTGCCGGCGTTGCGTCTCGCGGTCCGCGAACGCCCAGGTCCACCGCTCGCCGAGTTGCGCTTCGTCGCGCGCGATTTCGTCCAGCAGACCGCGCTCGCGAACTTCGAGCATCTGCTGTTCACGGGCGCCGAGGGGCCACGGGACTTCGGGAACCTCGCCCCGCAAGCTGCCCTGCACGTGCTGCAGATTGAATCGCCGCTCGGCAAGCGCGGGCAGGAGCGGGTGATGCGTGCGGTCGTATTCGCGTTCGGCCTCGCCGTAGGGCAATGCGCCGCGACGCAGGTCGTCGAGCGCGGCCTGGTGCGTCGGGATTCGAGCGACGAGCGGTTCGGCGTCTTGCTCGAGCCAACGCTCCATCGCAGGGATCTTGGCCGGAATCGCGGGCCAGAGTTCGTCTTCCGCGTCGATCGTCTCGCGCAGCAGCGCGGGGTCCGTGCGCTGGATGATCTCATCCGCGCGCTCTTCGGCGAGGCGGCGGAGCTCGTTGGCTTCCGACGCGGCCTTTGCCGCGCGCGTCGCCAGGTCCGCGTTGACGAAGGCCTGCCGCACCGCGATGCCCGAACCGATCAGGATCGCGAGCAGGGTCGCCGCGGCGCCCGCGACTGCGACGCGATTGCGCCGCACGAAACGACGTGTGCGGTACAGCACGCTGTCTGGGCCGGCCTCGACGGCCTCGTGTCGCAGCCAACGGTTGAGGTCCTCGGAGAACGCGCTCGCGGACGGGTAGCGACGCTCAGGCTCCTTCGCCATCGCGCGCGCCACGATCCACTCGAGTCCGCTGCGGCATTCGGGTTCGAGTTGCTCGAGAGGACGCGGACTTCGCTCGCAGATGTCCTGCGCGACCGACGTCACCGAGCGACCGACGACTTCGAACGGAAGCGCGCGGCCGAGGGCTTCGTAGGCGAGCACTCCGAGGGCGTACACGTCCGAGAGGGCGTCGATGCGGTCGATGTCGCCGCGCACTTGCTCGGGGCTCATGTAGCCGAGCGTGCCGATCACTTGCCCGGCCACCGTCTCGAGCGTCGCCTCCGCCCCGCGGTCGAGCGCGCGTGCGACGCCGAAGTCGATGACCTTGACGTCGCCCTGCGGCGTGACGAGGACGTTGCTCGGCTTCAGGTCGCGGTGGACGACGCCGCGCATGTGCGCGTAGTGAACGGCCTCGGCCAGGTCCGCCAGCAGTCGCACGCGCTCGGCGACCGAGAGCTTCGCCGCCTGGACGTGCTCGGTGAGCGGACGTCCCTCGACGTACTCCATCGCGATGTACGTCACGGACGATCCGCCGACCGTCGCTGCGCCCGAGGCGAAGATGTGCGGGATGCCCGGGTGCTGGAAGCGACCGAGGAGCTCCGCCTCGCGCTCGAAGCGCGAGATCAACTGATCTTGGAACAGGCTGGGCTTGAGGATCTTGAGCGCGATGTCGCGCCGCGGCCGCTCCTGTCGCGCGCGATAGACGATGCCCATCGCGCCCGAGCCGAGCACGCCGATGATCTGGTACGGACCGATCTGCTCCGGCGTCGTCGCCGCCGTCAGGGCGCCGGGCGTGAGCACGGGGGCCGCGAGTTCGCCCGGCGGCCGGTCGAAGAACTCGAGCAGGCGTCGCACCTCCCGCGCGACGTCGTCGGCGACGTGTTCGCGCGCGAGCACCGCCTCGCGCTCCTGGGGAGCGAGTTCGCAGAGCCGATCGAACAGCGCGTCGACGACGATCGGGTCCGGTTCGGTCATGATGTCGAGGACACTATCCGGCGACCGCCGGCTCTCCGCCAGGGCTCCGACCATCGATGAGCGACTTCGACGACGAGATCGATCCGAACTCTGCGGACTACCTCACGCAGCTCGCCGACGGCCGTTCCGTTTCGAGCCGCGAACTCGCAGCGCTCGTGTACGACGACCTGCGCAGCATGGCGCGTCGGCTCTTCGCCCGTGAGTCCCCGGCGCTCACGCTGCAACCGACCGCGCTCGTCCACGAGGTGTTCCTGCGACTCGTCGATCAGAACGTCGAAGAGGGCTGGCGCAACCGCGCGCAGTTCCTCGCCATCGCGTCGCGTTGCATGCGGCGGCTGTTGGCGAACGCCGCGCGAGATCGCGGCCGAGAGAAGCGAGGCGGCGCTCTCGAGCGCGTGACACTCACGGGCCACGAGCCCGAGGCGCCCGAACAGGAGATCGACGCCCTCGACCTCGAGGCGGCGCTCGACGAACTCGCGAAGGTGAAGGAGCGCTACGCGCGCATCGTCGAGATGCGCTACTTCGCCGGGCTCACGGTTCCCGAGGTCGCTGCGGTGCTCGGCGTGAGCACGACGATCGTCGACCGCGAGTGGTCGAAGGCGCGCGCGTGGTTGGCGCTGAAGCTCGAGCGCGCGCGCGAGGAGCCGCCGTCTCCGTCGTAGTTCCGCGCTCGCACCGGCCGCGTGCAGGCTTCGTCACGCTCCGCGTCGCCGCACGCGCCGGCGCGCTGCGAGCGACTCGACAGGCAACACGAGGGCGAGCGTGTCGCAGCGGTTCGTTGAAAGCCTGCTGAGACGCGCCCGATCCGCTCGATCCCGAGCAGACGCCTGCGGCGGAGCGGAACTCCGAGCGGATGACTTTCGCCGGAGGCGTTCGTCGATGAGTGCGGTGGGCGGTTGGCGAGGTGCGAGCGCGAAGCGTTGCGATCGGCGGCTTCGTCACGGCGCGGCGACGCTGCTCGAGTAGCTCGAACTCGCCGGCGTGCGCGAGCACCGCGGTGCGCACGAGCCGCCGTGGTCAGCGCGCAGCGTTCCGCGCCGAGTCGGCGGGCGACACGCGCGGCGCTGGCGCAGGCGCGCGATGGGCCGCGCGAACTCCGGCGCGGGCGCAGCGCCGCCTTGGATCGATGCAGCGCTCGGTCGGTCGAAGCGCGACGCCTCGTGCTCGGCCTGGTTGGCGAGCTTCGACCGGTGCGTGCGGACGCGGCCATGGGGGAGTCCTCTCCGAACACCCACTCGGGTCCGGTCGCGCGACACGCAGCGCGGAGGCTTGCAATCCGAAAGCGTGTAGGTAGCGTCAGTGGTCACTTGCAGAATGCAAGTACGACGGGCCGCGCGCGCGGCTGCGTCGCCGGCCTCGTTTCGCCCAAGGATTCCCATGCACCCGCACCTCCAAGCCCTCTGGTCCGAGCTCCAGCACGAGAGCGCGAGCACTCGCCGCATGCTGCAGGCCGTTCCCGCTGACCGCCTGTCGTGGAAGCCGCACGCCAAGTCGATGAGCCTGGGCCAGCTCGCGCTCGAAGTCGCGCGCGTGCCCGCCTCCATCGTCGGCTTCGTGGAGTCCGATTCGTTCGACGTGACCGCGGCGAACTTCGACGCGCCCTCGCCGGAGACCAAGGAGCAGGTGCTCGCGGCGCTCGATCACTCGCTGGCCGAAGTGGAGCGCTGCTTCAACGCGCTCGACGACGCTCGCGTCGCCACACCGTGGAAGCTCATGCGCAAGAGCGAGGTCCTGATGGAGCTGCCGCGACTCGCGCTGATCCGCTCGCTGATGCTCAACCACGTCTACCACCACCGCGGGCAGCTCTCCGTCTACCTGCGACTGCTCGACGCCCCCGTGCCGGCGATGTACGGCCGCTCGGCGGACGAGTCGCTGTTCGGTTGAGCCGCGCCCTCGAGCTACGGACATCTTGGGTCGGCGCGCGAGTGAGCGCGTCGAGTGAGGTTCTGCCGCGCTGCGTGAAAGCGCAGCAGCGCGCGCAAGAGAGATCGCGGCGACCTGTTTCGCGAGGACCGCAACCCGCGCGACTCCTTGCAATGCGCGGACTCCTGCGGAGCGAGGCTCGATCGGCTCGCGCATGGACTTCGGAGTTGTCGTGTCGCGCATCACGAGAAACGCTCGTTGCAGCGCAAGACTCTTCGATGCGTCACGCGCATTGCAGCGAGCGTCCATCGACCGTGTCGTGTTGCGGGTTAGGAACGCGCTGGGCCCAATATTGAATTGATCGGTCTCGGAGTTGGGACGGCGCGGCGCGCGAGCGCAGTCGTCAGACGCACATGCTCGCTCTGCGCCTTTTCGTGTGTGCCACGCGCGTGGCGCGATGACGCAGAGCAACTGATCGAGTGAGCTCGAATGCTGCGATCAGTTTCTGGGGAGCGCGTACCTGCTTCGCTAGGCTCGCCGCGTCACACCCAATCGAGTTTGGGGTGACCTTCTGACCCTGACCTGTTCACGGCACTAGAAAGACTTCATGAGCTCATACCCTCCGCTCCGCAACTTGCTTCGCTCACGAAGCGCACGGACTCTGCTCCTGGCGCTTGTGCTCACCTCGGACGCTACGGCGCAACTGATCCATTCATCTGGCGGCGGAGGCAACTGGTCCTCGCCCGCCACATGGACTCGCATCAGCGGTGCAGCGAGCCCAACGCCTACGACGGGAGATCATGTGATCGTCTCCGCAGGCAGCCCGGTCGTGCTCGACGTCAGCGCTCTGGATCTCTCGCACCTGGAGATCCATGACCAGCTCGCGGTCCCGGACACGCGGGACTACAAGATCATCGTTTCCCGCGTAGACCTGGGTGGACCTGTGAGCTTTCCGACCGGACTGCCTCGCACTCCCGGAACTCTGTCCGTAGGCAGCGTCGGCGCCCCGTTCAAGCACCGGTTCGCGCTGAACCTGAACCGGAACCATCTGTCCGATGTCTACGTGGCATCGCCCGAGTCCAACGAGAACATGAGCTTCGTTGTGCACGGGGGCTCCACGCTGATCCTGCACGGGTGGAACCAGGGTCCGAATGGAGTTCCACGGCGCAGTTGGTTGCGCCTTGCCAGCGGTTCCAGCGCCACGCCCGGTCAAACGAGTCTGACTCTCGAAGCGAACCCGGGTTGGTCTGCCCGTGACAGCGTTGTGATCGCGTCCACCGACTTCGACATGCTCGAAGCCGAAGAGCTCCAGGTTCAGACCAGCGCAGCGAACACGGTGACGTTCCTGCCTGCTCTCTCGCACCCGCACCATGGGGTCATCGAGCGCGGTCTCGTCGACGAGCGGGCCGAAGTCGGGCTCCTGTCTCACAACATCCAGATCAGCTCGGACGTGTTGAAGGTGGTCGGCGCTGGCGGACGCGAGGACATTCGCGCCGGGCACGTGATGTTCCACAACCGCATGGGCATGGATCCGGTTCCTACCGTGCAGATCGACTACACGGAGTTCATGAATCTGGGCTGGAAGGGTGCGCAGGGTCGTTACCCAGTTCACTTCCACCTGCTCGGAAACGCGCCCGGCTGCTGGATCCGCAACAGCAGCGTGCACCACTGCTTCAACCGATCGGTGACCCTGCACGGGACGAACCAAGTTCAAGTCGAAGGTGTCGTCGCTTACGACACGTACGGCCATACCTTCTATCTGGAGGACCGATCAGAGGTCGACAACGTGTTCACGGCGAACTTGGGACTCGTCACTCGAGACCCAACGCTGCCGATCGACCCCGCCGTCAGCATGATCAGCGAGATCTGGCCGACGACAGGGAAACCCTACTTCTGTCTCCACGACACAGAGACCTCCACCTACTGGATCACGAACACGCGCAACAGCATCCTCGGCAATGTCGCGGC
>CALKYE010000189.1 GCA_938003765.1 uncultured Planctomycetia bacterium
CTGCGTGGTGAGTTCTGGTCCGGCCGAGTTCCTCGGCCGGCGCGACCCCACGAGCCACGCCATGAACGCCCACCGACACGCACTCCCCAGTTTCGCCCTCTCCGCCCTCGCGGCGCTCGGCCACGCCCAGAGCGCGCAGCGCATCGCCGCGCCGGTCACGCCGCTCCCCGACCTGCCGACGGGCGCGCAGAACGACTGGCCCGCGCCGGTCGACGTCGGCGCTGAGCGCGAAGCGCCTGCGGCCAACGCTCTCCAGACCGCCGAACGCGAAACGCGCGCGACGAACCTGCAGCCGACCTCCTCGGTCAAGGGCCTGGACTTCAGCGTCGTGCGCTATGCCGACGGCGCGGATGGCGCGCTGTGGGCCCGCGGACGCACCTACAAGGCGCGCTTCGACGAGACCAGCGCCACGGTGATCCCCTACTTCTCACCGCGCGCGCCGCGCAACTTCGACGTGCGCTTCGAGCTCGAGAGCGTGAGCGCGCAGGGCGTCGAGCTGCCGCTCGATCCGAACGCGCGCGTGCGCCGCGAGAGCGATCAAGTCACGCTCGACCACGGCCCGGTCGACGAGCAGTACCTGTTGGGCGTCGAACAGCTCGAGCAACGCTTCGTGCTCGAGCGACTGCCCGCCGCGGGAGACCTGCACGTGCGCCTGAGCGTGAACACCGAGCTCGCCGGCTCGAGCTCGGACGACGGGTTCGCCTTCTCCAACGAGTGGGGCGCTCTCAACTACGGACGCGCGACGGCCATCGATGCGAACGGGCGCACGCTCGCGCTCGAGAGCACGCTCGACGGCGGTCAGATCGAGATCGTCGTGCCGGCGTCGTTCGCCGCGAGCGCTGCGCTGCCGCTGACGATCGATCCGGTGATCTGGATCTTCGGCGTCGACGTGGACCTGACCGAGGCCTTCACCGGCGACGCGTCGTATGACCTCTCGGGCGGCGGCGTGCTGCACGTCTACAACGTCCTGTTCTCGGCCAACGACTACGACGTCGGCAGCTACGCGACCGACCGCTTCGGCAACGTGTGGGCCGGCACGTTCCTGTGGACCGACTTCACCTCGGCGCACTGGGTTCGCCCGCGCGTCGCGCACGGCGGCGCCCTGGACAACTTCCTGATCGCCGCGCAGGTCGGCCAACCGGGCTTCCGCACGATTTGGGGCCAGGTGCGGAGGATCTACAACAGCACGACGCCCGCTGCGCCGACGCTGATCAGCGGACCCGAGTCCGGCGAGAAGCTCAACGTCGACGTCGGCGGCGATCCGTACGCCAGCTTCCCGAGCTACTTCTGCATCGTCTACCAGCGCAGCTTCAGCGCGACCGAAGCCGACATCCACGGACGCATGATCGACCCGACCGGCGTGTCCAACAACACGATCGGGACGCTGTTGATCGACAACTCGGGCGGCACGTTCGACAGCGCGCCCGCGATCTCGAAGACGAACAACACCTCGGTCTGGAACCTGGCGTGGCAGCGAGACCAGAGCGGCCAGCCCTCGCGCATCCGCGGCGCGCGCGTGAACTGGAACGGCGGCGCCGCCGCGACGAGCTTCCCGATCTCCAACTCGACGCTGCCCGAGCGGCGGCCGTCGGTGTCGAGCTCGATCAGCGGCACGAACAAGTACCTGGTCGCCTGCGAGCGCGACTTCACGACCGACAACGACATCGAGCTGTACGCGCTGGACGGCGCGACGGTCCAGACCTGGAGCAACCTCAGCTCCGCCAACGGGGCGTACCTGTTCAACGACCAGCGCGAGCCCTCGATCGACAGCGATGGGTCGCACTTCCTGATCGCGTTCTCCGAGTTCGTCGGGAACTCCGGCGGGGGGTGGTCGGGCTGGGACGTGTTCGCCAGCGAGGTTCAGTGGAACGCCGTCGGGATCTCGGCGCGCGAGCACCGCATGGCGCTCGCCACGACGGGCTCCGACGAGGGCGAGCCGCAGGTCGCCTCCGCCGAGAGCAGCTCGCCGGGCCAGACGACCACCGACTACACGGTCATCTACAACCGCGGCATCGACCCGGTGACGGCCGGCCCCACGCGAGACGTCTTCGCCGCGCTCGTGGCCGGTTCCTACGGCGGCCTGATCGCCAACTTCTGCACGCGCAGCGAGGTCTCGTGCCCGTGCAACTTCGGACCGGGCCTGGGCGGCTGCGCGAACTCGAGCTTCGCCAGCGGCGCGCACATGACGACGGTGAACCCCTCGCGCACCACGAACGATCAGCTGCGCTTCGAGATCTCCGGCCTCAAGCCCAACGTGACCGCACTGGTGTTCCAGGGCACCGGCACGCTGAACGCCGGCTTCGGATTCCAGCTCGGAGACGGCGTGCGCTGCGTCGGCGGCTTCATCACGCGCTTCGTGGCGTCGCCGGCCAGCGCGGCGGGCACCCTCAGCTACCCGCTGATCGGTCAATCGCCCATCACGGTGCAGGGCAACGTTCCCGTGATGGGCGGCTTCTACTACTACCAGACCTGGTATCGCGACACGGCCAACTTCTGCAGCGCCGAAGTCACCAACCTCAGCGACGCGGTGATGGTCGAGTGGACTCCTTGAGGTAGCGCGATCGGTCAGCGGCTCTCGAGCACACCGGGCAGGTACTGCATCGCGCAGGCGCAGTTCCCCTCGGTGTCCTCGAAGGCCAGCACCGTCCCGACGCGCTCGATGTGGAACGGCGGTCGCGTGATGCGGCCGCCGTTCGCCGTGATGGCGGCCTGGGTCGCGGGCAGGTCGGCGACGGCGAAGGTGCATTCGAACCCGCGCATCCCGGCGCCGCTGAGCGGCTCGTGCCGCTGCTGGAGCGCGCCCCCCACCGCGCCTTGTCCGGTCGAGATCAGCCAGAAGCCCGGAGGGCCGAAGGGCTGGAAGCTCCAACCGAAGACGGCGCCGTAGAAGCGCTTGGCGCGCTCGACGTCGGTGGCGTGGATGGCGAAGTGGGCGAGGGGGTTGGGCATGGTTTGAAGCTCGGGTTCGGGGGGCGCGCCGCAGCGCTGGGTGACAGGCCAGAACGATAGGAGGCCCTGCGGAGCGTCGTCCATGCGATAACATGCCAAGCAATGTCGCAATCCGGCCAAACGAGGCCCTCGACGGCCGCGACGCCCGAGCCGGTCGCGGAAGCGCACGCCGGAGCCATCTCGGTCCGCACGCTCGCGCTGACTTATCCCAGCGGCTACCGCGTGCCTCCGCACTCGCACGAGTGGCCGCAGCTCGTCTTCGCGGCCTCGGGCGTGCTGACGGTGACGACCGCGCGCGGCGCGTGGGTCGTGCCTCCGCTGCGCGCGGTGTGGGCGCCCGCGGGAGTGCGCCACCAGCTCGACGCGACCGGCGAGGTGGCGCTGCGCACGCTCTACCTGCGGCCCGACCGGGCGCCGGTTCTGGCCGCTGACTGCGCGGTGATCCACGTCGCGCCGCTGCTGCGCGAGCTGATCCTCGACGTCGTCGAGCTCGGCGTGCTGTACGACCGCGAACCGACCCACGAGGCGCGGCTCACGCTGCTCGGCGAGCTGATGCGCCGCGCGCGCCAGACGCCGCTCTCGGCTCCCCTGCCGCGCGACCCGCGCGCGCTCGTGGCCGCCGAACGCGTGCTCGCCCGCCCGGCTGCGGACGAGACGCTCGAGCAGCTCGCCGCCGGCTGCGGCGCCAGCCCGCGCACGCTCGAGCGCATCTTCCGCGCCGAGACCGGACTCTCGTTCGGCCGCTGGCGACAGCAGACCCGGCTGCTCGGCGCGCTGCGGCTGCTCGGCGCCGGCCATCCTGTCGGCCGCGTCGCCGAGCGCGTCGGCTACAGCAGCCCGAGCGCCTTCGTCGCGATGTTCACGCGCACCCTCGGCCGTCCTCCGGGCAGCTACTTCGCAACGAACGGCGAATGAGCGTCAGCGGGTCGCCTGAGTGCGAGCTCGAGTCGACGTTCACGGCGCGGCTGTCAGCGGCTCTCTGGCGCACGGCTGTCGAACCTCGACGAGAACCGGCGCGCGCGCGACCATGACGCTGTCGCGGCGCTCGACGAGCCGGCGACCACGATGTTCCTCACGACACTCGTCTCCCTCGGTGTCCTCGCCGCTGCGCTCGCGGCTCCGATGTCGGCGAGCCCCCAAGCCGCGAGCGACACGCTCGCCGTGCGCGCTCGACTGATCGACGAGAACGGGGCGCCGCTTCGCGACGAGCCGATCGCACTGAGTGTCGTGGAGTACTTCGGTTCGGGCTCGAAGAGCGTGGGACGAAGACTGAAGTCGGATGCGGACGGTGTCGTCGCGTTCGAAGCGCCGGGCGCAGCCGTGAACAGCGCAGCGACGTGGGAGTACGAGTTCAGCCTGCCGCGCGCCGTGAACGGAGAGATCTGGTCCGCGTGTCGAGTCGCACCCCTCGTGCAGGCTCGGAGCGAGCACGACCTCGGCGACTGCGTGCTCGCGCCGCCGGGATCGGACGTGGCGCTGCGCCGCGCCGACGATCAGGGACTCGAGCGCGAGTTCGCGCGTCGCCTCGACCTGCGCAGCCGCAACGGGTTGCGCGAGCGCGAGGTTCAGACCGTACTCGGCGAGATGGCGCGACGGGGCGGCGCGCATTGGATCGAGCGCCTCGAGCGAGAGCTGCGCGAGACCCAGGTCGCCCGCGCGCTCGAGCAGCCCGTGCTCAACGGCCACAACGAGCTGGTCCTGCTGACGGCTTTGCGCCGTGCTCAGCGTGCGCCCGAGCCGGCTCAGCTCGTGCTCGAACGGAACACGCCGCTCTCCTGCGCGTCGAGCGAACTCCCAACGCTGTCGTTCGCGCTCCGCAACGTGGACCCGCAGTTCGCCTTCGAGTTTTCGAACCGCGCGTTCCAGCGCACGCGGGTGACGTTGGTGACGGCGAAGGGCGGGACAGTCGCTCGCAAGCAAGCCCCAGACGGAGTGATCGGCGGAGGCTTCGCTATGTCTTGGCGTCTGCGCCCCGGGGAGAGTTCGTCGTCGAAGCCCGACGAAGGCTGGCTGGACGTGGACCTGAACGAGCAGTTCGAGCCCCTCGAGCCCGGCGAGTACAGCGTGACGCTTTCCTACAGCCCGACGGATGAGGTCGCGTTCGCTCCCAGCACGCGCGGGTGGATCCTGATGAGCAGCGAGCCA
>CALKYE010000190.1 GCA_938003765.1 uncultured Planctomycetia bacterium
GCCAAGCGCTGCCAGGTGATCCTGTTCACCAGCAACCCCGAGCGCTACCGCGGCATCGGCGGCGCGAAGTTCATCGAGCTGGCTCGCGAAGCCAGCGCGCACGGACAACCGTCTTGATGCGTCGCACATGGCAGTTGGCTGCGCTCGCGGCCGTGCTCGCGCTCGGCGCGTGGATCCTGCTGCGCAGCGGATCGGCGTCCGATGGATCGGCGCGCCCGACGATCGCTGGCGAGAGCAAGCCCGATTCGGCGCAGACCGACGCCTCGCCTGCGCCGACCGAGATCGCGAACACGCGTCGAGAGTCGGCGAGCGAACTGCGCGATGAAGCGGCGCAGCAGGCTGAGCCCGCCGCGGCGACGCACGGATCGCTGACGGTGCGCTTGGTCGGGCGAGAGCCGCTCGACAACCTGCACGTCATCGTGCGCGGCCCGGATCGACGCGAGCTCGACAGCCGCGACGTCGACGCCGATCGGATCGTGTTCGCGGAGTTGCCGACCGGACCGGCGCGCGTGGAGCTGAGCAGCGTGCTCGGCAAGACCTTGGCCGGCGCGCAGACGCAGGTGAACGCTGGCGAGCAGGCGCTCGTCACGTTGGACTGGCCCGCGCCGCTGCCCGACCGCCGCCGGCGGACGATCCGCGGAGAAGTGCGGGTTCCGCTCGACATGCTGCGCGAGCATCCGCTGCGCGGCGCGCAGCTCGAGCTCGCGGCGCTGCTCGACAGCGACGAGCAAGAGCGAGAGGCGCCGGCGTCCCGCTTCGCGCGCATCGATCAGCTCGCGTACGGCCAGGACGGCGCCCGGCGCTTCGAGTTCGCGGGCCTGCCCCAGGGCAGCTACGAGCTGAGGATCTGGCCCGTGCTCGCAGCGAAGACCGTCACGCTCCCGGCGAGCGATCTCGAGGTCGAAGTGCGCTTCGAGTGCGGGCCTGTCGGGCGCGCGCTGCTCAATTTCGAAGACTCGAGCGGCGCCACGCTCCGGCCGCGCTCCGTGCGCGCGCTCCCCGCAGGTGACGCCAGCTCGGGGCTCCATGCGCCCGTCCTCTGGAACGAGCGCTACCTCGCCTACGACTTCGCCGCGCTGAGCGGCGAGTACGACTTCGAACTCGAGTTCGACTCCCGCGCCCGTTCGACACTGCGCTGGTCGCTCGAGCCGGGCTGGTCCGAACATCGCCTCCCCACGCCGTCGCACGGGCCGATCCAGGTTGAACTGCTGGACGCCGCGCAGGACGTGCGCGTCGGCGACTTCTCCGCCGCGCCGGACGGCGACGGGCGCGTGCTGTCGCTTCGCCTGCTGCGCGCGAGCGCGACGCGCAGGAACGCGCTCCTCGAACTCACGGTCGACCGCATCGGGTCCTACCGGATCCGATTCGAGCGCGACGGACGGAGCGCGCAGTCCATCGCGGTGACGGCTTCGCCGAGGTCGATCGACGCACCGCAGTCCGCGCCCGTGATCTGGCGCTTGGAGTGACGACGCGGTCGAGCCGTGCTTCGACCGCGTCGGGACGACTCAACTCGAGCTCAGCAGTCGGTGCACTTCAAAGTCAGCGTGATCTCTTCCGGCAGCTCGGCCTCCAGGATGAGGTACGCGCCGCTCTCGACGACGTTGAACACAGCTCGCGGCGGCGGCGACCAGTTGGAGAGCCAGATGCGGCAGCGGTTGGGCACGCCGCAGTAGGCGCACGACCAGTCGTACAACTGCCCGCTCGCTTGCGCCTCGTCGATCAGCGCCTGCGTGAGGAGCTTCCACAGCGCAGCCTGGTTCGCGAGCAGATCTGCGATCTCCTGGTCGTGGGAGCCCGGAGGCGCGTCGTGCCAGCGCTTGAGCTCGAGGATGCACGGACCGATCACGGGGCGGACGGAGAACTCCGCGCCGCACTCGACGACCGCGTCCTCGATCTCGCCGCCGCTGTCGTCGGTCGACGCAATGACCGGCGCTGACGCGCCCACGTAGGACCACGCCAGCAGGCTCGCGCCGAGCGCGAGACACGGAGCCACCCAGTTCAACAGCCTCATGCGCAAACGTCCTTCCTGAAGCAACGATCGATCGATCCGCCCGCAAAGGCGACGGTAACCGCATGAGCCGCGATCGTCGACCCTTCGGCAGTCGAGTCGAGGCGCGAGTTCGCTCCAGCGCGCCTCGGCGGCGCGCGCTCGATTCAGAGCACGTCGGGCGCCTGGTAGACACCGAAGCGGCGCTCGAGCACGGCGCAGATCTCGCCGAGCGTGGCGTACGCCTCGACGGCCGGCAGGATCGCGTCGAGCAGGTTGCCCGAGCCCGCGGCGGCGCGCTCGACTCCTTCGAGAGCTGCGGCCACGCGCGTCGAATCGCGGCGCGCGCGCGTGCGCTCGAGATCGGCGAGCACGGCTTCGCGCGCGCTCGGATCGGGCTTGAAGATGCGCGGCGGAGGCTCGGCGGCCGTGAACTGGTTCACGCCGACGATCACGCGCTCGCCCGACTCGACTTCGCGCTGCCAGTGCATCGCCGAGCGATGGATCTCGCGCTGCATGAAGCCCTGCTCGATCGCCGCGACGGCGCCGCCTTTGGCGTCGACCTCGGCCATCAGCGCCAGCGCGCGCGCCTCGAGTTCGTCGGTCAACGCCTCGACGTACGGAGCGCCGCCCAAGGGGTCGATCACGTCCGCGACGCCCGACTCGTGAGCCAGAACCTGCTGGGTCCGCAACGCGAGCCGCGCCGAGCCCTCGCTCGGCAGCGAGAGCGCTTCGTCGCGCGAGTTGGTGTGCAGCGACTGCGTGCCACCGAGCACGGCGGCCAGCGCCTGCACCGTGACGCGCACGACGTTGTTGTCGGGCTGCTGGCTGGTGAGCATCGAGCCGGCCGTCTGCGTGTGGAAGCGCAGCATCCAGCTCTCCGGATCGCGCGCGCCGAACTCCTCGCGCATGATGCGCGCCCACATGCGGCGCGCGGCGCGGAACTTGGCGACCTCCTCGAACAGGTGGTTGTGCGCGTTGAAGAAGAACGAGAGCCGCGGCGCGAACTCGTCGAGCTCGAGGCCCGCATCCAGCGCCGACTTCACGTAGGCGCGGCCGTTCGCGAGCGTGAACGCGATCTCCTGCACCGCGGTCGCGCCCGCTTCGCGGATGTGGTAGCCCGAGATCGAGATCGTGTTCCAGCTCGGCGCCTCGCGCTTGCAGAAGCTCATCAGGTCGGTGACCAGGCGCATCGAAGGCCCGGCCGGGAAGCGGTAGTTCCCGCGCGCCGCGTACTCCTTCAGGATGTCGTTCTGCACCGTCCCGCGGATCTTCGCCGGCGGGACGTTCGCGCGCCGGCACAGCGCGACGTACATGCACAGGAGGATCGACGCCGTGGCGTTGATCGTCATCGAGGTCGAGACCTCGCTCAGCGGCAAGCCGTCGAACAAGAGCTCCATGTCGGAGAGCGAGTTGATCGGCACGCCGACCAGGCCGATCTCGGGCGCGGCGAGCTCGTGGTCCGAGTCGTAGCCGATCTGCGTCGGCAGGTCGAAGGCGGTCGACAGTCCCGTCTGTCCGCTCTGCAGCAGCAGCTTGAAGCGTGCGTTCGTGTCGCGCGCGCTGGAGAAGCCCGCGTACTGCCGCATGGTCCACAAGCGGCCGCGGTACATCGTCGGGCGGATGCCGCGCGTGTAGGGGTACTCGCCGGGGAAGCCCCCGTCGGGCGCGCCGCCGTACAGCGGTGCGGTCTCGAGGCCGGAGCTCGTCGCGAAGCGCGGGCGGCGCTCAGCGTGCTTGCGCGCGGCGGGCTTCCAGGTCTCGTCGAGCCAGCGCTGCCCTTCGGCGTCGAGTTGCGGAGGCGGCGAAGCGGGTGTGCGTCCGCTGAGGGGAGTTTGGTGTGCGCTCACTAGAAAACTTGAACGGCGAGAGGGGCGGACGACGAGCGGCGGGGATTCTAGCGGCGCGCTCAAGCTCGCCCCCGCGCGCTACCATCCTCGACACGTCTACCGCAGTCACTCCGGCCCAAATCCACAGCTCTCGAACCGCCGATTCCGGCGCACAACCATGCTGCAACGCTCCCGCCTCACGCCGCTCACCCTGGTCCTCGTCGCCGGCGCCGCCTTCGGCGCGCTCGCCTGGCGTCCCGCGCCCTCCGCACTGGTGCGCATCGAGGAAGAGTCGCCGATCCACGAGCACATGGAGACCATGAACGCCGCGATGCGCTTCTTCGGCAAGACCGGCGCGAGCGCGGAGAACCGGGACAAGGCGCTGGAGTGGATCGCGAAGTTCCAGGCCTCCGTCGTGGCCTGCAAGGTGCTGACCCCCGAGACCGCGTCGAAGGTCGAGGAAGCCAAGCGCGCGGAGTTCGTCGCCGGCTACCGGACGATGATGGTCGACGTGCTCGCGACGAGCTGCAAGCTCGAGAAGGCGCTGATGGCCGGCGATTACGAAGCGGCGAACAAGGTCGCGCGCGAGGAGCTCAAGGCGCTCAAGGACGCCGGGCACGAGAAGTACGAAGGCGACGAGCACTGAGACGCTCGAGGCGACGAGAGGGCTCGCCAGCGCAACTCCCAGCGCTCCGCGTCTCGCGCGCGGGGCGCGCGGTTGCCGCGGGCTCAAGGGGCGCCGCGGCGCCCGGCCGATGCTCTCTGGACAGCCCCCTCGGGGCGTAAGCAAATTCGTACGCGCCTACGACAACGGCGTGGTTGTTTCGCGCGCGCGCCGCCCCTAGCATTCGATTCGATACAACCACTCTGCCCGCGCCGCTCGCGCGCTCACACCACCCCCCGACTTCTGCCCCAGCCCGTGCCAGCCCCGCTCCGGGGCGCGCCATGTGATGCAACAACGCCGCGAACTCGACTGGATCAACATCTCGTTCTTGGCCACCGCCCACCTGTTGGCGGCCGCGGGCGTGGCTTGGGGCATCTTCAACTTCTCGTGGCCCACGGTGGTCCTCGCGCTGGTGTGGTTCGCGCTCTGCGGGCTGGGCATCACCGGCGGCTACCACCGGCTGTTCTCGCACCCGACCTATGAGGCGGCGGCCTGGCTGCGCTGGATCTACCTGGTGTTCGGGGCGGCCTCGGTCCAGAACTCGGCGCTGAAGTGGTCGAGCGACCACCGCATCCACCACTCCAAGGTCGACCGCGAGGAGGACCCCTACAACATCCGCCGCGGGTTCTGGTGGGCCCACATCGGCTGGGTGCTGCACAAGGGAGAGCGCAAGATCGAGCGCGTGAAGGACCTCGAGGCCGATCCGCTGGTGATGTGGCAGCACCGCAACTACGTGCTGCTCGCGACCCTGTTCGGCGCGGTCATCCCGATGGCGATCGGCGCGCTGTGGGGCGATGCGATCGGCGCGCTGCTCATCGCGGGCTTCCTGCGCCTCGTGCTCCAGTACCACGCGACGTTCGCGGTCAATTCGCTCGCGCACTACCTCGGCTCGCAGCCCTACGACACGACCACCAGCGCGCGCGACAGCTTCATCACCGCGCTCGTGACGCTCGGCGAGGGCTACCACAACTTCCACCACCGCTTCCAGAACGACTACCGCAACGGCGTGCGCGGCTGGCAGCTCGATCCCACCAAGTGGTTCGTGTGGACCATGTCGAAGGTCGGCGCGACCTGGAACCTGCGCCGCACCCCGCAGGACAAGATCGACGCGGCGCTCGCCGCCCGTCGCGCGCAACGCAGCGCGGCGTGATTCGATTCGCGGGCGCGTCGAGCGCCTGCGAGCTTGCCCTGCGGCGCGCAGGGAACTGACTTGCTGACGCTGCTCCGCTCGAGCGCCGTCGCACGCAACTGCGAACAAGAACAAGCACGCCTCGCTGCTCTCGAGAGAGCAGCGAGGCGTGCGTTGTTCAGAGCGAGTCTCGTCGAGCGGCTCAGGCCAGCTTCACGTACTCGTAGTCGATGCCCTTGTCGTCGAGGCCCTTGGCCGGCGGCGCGATCCAGCTCGCGTACTTGCCGGCCTCGTAGACCGGCTTCATCAGGCTCTTGACGAAGGCCTTGTCCTTCTCGGTCGGCAACCACTGCTCGACGTTGGCGTTCCAGCTCGCCTCGTCCATCACCGCGCCGGTCTCGAGGTGGAAGCGCCCGCCGGCGTAGCAGCCGATCTTGCGGTTGAAGCGGCGGTGCGGGAGCTTGAAGCGCACGGGCGAGTTGTAGCGCTCGCAGATGCGGTTCCAGTAGTCGATGCCCTTCTGGTTGTCCTTGACGTACTCGTCGCGCAGGATTTCGTTCATCGCATTGCGCAGCGGGATGTCTTCGACGCTGATGCGGCCGTCGACGAAGTTCTCGAACTTGTAGGAGCCCTCGAGCGCCAGGTGGTCCTGGTGCTTGTCCTCGTGCGCGCGGCCCTTCAGTCCGGAGCGGAAGAAGTTGGCCGAGTTCGAGCTCACTTCGGCGCCGTACAGGTCGGTCGAGCTCGACGCCCAGAAGTTGATGTACTTCTGGATGATCTCGATCGGGATCGCGCCGAACTCCTTCACGTCGCGATCGGGATGGTCGCGCATGATCTGCAGCGTCTTCTCGATCACGCGGCCCACGCCCGTCTGGCCGACGAACATGTGGTGCGCTTCTTCGGTGAGCATGAAGCGGCAGGTGCGCGAGAGCGGATCGAAGCCCGACTCGGCCAGCGCCAGCAGTTGGAACTTGCCGTCGCGGTCGGTGAACATCGTGAAGCAGAAGAAGCTCAGCCAGTCCTCGCAGGGCTCGTTGAACGTGCCGAGGATGCGCGGGTGGTCGGGGTTGCCCGAGCGGCGGTGCAGCAGCTCTTCGGCCTCTTCACGACCGTCTTTGCCGAAGTAGGTGTGCAGCAAGTACACCATCGCCCACAGGTGGCGGCC
>CALKYE010000191.1 GCA_938003765.1 uncultured Planctomycetia bacterium
GCGTGCGCGGCGAGGTGCGCGGGCGGAGCGTCGACGAGCGCGGCTACGTCGAGCTGGCGGGCTATTGAGCGAGTCGCGGAACCGAGATCACAGGATTCGCATCGACCGAGGCGGAATCTCGCGACGTAGACCGCCTCTCGAACGAGGCCACACGTGTCGATGCGCTACTCCGCATGCTCCCTGACGAGCGGCTGTCACCGACCTTCGCTCGAGGGCTGCTTCTGCGCCGAATCCCCGGAGCTACGCTGGCGCGGAGTAGCTTGGGCGAAGCAGACAGCTATCCTCCGACAGAGGCGTTCCTCCGAGCCCTGGCGCGGAACCGAGCGCTCGCCCCCCCCAGCCATGCGCAAGAGCGACCTCGAGCTCGTTCAGGCCGCGCTCAGCGGTCTCCCCGAGTCCGTCGAGGACCTGTTGGGGCGCATGCGCGTGGTCCCGCGCATCCTGATGGCGATCAACGTGCGTCTGGGCTGGCCCCTCGACGACCACGAGGTCGAGGACGCGTGCCAGGAGACGGTTTCCAAGCTGTGGCGCAAGCTCGAGACCTTCACCGGCGAGTCGACGCTCGAGACCTGGTTCTACGGCGTCGCGCGTTTCGAGCTGATGAACGCGCTGCGTCGCAAGCAACGCCGCGCGACGGGGACGGAGCTGAGCGACGAGGAGCCCGATCGCGGCGAATCGTCGCCGCACCCCGACGAGCTCGAACGGGTGCGCGCGGCGCTCGCGCAAATCGAGCCCGATGACGCGCGCATCATCGTGCTGCACCACTATCACTCCCAGAGCCTCGAGCAGGCCGCTCGCACCGTGGGAGTGCCCACCAGCACCGCCAAGAGTCGCTACTACCGGGGCATGGAACGCCTTGCCGCGTTGCTTCGCCGCCGCACGCTCGAAACCCAGTCATGAACCAACACGACCGAGAGCACGAGGCCTGGATCGAGGCCTTCGCGCTGGACGAGCGCGAGCGCATTCCCGAGCGCGCGCTGTCCGACATGGAGAACTGTCGAACCTGCGTGGAGCGCCGCGCCGAGTTCGCAGCCGCGCAGACCGCGTTGGGCGCGTACGGCGAGCAGATGCGAGCCGATCTGCGAGCCGCGGAAGCGCTGACGCCGCGGCCCGATGAACTCGAACGGGTGCGTCGCTGGGCGGGAGTCCAGCGCGCGGTCGCCGAACCGACACAGGCGCAACGGCCAGGGAACGCCCGAACGATGCCGGCGCGGGAACAGCCCAGACCGCGCGCGCTCGCCTGGGTCGCGGCGCTCGCGGCGTTGCTCGCCGTGTTCGCGGCGGGCTACTTCCTCTCGCGCAACGACGCGACCTCGCGCGGGGACGAGCACTTGGGAAGCTCTCGCATCCATGAGCTGCGCGCCGTGGTCGATGCGCAGCGCGTGAAGTTCGCCTGGCGCGCCGATGCGCTCGGCGACGAGACGCACCAGGCGCAAGTGCGCTTCGTGGACGCCGAGGGACGCTCGCACGAGTTCACGAGCGATATGCTCTTCGAACCTCGATGGGAGTTCGAAGCCTCACGTGTCGCGCAGGCCGCTGGCAGCTTCGAGTGGCGAGCCTTGCTCTGCTCGCCGGCGCGCTCGACGCCCGAGGCGTCGGACTGGGTGCTCCAACCGCTCTCGGCGCGCTGAGCGCAGCGGTCGCGCCGCCCTCGCATCCACAAGCCGATTCGAATGCAACGCTGGCGGAGGCGGAGGCGCGAGCACTAGCGCCGGAGACGAGCCTCGACGAGCGTCGAGCGTTGGTCGAAACCGCGCGGCGCGCAGCCCGTGACGATGCAGAGCACGAACGGGTCGATTGGCTGGTCGTCGACCTCGCCTATGCGCTCGCCCGCCCGGAAACGCCGCAGGCACGCGCCGCGGCCGAGCAACTGGTACGAAGCACGTTGGCGCCCCAGCGCCCCGCGAGCGCCGCTCGCGCAGCTCTCGCGATGTTGGCCGCGGAGTGCGCCAAGTCGCGCGGCGCGTTGGGCGAAGCCCTGGCCGACGCCGCTCGAGCGCAGGCGGTCGTCGAGGCGCTCGAGCAGGGCGACACTCGCAACGTCTTGCTGACCTACTGCACCTCGTTGCGCGCACAATTCGAGATCGACCTGGGGCTGATCGAGCTCGCCTTCGAGCGTCTGAGCAGCTTGGAGCGCTCGCTCGACCTGACTTCGATCGACGCCGATCCCCGTCTGGCGCACTGGGTCACGTTCGCGAACGCCGCACTCGCCGCGGGTCAGCACGCGCGCGTGCTCTCCATGACGACCGAGGAGGCCCTGGCCGACGCGCCGAGCGCCGTGCGGGCGCAGCTCCTCGTGCAACGCGGCATCGCATTGACCGAAATGCGGCGCGACGAGCTCGGGAGCGCGGAGGAAGCGGAGCAGGCGCTGCGTGCGGCGCTGGCGATCGAAAGCCTCGAACCAGCGCACGTCGACACCGCCCACGCGACGCTCGCGGACCTGTCGCTGCTGGAGCGGCGCTTTGACCGCGCAGCGGAGGAACTGGCGCACCTCGAGGGTCGCACGCTGCCCGCGACGCTGCGTGCGCGCGTCGCGGGGCTCGCCGCCGCGCTGGCCATCGAGACCGGTGCGCCGCGCGAGCGGCTCGAAGCCCTGCGCGAGAGACTCGCAAGCGCGCTCGACGCCAATCTCGCGGCATGGCGTTCCGTGGAGCGCCGCCCGGGCGGAGTCGGACTGTGGCACTTCGGCTCGCGCCGCGCGCCGTACTCGGAGTGGGTGCGCGTGTGCCTGGCGCTGGACGGCTCGCAAGTTGGGCTGGAACGCGCGCTCGAACCGATGCTTGAAGCGCAGAGCGTCGGCTCGCTCGCGCGCGCGCTCGATACGAGCGTGAACATGGCGCAGGTGCGCGAGCAACTGTGCCGCGACGGCCGCGGCGTGCTGTGGATCGTGCCGGCCATGAACCGCAGCCACGTGTTCACGCTGGACGCCTACGGAATCGAACACCACGAAGCCCCGGCGGGCGATGAGTTGCTGAAGCTCTCCGACGCGTTGGCTCAGAGCGTCGCGAGCGCGCGGGAGAGCGGCGTCAGTCCGAGGTCTTCGGCGGAACTGCGTGACGGCGCGCTGCGCCGATCCGGTGTCGCGCTGGCTCAGGCGCTCCTTAATGAGTCGCAACGCGCGAAGGTGCTGCGCTGGAGCGAGTGCGTCGTGGTCGGCGCGGAACTCGCCGGCGACCTGCCGCTTCCACTGGCAGTGCTCGACGATGGGCTGCCTCTGGGCTTGCGACTGCCGCTGGTCGTCGCGCCGTCGTTGCCCATCGAGGTCGCGCTGGCCCGTCGCGCGCGCGCCCGCGCACTGAACGGCGAACTCGAGCTCGTCGTTCTGGCCGATCCGCTCGTGAGCACGGAGGCTCGCGAGCGCTACCCCAAGGCGCGCGAACTCGACTTGAGCCGCGCCGAGCGCGCACGACTGCAAGCGGGGTTCGCCGCCGAGCACGTGCGCTGGTTCGAGCGCGAGCAGGCGAGTCTGGAAGCACTGGCCGATGAGGAATTGGCGACGGCGCGGGCGCTGGTGGTGCTGGCCCACGGCGTGTTCGACAGCGCGCGCCGCGGCGACGGCGAACGGCCGAGCGCGCTCGTGCTGAGTGCGTGCGCGAGCAGCGCTGACGGCGTCGTGTGGTGTGCGGACGTCGAGCGCCTGCGCGCGCCGCCGCTGGTCGAACTGCTCGCCTGCGGGGCCGCGCGCGGCCCGCTGAGACTCGGCGACGATGCCGCGGGTCACCTCGTCGGCGCGTTCATGCTCGCCGGCGCCGACTGCGTGCTCGCCGCGCGCGTGGACGTCGAACGCGACGTGGCCACGCGCTTCGGCGAGTGCTTCCACCGCAGCTTGCGCGAGCATGGTCGACCTTCGCGGGCGTTGCTCGCCGCGCGGCGCGCGCTGGCCGAGCACCCGAGTGAAAGTGACCCGCTCGCGTGGGCCACTCTTGGCCTGCATGGCTTCGGCGACTTCGAATTGCTCGAGCCGCAGGGTCCGGGAACGGCGGCGAGCGCCGCGAACCCACTTGGGATCGCGGCGCTCGCGCTTGCTGTCGGGACCACTCTCGCGCTGCTAGTGGCTCTTCGGCGAGCTGATCGCCGAAGAGACACCAGCTCCGATCAGTAGGCCTGTCCGACCTTCACAGTGGGCGCCGTCGGAATTTCGGTCGCCGTATTTCGGACAGGGAGGCGCACGCGAATCACTGCGGCCGGACCTTCAGTCGTCCCGACCGAACCCTCATCGCTTAAGCATCCCCAAGTGTGCGGGTTCGGAACAGTGCTGCACCCATCGATGAGCAGCCCGCTGCTCGACGACGTCTCGTTCATCAGCACTCCCACTCCGTCTTCGTCGCAGAGATACGTGCAGACGTCGTACGGATTGGCCCCGATGCCAATGAAGCGGCGACCGAAGTTGCGGATCACGGGCGGATCATTCGGGTTGGCATCCCAGTCGAGCGTGCGCGGCCAGAGTTCGAACCAGTACAGATTGGTCTCCAGCGGATTGAGCTGGGACTCGAAGCAACTGTCTTCGTTGGCCAACTGGATTCCGATGCGAATGAACTGCTCGGCGTCTTCCCGATCGAACGCCCGGAGGTCGTAGAGGTCCCACGCGAACGCACTCTGCTCGAGCACGCCGTACGCCTGCTCCTGTCGGTAGACGATGACCTCGAGAGCGTTCGCGGAAACGCCCTGATGCGCGGGGAGAACGCTCGCTTGCAGTTTGAGGTCGAGCGATCGCAGCAAGGTGCTCTGCTGCGGCGGCGCCATGGGCGTGGCGGTCGAGAGAATGCCGCCGTAGTTCCACAAGTGGTAGTTGGCGTTGGTGTGCCCCCAGGGCATGTAGACGCCGGCCGGGGCGTCATCGAGGGTTGAGGAGGTCTGCGGAAGCGCCAGGAACAGATCGGCCTTGCCGTCGTAGTCGAAGTCGCGGAACAGAGGCGGGCACGCGTTGTTCGACGCCGGCAGGGTCGGCAGCAGCGGGTCGTCGTCGACCATCGCCGGTCCCCACGCGATGGCCGTCGCAAACGACGGGATCATGGGGTTGTAGTTGCGGACAAAGCTCGGCGCGAGGTGTTGTCGCGTGTTGAACATGATGTCGATGTCGCCGTCGCCGTCCGCATCGGCGCCGCTCAACCCCACCACTTCCACGCCAAGCGCCATCTGCACCGGCTCCAACGGATACCCGTTGCGCACTACGTGGATCTCGTCCGCGAGGGCGTAGTCGACGGCCCAGGCGATGCGGTCTCGCGAGGTTCCGCGCAGCACGGTCATCTTGAAGCAGTCGTCGCCGCCGTCGTACGTCGCCGCGGGACTCCACGCTCCGGCGCCGACGAGTTCGTGGACGAACATTCCCGAGCTCGTGGCCACGGCGAGTTCGCGATCACTGTCGAGGTCCCACATGAACAACCCGAGGTCGCGGACCGTGTTCGGGGACACGAAGCTGTCGGTGGCGCCGCCGGAGCCGCCGATCAGTCGCAGGATCGTCAGCCCGTCCGACGCGAGGCCGACGTAGTCCGTGACACCGTCCGAGTTGAAGTCAGCGCAGCGCACGAGCAAGGCGCCGTTCCACACGGACGGGTTGCTCGTCGAGACTGCGGTCACGACGGGCGGCAGATTGGGGTTGGACTGCAGCGTCGCGAGGAACAAGCCAGTCGAACGAACGACCGCCAAGCCGTCGGGTGCGCCAGCACCTTGAGCGGCGACGTCCATGTCGAGCACGTCGGAAGACAGGAGCTCGATGCGAAGGTTCGAGAAGGACGGGTCGTGCCACAAGTGCGCCGCGTTGCCCGCGTGCACCGCGACGTCGAGCGACTGATCGGCGCGGAAGTCGCCTGCGACCAACCTCTTGAAGTTCGGCGTTGAGCCGGAAGGCCAATACAGTCGTTCAGCCTCCGCCATCTTCAGGTAGGGCTCGGCCGTGTTGTCGTACATGGAGAGCTGCGCCGGCGCCGCGCCTGCCAAACACATCG
>CALKYE010000192.1 GCA_938003765.1 uncultured Planctomycetia bacterium
TGGGCTGAGGAGGCGCAGAGGCGCCGCGACGACTGTCTCGAGTTGCGCCGATGCCAGCTCCGCGGACCCGCGCGGTGCGCAGCTCTAGATTTTCTCCAGATTCGCTGGGCCTCGGCCGGAGTCGGAGTTGTCCAACGGTGGTAGCCTTCTGGCCAGTCCGACAGCTCCCCATGCGGCCCCGAGTCCCGCGGCCGCGAACTGTCGGCGGCGCGCAGCGTCACTCGTGAGGCGCCGCACGCCCAGTCCGAATCACGAAGCTGGACACCTGTCTCATGATGGCCAAACGCAAGCTGCGGTTGGGTCTGGCGCTGGTGCTGTCGGCGGCTGTCAGCCTGCCGGCCAGCGCACTGCCCGGGTGATGAACGGGCGGTGGGGGAGCGCGTGGCGCTCCCGGTGGTGGCGCTCCTCCTGGTGGAGCGAGTCCGGGCGGCGGAGTCCCCGCGGGTCCCGGCGGAGCTGGTGGCCCGAGTAGCGGCGACGGCGGCGGCAGCGTGCCGAAGATCGTCCGCGGACCGTCGGCCCGCAGCATCCTGAAGTTGCAGTGGGAGTACCCCACGTACGTCGAGAACGTCGAGGCAGCGGACGGACGCACCACGGCCAAGCGCGCCACCCGCGCGTTGAGCCGCGAGGAAGCGCTCAAGTACATCGCGGGCAAGGACCCGCGGCCGCTGTTGGTCCTGCGCGAGTGCAAGACCTGCAACGGCACCGACGACGCGCTGCTCAGCCGCGGAGTGGTCGACAACGAGAAGACCTTCCTTCTCTCGCGTTGGTTCCACTGCGTGAAGCTGCCGGTGGCCGTGCTCGAGCCGGACCATCCGTTCCACAACCTGTTCGACGAGAAGGATCCCGAGCACATGTTCCTGTGCGCCGCGGATGGCTCGTCTCGCACCGGGATGGAATCGGAGCGTTCGCGCGTCGAGCTGTGGGGAGCGATGAACCAAGTGCTCGTCGCGAACTACCAGCAAGGCCCCGAGAGCGTCGTGAAGCAGATGGCCAAGGCCATCGACCGCTTCGATCAAGTGGACACCAAGGTGGCCGAGCTCGAGAAGAAGCTCGACAAGATCCTCGAGACCGACGGACCGGACTCGAAGAAGCTCAAGAAGGTCCAGGACGAGTTGGCCGCCGCCAAGGTGGACCGCGCCGAGTTGTTCGCGCTGATCGAGAAGTCGACCAGCGAGCTCAAGCTGCGCGTAGCCACGACTCCGGCGGGCGCCGATCCCAAGAAGTCCTGATCCGACCGAGCTCGCGCCCTTCCTCACGAGGTTTCGACGACCGCGATGACGGAGCACGAGCGCGAATCCAACCGGGGCGGCCGCTGCGCGAGCACGGTCGCCCCGACTTCGTTCAACGCTGACATCGCCCTCGCCGCAGCCACTCGCCGTATCCGCCGCCACAGCCGTTCGTCGCCGATGAAGCTCGCTCTCCTGCTCGCCACGTTCCTCGCGCTGTGGGCGCCGTCGCTGCGCGCGCAGGACACTTCGCTCGAGGAGTTCGACGAGGTCGACCCTTACACCAAGGGTCAGCCCGAGCTGATGAAGCTCGCCGGCATCGAAGCCTTCGGCCCGATCGCGTGGTCGGGCAAGGTGCGCTCGCCCGACGTGAAGGCGGCGCTGGGCGGCGTCGACGTGATCTTCATCGAGAGCGCGAACTTCCGCCTGGCCTCGACGCTGGAGAGCTACAAGATCGGCGAGGACCGCGAGGACAAGCGCTGGCTCAACGCGGAGATCGCTGAGTTCAAGAAGCTGTTCCCCAAGCACAAGTACGGCACGAAGATCGATCCGTGGCTGCGCGCGCACCTGTGGATCCGGCGGCTGGAGCAGTGGCACGCCGACTTCACCAAGACGTTCGGGCTCTCCTACGACGACTTCACCAACCTGGAGAAGCGCGCGGCGCGCGGCGAGCCGATGGGCGCGGGCCCGTACCTCGGCCAGAAGGAGAAGTTCACGGTGCTCCTGGCGCAGAAGCGCAGCGCGCTCGGCCGCTACCTGCGCCAGTACGCAGGGCTCGACGTCGAGTACTCGTACCGCTTCCAGCACGAGAACAGCTACTTCCTCGGCACGAACTTCGAGCTGCTCGAAGAGGGTGAGCGCGACTTCGAGATCGCCTTCGCATCCGGCGTGGCGGCCTCGCTGACGGCCAACTTCGTCGACGCGATGCGCGACTCGCGCAACGTCGCGCCCGAGTGGTTCCGCTACGGCCTGGCGCACGCCGCGGCGCGGCGCGTCGACCCGCGCTGGAACCAGTGGCAGGCCGGAGGCGATCCGACCTCCGAGGACGACGACAGTTGGAAGTGGGAGCCGCGCGTGCTGGGGCTCGCCAAGAACAAGGTCGCTCCGCCGTGGAGCGAGATGATGGGCTGGGCCAAGCTCGAGCAGATCAAGCCGCGCGATCACATGATCGTCTGGTCACGCGTCGAGTGGCTGCTCGACGAGCGCAAGGACAAGGCGCGCGAACTCCTGCTCGCGTTCACCAAGCCGATCGACGACTGGGGCCCCAAGCGGGACGAGCTGCGGGTTCAGCAGCACGCAGCGGCCTTGAAGAACGTGCTCGGCGCGACTCCGGAGGAGTTGGACGAGGCGTGGCTCGCGTGGGTGCAGCGCACCTACGGCAAGAAGCGCTAGCGCGGCGACGGAGGAGCTCGCGCGTCGCCAGCAGTGCGCGCCCACCGACGGCCGGCGCGCGAGATGACGCGGCCTCCGCGCGCCGATGGGCGTCGCGACGAGTCGTTGCAACGCGCAACTCGCGGCGCCAGTGGTTGGTAGCGCGCGGAGACAAGGTCTACGATCCTCCCCCACTCAAACGGAAAGCGGAGACCATGGCCAAGACTCAGAAGATCGCGTCGGCGCCCCCCATCGACATCGGCATCGACACCAAGGACCGCGAGAAGATCGCCGCCGGCCTGTCGCACCTGCTCGCCGACACCTACTCGCTCTACCTCAAGACCCACGGCTTCCACTGGAACGTCGAGGGTCCGATGTTCAACACGCTCCACCTGATGTTCATGGATCAGTACACGGAGCTGTGGAACGCGCTCGACCTGATCGCGGAGCGCATCCGCGCGCTGGGCTTCCACGCGCCGGCCTCGTACAAGCAACTCGGCAAGCTCTCGTCGATCCCCGACACCGAGGGCGTGCCCGAGGCGCTGGCGATGGTGCGCGAGCTGGTCAGCGGCCACGAAGCCGTCGCGCGCACCGCGCGCAAGGTGTTCGACCACGTCGACGACGCCGGCGACGAGGCGAGCGCCGATCTGCTCACGCAGCGTCTCCAGATCCACGAGAAGACGGCCTGGATGTTGCGCAGCCTGCTGAAGTGAGTGTGGTCAGCGCCACAGCCGAACACCGAGCCTCCGACCAGGGCGTGCCCGCTCCGAACGCGGAGGGGAGCGCCCTGGCGCGCTACGGACTGCTCGCCCTCGCGCTGGCCGCCTCCACCGCCGCGCTGTGGCCGTCGCTGAACGGCGAGCTGGTCTACGACGACCTGCTGCTCGTCGCGCGCAACCCGGCGCTGATGAGCGCGAACGAACTGGCGCGCTCGTTCGTCTCCGCACACTGGGACCTGCCCGGCGAGTCCGCCAGCGCGGGCGAAGCGCCGATCGTCGGCTACTGGCGCCCGCTCACGATGGTCGCGCTGTACGTGGGGCGGCTCGTCGGCGGCGGCGCGGCCTGGGGCCATCACGCCGTGTCGCTCGCGGTGCACCTGTGCGGCGTGGCGCTGGTGTTCGCGCTCGCGCAGCGCTTCACGCGAAGCGTCACCGTCGCCGGCGCCGCAGCGTTGCTGTTCGGCCTGCACCCGGTGCACGTCGAGTCGGTGGCCTGGATCTCCGCCGTGAACGACCCCTTGGCCGGCGTGTTCACGCTCGGCGCGCTGGCGAACTACTTGTGCTGGCGCGATCGCGGCTCGCACGGCGTTCCCTGGCTCTCGGGAGTGCTGCTGCTCCTGGCGCTGCTCGCCAAGGAGAGCGCGCTGGCCTGGTTCGCGTTGGCGCCGGCGCTCGACGCGGGACGGCGAATCGCCGCGGGCGAGCGTCGCTTCGCGCGTCCGCTCGCCGCCTTCGCGCCCGCGCTCGGCGCGCTCGCTCTGTACTACCTGATGCGCGTAGGCGTGTTCGACGACGCGGCTGCGGGCTTCGATCGCATCACCTCGTACCTGTACAGCTCGTTCGCGCGGCGGCTCACGTTGCGCCTCGAACTGCTCGGCGGCGCGCTCGCGCTGCTCGCCTGGCCGCATCCGCTCAACCTGTTCCGCGAGGTGCGTCCCGAGGTTCCGTGGAACGACCGCGCGCTGTGGCTCGCGATCGGCGCGTGCGCTGTGTGGCTCGCGTTGACGCTGTGGAGCTGGCGCAGCTCGCGTCGCGAGCTCCTCGGCGCGCTGCTGTTCGTCCCCGCAGCGCTCGCGCCCCCGCTGATCGGCTACGAGTCGATCGGGCGCTTCCCGCTGTCGGACCGCTTCCTCTACCTGCCCGCAGTCGGCGCAGCCCTGTTCGTCGCCGCACTTCTCGTGCGTTCGGCGCCACGCTGGTTCGCGGCGACGGCGCTCGGCGCGCTAGCGCTCGCCGCTGGCATCCACGCCCACGGTCGAACCGCGGTCTGGCAGAACGAGGAGACCCTCTTCCGCGACGGCGTCGCGCGTTCGCCGCGCAGCATGTACGTGCAGTGGGGTCTGGGACGCGTGCTGCTGCAGCGTTTCCAGCGCACGCTCCACCTCGCCGATCTGCTCGAGGCGCAAGCGGCGTTCGACGCCGCCCAGCTCCTGGCGCTCGAGAAGCCGCGCGACCCCGCCGTGCTCACGACGCCGTTCGACGAGCTGCAGTCGAGCCTCGGCATGGGCTGGTACTTCCTGTACTGCGCGCTGCACATCCCGGAGGAGTGCTCGCTCGACGAGGCGGAGCTCGTGTTCCGCGAGATCACGCAGCGCGCGCCGCGCAGCGCTGAAGCGCACTGCGGCCTGGGCGTCGCGCTGCGCTACCTCGGCCGCCACGCGGACGCCGAGCAAGCCTTCGCGCGCGGCACGAGCGAGAACCCGCGCCACTACGAGTCGTGGTTCAACCTGGGGCACCTGCAGATCGAGCGCGGCCGCTGGCGCGAAGGGCTCGACGCGTTCGACCGCTGCATCGCGATCTCGCCGGGCAGCGTCGAGGCGCGCGTTGCGCTAGCGATGTGCGCGACCGAGCTCGGGCTCGGCGACCGCGCGAGAGAGGCGCTCAAGGCGGCCGTGGCGATCGCGCCCGACGACCCGGGCGTGCAGACGCAGATCGGAGTGCTCGCGGCGCGCGAAGAACGCTACGACGACGCGCTCGAGGCCTTCGAGCGCGCGCTGAAGGTCCAGGGTTCGAGCGGCCCGACCCACCTCGTGCGCGCCAAGACCCTCCTGTTCCTCGGGCGGCCCAGCGAAGCGCTGGCGGCGTTCCTCGAAGCCAGCCGCTGGCTGCAGGAACCGTCGCTCGACCCGCTGCGTCCGCAGCAGACCTTCGAGGCCTTCTACAACGCCGGCGCGCTCGCGAGTGAGCTCAGCTCACCCGAGAAGGCCATCGAGCTGCTCGAAGAAGCCCGCAAGCGCGATCCCGACGGCTCGCACCGCGCGGCGATCGACCAGGCGCTCGCGAAGCTGCGCGCGATGAGCGGCGCGGACGGCAGCTCGAGCGGGGCGCAGCGCTGACCGCACGCTCAGGCGTGCAGCGCGATCTCGTCGGTCTTGAGCACCGGCCCCTCGACGCAGCACTTCACGTTGGGCCACGCGCCGCGCGGGCCGTCGGGCTTGGTGGGCACCGGGCAGGCGTTACAGATGCCGACGCCGCAGCCCATCATCGTCTCGAGCGACAGCCAGCACTCGAGCTTGCGTTCGTCGGCGAAGTGCTGCACCGCTTCGAGCATGCGTTCGGGGCCGCAGGCGAGCAGGCGCACTTCGCGCGGGATCGCGCCGGCCGCTTGCTCGCGCGCGAGCAGCTCGAGCACGTTGCCGCGCAGGCCGTGCGAGCCGTCGACAGTGGCGGTGAGCACGCGCGCGCCGAGCGCTTGGAGGCCCGCGAGGTCGTACAGCAGACCTCCGCGCGCGGCGCCGAACAGCAGGTGCAGGTTGGAAGGCTTGCAGGGCGTGCGGCCGTCCATTCCCGCGAGCGCCTGCTCGATCGCCATGTAGAACGGCGCGATTCCGACGCCGCCGGCGAGCATCACCCACGGCGGCCCGTCGCCGTCCAGCGCAGGCCAGCCGTTGCCGAGCGGACCGATCGTGCGCACGAGTTGACCGGGCGCGCAGGCCGCGAGCGCGCGCGTGCCGCGGCCCATCACCTTGAGCAGGAACTCGATCCGCTGGCCGCTCTGGCGGTAGATCGAGAAGGGCCTGGGGATCGCGGGCGAGAGCCCGTCCTCGCGCCGCAGCATGAAGAAGCGGCTCGCGCGCACTGGCGCGAGCTCGTGCTCCGCGCGCAGCGCGAGCAGCACGCCGTCGTCGCCGCAGGGCTCGACGGAGATCACTTCGGAGAGGAACGAACGAGCATCGGGCGGCGGCGCAGGCATCGGAGCGAAGCAGTATAGGAGCGCGGCTCGCGCTCTTCGCCGACGGATCTCTCCGCTGGAGGCTCGCACGGCGCGTCTCTATCCTCTGCCCGGTCCTCCCCGCACGCGCTCCTCGATGCCCACCTTCAGCGAATCGATCCTCGCCGCCCTCTCCAAGCACACGGGGGCGGGCGCCAGCGCGCTGAAGCTCGAGAGCCCGCGCGACCCCACGCTCGGCGACGTCGCCTTCCCGTGCTTCGTGCTCGCCAAGGAGCGCAAGCAGCCGCCGCCGGCGCTGGCCGCCGAACTCGCCGCCAAGCTCGCGCCCGAGTTCGACGACATCGCCGTCGTCGCCACGGGCCCGTACCTCAACTTCCGCGTCGCGCGTCCGCGCCTCGCGCGCGAAGTGCTCGGCGCCGTCGAAGCCGCCGGTCCGCGCTACGGCGGCTCGAACGAGGGCGCGGGCAAGACCGTCGTCATCGACTACAGCTCGCCCAACATCGCCAAGCCCATGCACGTCGGGCACATCCGCTCGACGATCCTCGGCGCGTCGCTGGTGCGGATCTTCCGCCACCTGGGCTACCGCGTGGTCGGCATCAACCACATCGGCGACTGGGGCGCGCAGTTCGGCGGCCTCGTCGTCGCGCTGCGGCGCTGGAAGACGCAGGTCGACCTCGAACGCGATCCGGTGATGGGTTTGCTCGACCTCTACCAGCGCAGCAAGGAAGCGCTGAAGAACGACGAGCAGTTCCAGCGCGAAGCGGTCGAGGCCTACCAGGAGCTCGAGAGCGGCCGCGAAGGCGAAGTGCGCGAGCTGTGGCGCTGGGTGACCGAGGTCTCGCTGCGCGGCTTCAACGCGACGTACAAGCGCCTGGGCATCGAGCACGAGCACGTGCGCGGCGAGAGCTGGTACGAGCCGCTGCTCGCGAGCACGCTCGAGCGCGTGAAGGCGGCGGGCGTGACCGAAATCAGCGAAGGCGCGCTGGTCGTGATGCTCGGCGAGGTCGACAAGGGCCTCAAAGCCACACCGTGCCTGCTCCAACAGTCCAACGGCACGACGCTCTACGCGACGCGCGACCTCGCGGCGCTGTTCAGTCGCTGGGAGGAGTTCGCGTTCGAGCGCTGCCTGTACGTCGTCGGCGGCGAGCAGAAGCTCCACTTCCGCCAGCTCAAGGCCGTGCTCCAGCGCATGGGCGAAGCGTGGGCCTCGCGCGTCGAGCACGTCGACTTCGGCATGCTGCTCGGCCCCGGTCGCGTGAAGATCGCCAGCCGCAAGCGCGGCGAGGTGCTGGTGCTCGACGATCTCGTCGACGAGTGCGTCGAGGAAGCCGCCAAGGTCATCGAGGAGAAGAACCCCGAGCTCGCGACCAAGGCGCAGGTCGCCGAGCAGGTCGGCATCGGCGCGCTGGTGTTCAACGACTTGAAGCGCGAGCGCATCAAGGACGTGATCTTCGACAAGCGCGAGTTCCTCGCCTTCG
>CALKYE010000193.1 GCA_938003765.1 uncultured Planctomycetia bacterium
CTGCGGAGGAGCTCAACCAAGTCCTGATCGACCAGGCCCGGCGCGAGCGGCGGAGCAAGCGGAGCGACGGTTGGCAGCGCATCACGCTCACCGGCGTGCCCGCGGATTGGGCTCGCGCTGAAATCGATCTGCTGGCGTTGGCTCAGACGCGCGACAGACTCCGGAAGGGTGACGAGGGGCTTCCACCGCTGGTGGAGCTGCGGTTCCTGGCCGGCCTCAACATGATGGAGGTCGCAGCGTGAATGGGCGTTGGCGTGCGCGTGCTCGAACGCGACCAGGCGTTTGCTCGGACCTGACACCGTCGATCGATGAGCTCCAAGCGGAGCTGTCGCGTCGTTTGGCGGAGCAGAACTCGACGAGCGAGCGGGAGCGCGCAGTCCGTGGTGGGTCGCTTGCGAAGCGCGGTGAAGGCGCCCGTGAAGCTGATGTCGTCGGCGATCGTCGCGCGACCGTCTCGAGTCGCCGTTCAGCGCTTGTGAGCGTTCCACATTTCCACGGCGACTCCGCGTCCGTTGGCGAAGACGAAATCCGCCACGCCATCCTGGTCGAAATCGTGAACGAACAGCAGCTCCCCTGACGTCGTGCCTGCGGACCCCGACGCACGCGCCTCGGCGTCGGGCGAAGGGTCGGTCCATTCGACGGATCCCCCGTGTTCGTAGGGGACGCGAACGAAGTCCCTGGCGCCGTCGCCGTCGATGTCGCTGTTGGCGTGCAGCGGACCCACTGCGCGCGCTCGCCAGCTGTGCATCTCGGCCGCGTCGACTCCGATGCTTGCGCCACTCGCTCCCGAATATGCCGCGACCGGCGCGTCGGCCGCGCATGCTTCGAAAGTCAAGTCGATGAACTCTCGGATTCCGTCGCCGTTCACATCGTCTCCGAGCAACAGCAGCGGCGACGCGTAGCCGAACGAGTCCGCGGCGCGGGTTCGCCAGATGCGGGCGCCGCTCTTGGAGGACAGAGCATCGATCACGCTGTTCGGTCCTTGCCAGGACCGGACGAGCAAATCACCGAGGCCGTCGCCGTCGAGATCCTGCGAAGCGAGCAGCGAGATCCCGTAGCCGTGAGCCTCGCGTTCGACGACGGAATGGAGGAGCGATCCGGTGCGCGCGCTCACGAACAGCACGCTGTACGGTCCCATTTGGCCATCCCAAGGGTGCAGCGACGGGTCGCCGACTGCGAAGTCGTCGACGCCGTCGCCGTCGAGATCGTCCAACTGGCGCAGGGCGTAACCCACGGTGCAGTTGAAGTGGCGCTCGGCTGGACACTCGAGCGTGTAGAGCACTGAGCCGCTCGCACCTGACAGCACGCACACTCGTGCTGCGTTCCAGTCGATCTCGACTTGCACCGCGAGTTCTCGCACGCCGTCGACGTCAGAGATGGAGTGGCATCGATGGACGTACCCTCCAGAAATCGCGTCTGGACCGATCGACCAGTTTCGCGTCAGTTGGAATCGCGAAGGCGCGTCGCTGATCGATACCGCTGGCGCTTGCGCCTGGGATGAGACGTCGGACACGGAGTCGATGGCGAAGCAGCTCGCCGTCGCTGCCGCCGCGAGTATCCAGGTCGCGCCCCTCACTCGTGAACTCCGTGGATGGTGCGTCTCAGCTGGCGCATGTTGCACTGACTGTGGTGGGCCAGGTTGCGTCCTCACCGCGGAGTCGGCATCGGCGGCGGCGCTGGGAACCAGTCGCCGGGCGATCGGAACTTCGAGGGTGGGCGCAGCCGCGGACAGGCAATCCAAGCGGATGACCTCCGCCTGATGCGGTCATCAGCCACCGCGAGGTGGAGGCTCACCGCGGCAGGCCGCTCCGTCAAGTGGCCCTTCAGAGCCCAGCGCAATCCTCGCTGAGCGCGCCGGCGAGCCGTGCGAGTCGCGCTGGGGCCGTGGCGCGGGCGCTTTGGATGCGACTCGATCTACTCGCCGGCGGCCCGCGGGCGAGCAGCGTGCTGGGCGGCGCAAGCAGCGACGGCTCAGGCGAAGTCGAGCTGTTCGCGCGAGCGCGCCGGTGCGGGACGTGGGGGCCCGGTCGGGTGGCCGAGGAGCAGCGAAACAGATGGTCGAGTAGCTCGAGCCACTGCCCAGAACTCCGCACTCGAGATCGCGGCGCGGCCCGCGCTCGACGAAACGCGGCGGGCCCTGACCGGAGTCGGCAGCCCGGGTGCGCTCGACGAGAGTCTCGAGGTGGGCGAGCGGTGTCTGGTGCAACACGCCGCCCTCGCGCTCGCGACGTCGCCGGACGCGGGATTCGCTGCGCACCCGCGTGCGAAGCCACGCGCTGTCGGGAGAGGCTTGCGGTTCCGGTCGATCTCGGCGGAATCGGCGTGGGGGCCTGACGGGCCAGACTGCGTGGACCGCGCCGCAGTGACGAGCAATCGCGACAGAGGAGCGCGGAGGACCAAACGGTCCGCTGCAAGCGATGCGAGCCACTACGAGGTCTGGCCTAATCGACGCGGCGGTGTGTTGCTCGCGCGCCGCCGTGAAGCCCGCTCACGCACTCGCGTCCAGACGAGCGCGCTCTAGCGACGAGACTGCCGCGGCCGGCGTGCGTTCAGCCGAACCCGAGCAGTCGTCCGCCCTGGAACACCGCGAACGACAAGA
>CALKYE010000194.1 GCA_938003765.1 uncultured Planctomycetia bacterium
GCAACATGCCGGCGCGCGTGCGGTTGATCAGCATCGCGTGGTGCGAGTCGACCTGACGGATCACCTCGTCGGTGAGCACGTTGGGCTTGAGCTGATCGTCTTGCGTCACTCCCGCGGCCTGGAGGATCAGCCGGCCCGCTTCGCGCACTTGCGCCTGGTCGGCGCCGTGCACCTCGAGCGTGCCGTACGAGCGCTCGGTCACCAGCTCGCCCGGACGCACGTCGCACTTCTTCAACGCGACGTCCATCAGCCGGTTGATGACGATGCCCGGGCGCGCCTCGAGCCAGAACGCGCTCTCGCCCACGACGGGGAAATAGCCGTCGGAGTTCGCAGCGATGGTCGCCGCGAACTGCGGCTGCATGGCGTCGATGACGACGGCGCCGCGCAGCTCGAGAGCGCTGGATTGCCGGGCGGGCATGGGTGCAGGGAGGGCTCAGGCGCGCCGCAGAGAGCGCGGCGCGGCGCCGCTCACTTCTTCTTGGACTCGTCCGGCGCCGGCGGGAGGAACTCCTCGAGGTCGATCGCCGGACGCGGGATCACGTGCACGCCGACCAGCTCGCCGACGCGACGCGCGCCCGCGGCGCCGGCCTCGACGGCGGCCTTCACCGCGCCGACTTCGCCGCGCACCATCACGGTGACGAGCGCGCCGCCCGACTTCTCGTAGCGGCCCAGGAGGGTGACCTTGGCGGCCTTGCACATCGCATCGGCCGCTTCGATCGCGCCGACGAGGCCCTTGGTCTCGATCATGCCCAGCGCGGTGAGGCTTTCACTTGTCATGGCAGTTCTCTAGCAGTGCTTGGGGACAGCGTTGAATTCGTTCGTCGTCGCGATCACGCGTGGCACGCGCCGGTCGCGACGTTGTGGTGCGGACAGCCTTTGCACGGCCCCATCGGGCAACCGGCGCCGGCGTGGCTCATCATCGTTTGGATCTCGCTCACCGAGAGCGAACCGCCGGCGAAGTGCGCGCGGCCGGCGGGGCTCGAACCGCTCGCGGGCGCTGCGGTGATCGTCGCGCGCGGCGCAGCGCCGCCCGGGGATCCACCGGCCGATCCACCCGTCGCGCCGCCGGCCGCAGGCGCGCCGCCAGGCGACTTCGCGGCGGCCATGACCTTGGGCGTGGTGAACGACGGCGCAGGCGTCGGGTTCGCGGAAGCCGACGCAGCGACGCTCGACTGCGGCGCGCTCTCGCGCGGCGCGGGCGTTTCGCGCATCGACGCGTTGCCTTGCCAGTTGCTCGCCGCCGGAGCCGCGAACGCGCTCGAGCGACTCGGCGCGCCGCCGCTCAGCGCCGGATCACCGGGCAACAGCGAGCCGCGCGGAGCTTCTTCGCCGCCCATGCGCGCCGCGCGAGCGTGGTCGCGTTGCTGCGCGCTCTCCCAGTCCTGGCGCGGGTACGCGACGCGCTTGATGTTGACCAGATGCCTCGCGCTGATGTTGTCGGAGGTGATGTTGCCCGCTTGCGGGCCGCAGCCCAGGCTCACCGACGGCACGAGGTTGGTGCTGTAGCCCACCGCGCCCTGCGACGAAGGGCCGTTGACGATGATGCGGCTGGCCGGCTTCTCGAGGAACCACGACTCGAGCACCTGCTCGTCGCGCGCCCACACGGCGCAAGTGTGTCCGAGTCCGTCGTAGCGCAGGATCTGCATCGACACGGCGCAGCCCTCGCGCCAACCGTCGACGACGTGCACGCTCAAGACCGGCGCGAGGATCTCGATCGACAGCGGCCACTCCTTGCCCACGCCGCCTTGGCGCGCGAGCAGCAGCGTCGTTTCGCGCGCGACCTTGAAGCCGGCCCACTCGGCGAGCTTCCAGGGGTCCTGCCCGACCACGTCGGGGTTCATGTGCCCGCCCTTGTTGCACAGCGCGGCGAGCTTGCGCGTCTCTTCCTCGTTGCACAGGTACGCGCCGGCGCGGCGGATCTGCTCGAGGAACTGCGCTTCGATCGGCTTGTCGATCACGAGCGCTTGCTCGGAGCAACAGAACGTGCCGTTGTCGAAGCTCTGACTCTGGACGACCGTGCGCGCAGCGAGCGCGACGTCCGCCGAGCGATCGACGTAGCACGGGACGTTGCCGGGCCCCACGCCGTACGCGGGCTTGCCCGACGAGTACGCCGCGCGCACGAGCCCTGTGCCGCCCGTGGCGAGGATGATCGCCACGTCCCGGTGCTTCATCAGCGCGCCGGTGGACTCGATCGTCGGATTGGAGAGCGACAGCACCAGGTCCTGCGGCGCGCCCACGCGCTCGAGCGCGCGTCGCAGCACTTCGACCGTCTCGCCGATGCAGCGTCGCGCGCGCGGGTGCGGGCTGATGACGATCGAGTTCTTGCCCTTGAGCGCGATGAGCGACTTGAAGATCGCCGTCGAGGTCGGGTTCGTCGTGGGGATGATGCCGGCGATCACTCCCGACGCCGTCGCGACTTCCACCAGACCTCTGCGCGCGTCGCGCGAGATCACTCCGACGGTCTTCTCGTCCTTGATCGAGGCCCACGTGCCTTCGGCCGCGAACAGGTTCTTGAGGATCTTGTAGTGGACGCGGCCGATGCCGGTCTCCTCCACCGCGAGCTTTGCGAGGTCGTACGCCGAGCGCGCCGCCGCGTCGACCAGCGCCTTGCAGACCTCGTCGATGCGCGACTGCGACCAGCCGTGGATCGCCTCGCACGCCGCGCGGGCGCGCGCTACGAAGTCGCGCACCTCCTGCAGAGCGCGCAGATCGGGATCGAGCTGTTGCACGTGGAGCGCCGAAGCCGCGCGCCCGCCGGGCGAGCCCAGTGCGCGCGAGGAATCCTCGCGCGGAGCTCATCCGCGGCGCGCAGCAAGCGGGACTAGTCGGGGTTGGCGTTGTAGGCGCCGCGCTTGACCGGCTTGAGGTCCGGCAGGAGCTTCCAGAGTTGTTCGTGCGGGCGCGGGATGACGTGCACCGTCACCAGCTCGCCGACGCGGCGCGCGGCCGCGGCCCCGGCGTCGGTCGCGGCCTTGACCGCGCCCACCTCGCCGCTGACGAACATCGTGTTGTAGCCGGCGGTGATGTTCACCTTGCCGAACAGGGCCACCTCGGCGGCCTTGACCATCGCGTCGCCAGCCTCGATCGCGCCGATCAGGCCCTTGGTCTCGACCATGCCGATTGCGTTGTATTCCATAGCTCGGTGTCGGGCTCCTCGCCCCGTGCGTTCGCGCGCCTTCGAACTCTGCTCCGCACCCGTGCGAAACGCCATTCGATCCCGCAGAACGGCGCGCGAGTGTAGGAGCGCACTCACAGCGGCGCAATCGAGCGGCGAGAGCGCTAGACGCTCGCGGCCCGCAGCGGCGCGGAGAGCACTCAGACCGGACCCAGCTCCGATTGTTCGAGCGCCGCAGCCTCGGCGTCGAAGCCGCGGGAGCGCAAGCGTTCGACCAGCGGCCGCGCCGACTGCGCGCGCTGCTCGGGCTCGACGTGCGACGGCCAACACGCCAGCGCCCGGCGCAGGTCCGCACAGGCCGCCTCCAGTCGTCCAAGTCCGGCGTGAACGTGGCCGCGGTGCTGTAGCGCCTTGTAGTGGCGCGGGTTGATGGCGAGCGCTGCGTCGTAGAACTCAAGGGCTTGCTGCGGCGAACCCACGTACTGTGAGGTGAGGTAGCCCAGCTCGTAGCGCGCCCAGGCGCGCCAGGGGTCCGGCGCACCCCGCGGCTCGCGCCCCAGCGCGAGGCGCAGATCCGACGCGGCCTGGTCGTACTCGCCGCGCTTGACCGCCAGCTCGGCGCGCAGACACAGCGCGAAGAACTCCTGGGTCGGCGAGCTCAGGTGAGGCTCGAGCAGCGCGTCCGCGTCGCTCCAGATCCCTGCCGTGATCGCTGCGCGCACCGCGCCGACCCACGCGGGGACCACCGACGGCTCGCGCGGCGGCGCAGCCGAACACAACGCGCACACCGAGAGCATCCAGCCGACGATCGCGACGCGCAACTCAATCACGGAACGCGTCCTCGTCGAGGGTCGCTTCGCGCTGCGCCGCAAGCCCGAGCGCGAGCCCCAGCGCAGCGAAGGTCGCCAGCATCGACGATCCCCCGGTGGAGATCAGCGGCAACGGCAGCCCGGTCATCGGCGCGAGTCCCAGGTTGACGCCCACGTTGACGAGCAGGTGCGCGCAGAAGTGCAGACCGACGCCGGCCACGACCAGACGTGAGAAGCGCTCGCGGATCTGACCGGCGCTGGCGAGCAGGAGCACGACCAGCAGCACGTAGAGGAGCAGCACTCCGCTGGCGCCGACGAAACCGGCCTCTTCGGCGATGACCGCGAACACCGAATCGCAGTCGCGCTCGGGCAAGCGACTGGCCTCGTTCGCGACGCCGTTGCCCAGCCCGCGCCCCCACCAGCCGCCGTTGCCGATCACGACGCGCGCGTGGTACGTGTGGAACGCCGGTCCGTTGCGTCCCTCGATCAGGGCCGACGAGCTGAACGAATCCAGCCAGGTGTTCACGCGCTGCAACTGGTAGTCGCGGATCCACTCGAATTGGTACGCGAGCACGGCGACGACCGCCAAGCCCAGCGCGATCTGCAGCATGCGGCTCGGCGCAGCTCCTGCGAGGTAGAGCATCCCCACGCACACGGGCGCCATCGAGATCGCGGTGCCCAGGTCCGGCTGCAGCGCGACCAGTCCCATCGGGAGCAACGTCACGGCCACGGGCGCGCGCCAGTCGCGCCAGCGCTCGAGCCGCGAGGTGTAGAGCACGCGCGCGAGCGCGATGATGAGTCCGAGCTTCGCCAGCTCGCTCGGCTGCAGGTCGAAGCCGATCAGCGGCAGCTCGATCCAGCGTCGCGCGTTGTTGCGCACGTCGCCGAACAGCGCGACGAGCACGAGCAGCGCGATGGAGCCCGCGTACAGCCCCCACGCGTTCCGCCGCAGCCAGCGCGGCCGCAGCGTGAGCCCCAGGACCAGCATGGGCGCCGCCAGCACGACCTTCTTGAGGTGCGAGGAGAAGTCCACGCCCTCGCGGCCGAACTCCGCGTCGCTCAGGGCGATCGAACGGACGACGAACAGGCCGAACGCGAGCAGAGCGAGCGCGAGCGCGAGCACGTGCCAGTCGACGCGCCACCACGCGAGCCGGAGCGAGAACACCGCGGACAGCGGGCCACGACGCTCGAACGCGGGCGCCAGCGGCTTCAACGCGACTCCTCGCTCGCCACGAACTCGCGCACGGCCTTGGTGCGCAGGAACTGGCGCGCGAGCCAGATCGAGGAGTGGCTCGCGGTCTGGAGCGTGTCGTGGCAGAACACGACCACAACGTAGCGCGGCGCGTGCGCCGGGAAGTAGCCGATCAGCCAGGTGTGCTTGCGCACGCGCAACTGTCCGTCGGAGGTCTCGACGCGCTCCGTCGAGATGTCCGCGCTGCCGGTCTTGACCGCCATGCGCCAGCCCATCTCGACTTCGTTGAGCGCGTCGCGCGCCGAACCGCCGGCTTCATTGGCGCAGGCCTCCATCGCCTCGCGCACGAACTCCAGCGCCGCGCTCGAGAGCGACAGCGGCCGCGCGCTCGGCTCGAGCACCGTCGGCCCGATGCGATCGACCAGGCGCGCTTGCGGCAACACTCCCGTCGCGAGTCCGGCGGTGGCGCGCGCGAGCTGCATCGGCGTGAGCTCGACCACCGACAGTCCGTTGCCCGCCAGGCGCGGCTCGCGGCCGACGAGCTCGCGCTCGAACAGACCCGGCACGGTGTCCTCCGCAAGCCCGGTGCGTCGTCCGAAGGGCCGCACGCCGCTCGGCTCGCCGAAGCCGAACTCCGCCGCGACTCCGCGCCAGTCGTCGGTGGCGAAGCGCTCTCCGAGCATCGCGAAGTAGCTGTTGCACGAGCGCTTGAGCGCGTCGCGCAGGTCAACCGCGCCGTGTCCGTGCCGGACGTTGCAACGCACGTCGACGTAGCCCGCGCCGCGGCCGTCGGGGAGCATCGCGCACTCGAGCAGGCGGTGCGGATCCGTCGCCGGCAGTCGATCGAGCGCCCAGGCCGCGACGAACGGCTTGAAGCTCGAACCCGGCGGTTGGAAGCCCGGCTTGCGCAGCGTGCGCTCCCACGGCGCGTCGGCGATCGACGACTGGCCCGGCTCGCCGCGCTCGCGCGTCGGGTGCGAGGCCGCCGCCAACACGCCGCCGTCGACGCGCATCAGCACGATCGCCGCGGTCGGATTCGCGAGCCAGGCGTAGTCCGCGGAGCGCGGGTCCGGCGGACCTTCCGGCGCCGCCAGGCACTCGGCCGCAGCCTCCTGCAAGTCGAGATCGAGCGTCAGCGAGAGGTCGAGGCCGTCGATCGGCGGCACGTCGATCTCGAAAGAGCCGTCGATCAGGTCCTGGAGGCCGCGCGTCTCGCGGTAGCCGTTGCGGCCCGTCAACTCGCGATCGAAGTAGCCCTCGATGCCGCCGCGGCCGCGCAGCTCGTCGGGGCGAGTCAAGGTCTGCGCGAGCCACGCCAGCTCCTGCGCTTCCTCCTCGGCGCGCACGCCCTTGCGCGCGAGCGTGCGGAACTCGTCGCGCAGCTCGCGCGCGGCGAGCTCCTCCTGGTACGTCGGCGAGCCCACCGCTCCGATCAGCGCGCGTGCGATCGGCTCGCCGTCGCGACCCAGGCGCGCGGTGCGCTCGTGCTTGTCCTGAACGATGAAGCCCGCGAAGCGATCGCGGTGGCGCGTGAGCAAGTGCGTCAGCGCATAGCTCGGCCGCGCGAGCACCGTGCGCGGTCGATTGCCGTGGTCCTTGAGGACGAAGCCCGCCAGCTCGTCGACCTTCTCGAGGCGCTCTGGCCGAACTCGCCAGCGCACCGGCGCCGACGGGACGTCGCCTGCGCGCGGTCCCAACGCGATCATCACGACGCGTTGGAGCTCCTGCTCCCAGCGGGCGAGCACTCCCGCGCTGCGCGAGCGCACGAAGTCGCGGTCGAAGCGCCCGTCGAAGGCCTGCTCCCACTCGCGCGCCGCGGCCGCGAGCTCGTCCTCCTGCGCGTTGGGGCCGAGCTCGAGTCGGGCCACGACGTTCCAATCCAACTCGCGCGCGTGGCTCAGCGCGCCGAGCAGCTCCTCGAAGGACAGCGGGGCAAGCTCGACGTCGGTCTCGTCGCCGTCGAGTTCGAATTCGATGAACGCAGCGAGCTCGTCGCGCACGGCGACGCGCACGGGCGCGCGCGATTCGAGCAACTCCGCGAGGTTCTCGGCCCCGCTGAACGGCGCCAGCCAGCGTTCGACCAGGCGCAGCGCAGCGTCGGGGCGGCGCGCGTCGAACTCGACCTGCGCCACGAGTCGATCGGCGAGCCCGCCGGTGAGCAGGCGCCGGTACGCGTCGCGCTCGCGCTCGAGCCACACCTCCGCGCGCGCGAGGTCCCAGCCCAGGCGCGAACACAACCAGCTCAGGTCGAGGCGCTCGAGCAGCGTGTGCGGTTCCACGCGGTGCGCGCCGAAGCCAGCGGCTTCGCGGAACAGCGCGCTGGCGCTGCTGTCGTCCACGCGCTCGCGGTGCTGGTCGAGCTCCGCGACGAGTTGCGCCGTCGCCTCGGCGCTGTCCACCGTCGGCGCCGGCGCGCCCTCGTCGCGCTCGACTCGTTCGCGCGCGAGCAACAGCGCCAGAGCCTCGACGTCGGCGCGCGCGAGCCGCAGCCGCTGGCTCAGCTCCGCGAGCACGCGCTCGGGCTCGAGTCCGCGTGCGGCGGCGCCCAACTCGAGCCAGCTCGACGAAGGTTGCTCGCGCGCGAGCCGCATGAGCTCGCGACGCTCCTGGCGCGAGAGCTCGAGCAACGCCGTGAGGTAGAAGCGCGCGTCGGAGCGGCGCGCAGGTCGCGCTTCCGACTCGGGGTCGGCGCAGGCCGGCACGCGCAGCGAACCCGACTCGAGCGCCGCGCCGCGCGCGAAGGCGTCGAGCTGCGCGGGAGAGAGCTCGAGCAGTTCCGCGGACCAGGGCTCGAGTTGCTGCCAGGCTTCGTCGAGCGGCCCGGCGACCCCGCGCAGCGCCGAGCGCGCGTGCGCGACCATCCCGAGCGGATGGCGGCGGCGGAACTCTCGGTACACGAACTCCACCGAGTAGCTCGATCGATCCGAGCGCAGCACTCGGCCGGCGCGGTCCAGGATGGCGCCGCGCGTGTACGGTCGGATCGAACCCGAGCGCACGAGATTGGCGGCCTCCGCGCTCCACAGCGAGTGCTGGAGCACTTGGAGCTGGTAGAGGCGCAGCACCAGCGCGAACGCGCCGAGCGCCACCAGCGCGATCAGCGGCGCGACGCGACGAGCGGCCACGAGTGGGCCCCCTCCAGCACGGATGCGCCCGGCAAGCGGCGCAGCAGCGGCGCGGCAGCGAACACCACGACCGCCGTCGTGAACGCGCTCGGCGCCGTGCGCGCGAGCACTTCCCAGATCGACGCCAGCTCCACGCTGTCCAACGCTGCGCGCGAGAGGTGCTCGCGCACGCGCACGCCTGCGATCTGCGACAGCCACAGCTCGCTGCTCCACACGATGAGCGCGGACGCCAACGCGAGCGGCGCGGGTCGCGAAAGGTCGAACACGACGCGCAGGATGCGCACGAACGCGACCGCGCCGAGCGCCGCAGCCAGCGTGGCGAACGGCGGATCGATGCTGGTGGCGACGCGCGCTTGCGCAAACACCAACGCGAGCAGACCAAGGTCGCGCGTGCGCAGGCAGGCCGCGAGCGAGGTGAGCAGCGCGAGGCCCAGATCCGGAGTGAACCGTCCGAGCGAGCTGGCGGCGAGCTCCTGCGAGAGCGCGCAACCCCACACGCTCCACAGCGCGAGCGCGCCCCAGGCGAGCACCGTCGCCGCGTTCAAGGCGTCACCCCGCGCAGTCGGACGAAGCCGCGGCTGAGTGAGCGCAGCTCGACCAGCGTCTCGAGGCGCAAGCGGTGGAGCCCGGGCTCGAGCGGCAACTGCGCGCGCCCCAGCCACAGACCGCTGGGCACGCCAGGCGCGCCCGAGCCAGTGAAGACCTGGGCCGGGAGCGACGAGCGACCGGGAGCTTCGACGCCGCTCGAGCGCCATTCGAACTCCACGCCGCCGTCGGGCGTCGGCGCACGACCGCGGGCCACGAGGTAGCCGAGCGCGATCGGAGCGCGGGACTCGTCGGGCAACGCCACCGCCGGCAGCGCCCAGCCGCAGTCGCCGAGGCTGGCGACCGCGCAGTGGATCGCGCCGAGTTCGGTGACGCGGCCGATGAGGCGCGAACCGACCACGAACGCCGCGCCCACTTCGACTCCGTGCGCCGCGCCGACCGAGAGCACGAAGCCTTCGCGAGCTCCGACGCTGCGAGCCAGCACTCGCGCGGGCGCCCAGTGCGAGTCAGCGAGCGGCTCGTACGGCTCGAGCGCGTGCGGTCGGTCGATCGAGGCCGGCGCCACGATCGAGACGCGGAACGGCCCGCCGCGCAGATCGAGCGCGGGCGCGAGCACGTGCTCGCCGCGAGGCGAGGCCTCCACGAGGCCCAGTCGAAAGCCCTCGCTCTGCGCCGCGAAGGGCGCGAGCGCGGAGAGGCTCTCGTCGACGCGCGCGACGACGGCGGGCAGCTCGCGCCGACTCGGCGCCGCGAGGGCCAAACGCAGATCCGCGCCGCGACGCGAGTGCGCAGCGAGCCCGCCCGCCACCGCGCGCAGCGGCTCACCGTGCTCGTCGAGCGCCTCGAGCCGCGCGCCGACGGCGAATTCGCGCGCGGTGACCAGCTCGACCAGCGCGAGCCCGGGCTGCGGCGAGTCGAGTTGCGCCACGCGTCCGACGTAGTCGTCGCCGTGCACAACAGGCATCCCGCGCTCGAGCCCGCTCGAAGTCAGGCCGTCGAGGCGCACCACGAGCATGTCGAAGCGCTGTCCCGCGCGCTCGATGACTTCGGCGTGCACGAAGCGACGCTCGTGGCGAAGCGTCTCGCTCTGCGGCGCGCTGGCCGCTCGCTGGAGCTCCTGCAACTCGACGCGCGCCGCGTGCTCGACGCCGTCGCGCTCGACCAGCGCGCTCTCAGCGGCGCGCGCCGCTCGCAGGCGCAACCAGCGCACGGGCGCACAGAGCTCCGAGAGCAGCCGCGCAGGCGCGAACAGCAAGGACTGGGCGCGTTCCGTGCGTCGGTCGGGGCGCAGCGCGGCGACGGCGCTCGCGAGGAGCGCCAACGCGAACAACGTTCTCGACGTGGAGCGGCGCACAGCGCAAACGGGGCGGCGCGAACGGTTGGAAGAGCGGCCGGCGGCGCGCCGCGGGACTCGAGGGAACTACTCGTCTTCGTCCGACGACAGCACGCGCGCGAACACGTCGAGGCGCTCGAGGAAGGCGCCGGTGCCGCGCGCGACTGCGGTCAAGGGATCGGGCGCAACGCGCGCCGGGATCCCGAGCGCGTCGCCGATCGCGTCCTGGATCCCGAGCAGCAGCGCGCCGCCGCCGACGAGCGTGACGCCGCTCTCGCAGATGTCGGCCGACAGTTCGGGCGGCGCCTCTTCGAGCACCGCGCGCGTGGCGTCGCAGATCTGGCGCACCGGCTCGGACAGCGCTTCGCGAATCTCGATCGAAGTGATCGTCGCGCGCCGCGGCAATCCGCTGATCGTGTCACGACCGCGCACTTCCATCGAGAGTTCCTGCTGCATCGGCCAGGCGGAGCCGATGGTGAGTTTGATGCGCTCGGCCGACTGCTCGCCGATGGCGAGGTTGTGGTGGCGGCGCAGGTGATTGACGATCGCTTCGTCGAGTTCGTCGCCGGCGATGCGCAGCGAGTGCGAGACGACTTCGCCGCCGAGCGCGAGCACGGCGATCTCCGTCGTGCCTCCGCCGATGTCGACGATCAGCGAGCCCTGCGGTTCGGTCACGGGCAACTCGACGCCGATGCCCGCGGCCATCGGCTCGTTGATCAGGTACACGCGGCGCGCGCCGGCGCGCTCGGCGGAGTGGATCACGGCGCGACGCTCGACCGCGGTGATGCCCGTGGGCACCGAGATCACGACCTGCGGCTTCACCCAGGTCTTCCCCTCGTGCACCTTGGTGATGAAGTAGCGCAGCATGCGCTCGGTGACTTCGAAGTCGGCGATCACTCCATCGCGCAGCGGGCGAATCGCTTCGACGTCGCCCGGCGTCTTGCCGAGCATGGCCTTGGCCGCGTTGCCGACGGCCATGCCGTCGAAGAGCACTTCGTTCGTGCCCTTCTTCACCGCCACGACGCTGGGCTCGTTGAGGATGATCCCTCGACCGCGCACGCAGACCAAAGTGTTGGCGGTGCCCAGGTCGATGCCCATGTCGACTGAGAACCGACCCAGCGCCCACTCCAGCGGCTTGAACACGCTCGCCATTTGCAACTTCTCGAACCTGGCCCGTTCGATGGGATCATTGGGGGAGAACGCCGCGCGCGCACAGCAGCTCCGGGCGCGAGCCGCCAGCGCGGTCGTCGCGGGGCCCGCGCCGGCGTCGAACAGCGCACGGGCCGGGTCCGAGCGCCGATGACGCGCGCGTGGCACGCGGGACCACGTCCCCGTGCGCCAGCCGCCGCAGCGAGGCGGGATTCTATTGTCTCCGCCGCGCCGACGCTCGCGTGCAGGTGCTTTCTTTACGGCGCGAGCATGCGACTCCGAGCGAGACGGCGCGCGAGGACTCGAGTCAGAAACAGCGACGGCCGCCAGCGCGATGTGCGCTGGCGGCCGTCGTCTTTTGTCGTCTCTGTGGCTGGAGGCCCGGGGCAACTCGCGCGTCAACCTGCGTCGCAGGTCGGCATCGCGCGCCGCCCCATCGGCGTATCAGCCCTTGAAGAACAAGCCGGCGCCGAGCGCGCCGAGCTCGTGGTCGACCATCAGGATCGCAGCGATCAGGACCACCGCCGTGACAACGGCCGTGGCCGCGTCGACGCCGCCGTCGCCGCCTTCCTCCACGACCTCGACCGCAGTGGTGCGGCCGCCGCGGGCAGGCGCCTTCTTCTCGGTCTTCGCCGAGCGTGCAGAGCTCTTGGCCATCTTTGATTCTCGCGCTGGGTTAGGTGCCAGTGTTCGTCGGGTGCGGGGAGCTGGGTTGGAGTCCCCGGATTACAGGCGCGTCGAAGCGCTGTCACCCGCGGCGATCTTGGCGCCGTCCTTCTGGATGTCGATCACAGCGGCGCACATGTCCTGGTAGACGGTCTGCACCTTGACGCGGCCCTTGTACTGGTTGCCGCTGTAGATCTCGAAGGTGTAGCCCGGCTGGACGTCGTGCGCCTTGCCGACGTTGAGCGCGACCAGACCCGGCTTGAGGTCGTAGTTCACGTTCATCACGCGGGCGTCGATCGCCTTCTGCGCGACTTCGACCGCGCCGTAGACCGAGATCATCTCCTTGAGGCGCGTGTCGAGCGAAGCGAGCTCGTCGCGGGTGCTCTTGAGTTGCTTCTCGAGCGCGGCGATCTCCATGTCCGCCTGGGTCTTGGCTTCTTCCGCGGCGCGCTGGCGCTGGCCGGCGTCCTGGGCTTCGTCGCGCGCGGTGTCGCGCTCGCGCTCGGCTTCGCGAGCTTGGGCGACCGCGGCGTCCTTGGCTTGTTCGATGGCCTGGAGCTGCTGGTTCAGGGTTCCGATCGCCGCGTTGATCTTGGCGACGTCGCCGCGCAGTTGTTCGTTCGAGCGCTTCTCAGCCTCGAGTTCCTGCTTGGTGCTCTTGAGGCTCGCGTCGAGGTTGTCGCGCTCGTTGCGCAGCGCGTCCTTGGCCTGTTCCTGCTGGCGAGCGTCGGTGCGCGCGCTCGAGGCGTCGTTCTCCGCCTTGGTGCGGGCGACCGTCGCGGCCTCCAGCGCATCGGCGTGGGCCTTCTTCAACTCTTGCGTCTTGCCGAGCGAGTTCGCCGCCCAACCGAGGAAGGCGGCCGCGAGCGCGAGGTTCACGAACAGGAAGATCTTGCCGATAGTGCTCATGGGGTTCCGGTTGAGGCGGGGGCTGCGTTGCGGCGGCCCGTCGGGCGGGCGCTCGTGGGGCGGGGACCGTACTGAAAGGTCACCCAGGGATTGGGACCGTTTGGGGGGTGCCGTCGAGCGGGTGGTCGCCTCAGCGCAAGCGGAGACGGCGGGCCGCCGTGTGGGACGTAAGGGGCGGGAGTATAGGTAGGGTCGTTTCCAAGGGTCAAGAATTCGCCGCGCGCGAGTTGATCGAGCGAGCGCGACCCGCAGCCGCGAACTGGAGGGCTCCAGCCGTGGCGCCAGAGCTACCCCGCCGGCGCGCCGGGTTACGGTCGAGGTCCAGGCTCCGGCGCACGGCGCTCATCCCGCGGCGACTTCTTTCACGCGTTGGGTGCGCGTCGCGACGAGCGCGAGCGCTCCCAGCGCGAGCCACAGACCGGTCCAGCCTCGCTCGAAACGGACGAACGGCGTCAGCGCGCGCGGCGGAGCGTCGGCGCGGGCCTCGAAAGGAGAATGCGCGCCTTCGGCCGGAGTCGGAACCGTGGCGCGCAGCGTTCCGGCGACCATCTTGCTCTCGCCACCGACCTCGATCCGCGCCAGTTCCTCGCCGTCCGGGGCGATCACGGCCGAGATCCCCGACTGGGTCGCGCGCACCACCGAGCGCCCCGTCGCGATCGCCGCCAGCTGCGAGAACGCCATCATTTGATCGGCCTCTTGCGACTGCTCGAACCAGGCCTCGTTGCTGAACACCGCGTGGAAGTCGACGTCAGCGCGGCGCACCGGCCCGGTGAACACGTCGTCGAAGGCGTTGTCGAAGCACACGCTCACCCCCATCCGCCAATTGCGGCCATCGCGCGATTCGAACGAGAGCACCGGGTCGTCGCCGTCCGCCGCGGCCAGGTCGGGCACGTAGCGCGCGATCGCGAAGATCTGATCGCGCACCCACTCGAAGCGTTCGAGGCCGAGCATGGTCTCGGCGCCGGGCACGCGGTGCAGCTTGCTGGCGGGGCCGCGCGGCGGCTGGCCTGGACCCGGCCAGAGCAGCACGGAATTCTTCATGCGCAGTTCCCCGTCGATCGCCGTGATGTACTCGACACCCGCGGCGAACGCGGTCCCCGGCGGCGCCGCGCCGCGCCCGCGCGCCCGACCGGCGCCGAACAGGCGTTCATCGATCCAGAAGCGTTGCCAGGCGGCGACCTGCTCGCTCAAGTCCGCGGGCCAGCCCTCGCCGCGCCACGGCGGGAAGCGCGCCCCCGCCGCCATCGCGGGTGCGACCTCGGGGCCGACCGCGTAGTCGCGGTACATCGTCTCGCCCCAGGCGACCAGGTCCGGCGTCGGCTCGCCCGCGGCGGCGGCCTCGGCGAAGGAGCGCGCGGTGAGCTCGAGCTGGCGCTCGTGCACTTCGTCGGCGGCGGCGGGATCGCGCTTGCGAGCCTGCTCGAACGCGGGTTGCACCAGCATCACGCGCGGGCCGTCGACCGTCTCCGGCGGCGGAACCGTCCGCGCCGCAACCCACGCCGCGAGGAGCGGACCGGCGCCGCACACCGCCGCGAGCGCGAGGTTGGGTTTGCGCGGCGCGCCAGCCACGGGTCGGTAGTGCGCCATCAAGTCGGCGAGCAACCCCGCGAGCGCCGCGAGCACCCAGCCCAGTCCACCGAAGCCGCACACGCGGGCCGCGCCTCGGATCGGCGTCGCCGCGTGCAGGTACGTGCCCAGCCGCATCCACTGGATCCCGAAGGGCGGCTCCAGCGACGCGCGCAAGGTCTCGAACAGCAGCCAGGCGAGCGGCGCCGCGAGGGCCAGCGGGAAGCGGGTGGCGAGCCGGCGCAGCGCCCAGCCCTGCGCCGCGAAGTACAGCCCGAAACCCACTCCAATGAATACGAGCGAACCCGGGTAGACGTACGCGGCCCACGACATGACGCCGCAGCCGCCGAGGCCGCCGGCGAGGAACTCGATGCGCGCCGCCGCGCGCGCCGGAGCCGAGGCGTGCCGCGCCCAGAGCGCGACGCCGACGAGGGCCAGCGGCCAGAGCGCGTCGCGCGCCAGCACACCCGGGCTGGCGAGGTAGAGCAGCGTGAACGCCAGCGCGAGTGCAGCCGCGCGCGCGAGGATCGAGGGAGCAGAGGCCACGCGGCGCAGATCACGCACACACGCGCGCTGCGCGGCAAGAGAAATTCGAGCGCGCCGCGTGAAGTCGTGCGGCGGCAGGCGCTCGGCTCAACTCAGCACTCGGTACTCGAGCAAGTCGCCCGGCGCGAGCGGCGTGTCGAGCGGCGCCGCGGCGAGCGCGCTCGAGGCCGCGATCCCGACGACATCGGCCGAGCCGTTCCAACGCACGGGGACCAGACCGACGCCGCCGTCGGCCTCGAACTCGAGCCGCACCGGCAAGTGTTGTTCGCGCGGATTGGCGGGACGCGCCTCGCCGCGCCAGCGACCGCGCGGGAGCGAGCGCGGCGCGGGCGAGCTCTCTCCGCCGATCCGCCGCAGCGCCGGCGCGACGAACAGCTCGTGATTGACCAGGCACGACACCGGATTGCCGGGCAACGCGAAGACGGGGAGCTCGGCTTTCAGTCCGAACCACAGCGGCTTGCCGGGCTTGATCGCGACGCGATGGAACTGGCCGCGCACGCCGCAGGCTTCCAGCGCCTCACCGACGAGGTCGTACTTGCCCATGCTGACGCCGCCGGTCGTGAGCAGCACGTCGCAGGACGCGAGCGCGCGCTCGAACGCGGCGCGCAACTGCTCGGGGTCGTCGCGCACGACGCCGCGCGCGACGATCTCCGCTCCCGCCGCGCGCGCCATGGCCGCGAGGTGCAGCGTGTTGCCCTCGCGGATCTGGCCCACGCCGGGGCGCTCGCTCGGCGCCACGAGTTCATCGCCGCTGGTGAGGATCGCGACGCGCGGCCGACGCACGACGGGCACGGGCTCGCAACCGACGGCGGCGAGCACACCCAGGTCGACGGCGCGCAGGCGTCGCCCAGGTGCGAGCACGCTTTGACCCGTTCGCAGATCCTGTCCGCGCGGGCAGACGTGTTGCCCAGCGGACGGACGATCGCGCAGGAGCACGCGTTGGCCGCGCTGCTCGGACTGCTCCACCATCACCACCGCGTCGCAGTCGGCCGGGAGCTCCGCGCCGGTATAGATCGCCACGCACGCGCCGGCGGAAACGCGGCCTTCGAAGGGCGCGCCTGCGCGCGACTCGCCGACCAGCTCGAGCTCGCGCGCCCCGCTCTCGCCCAGCGCGGCGAAATCAGCGCTGCGCACGGCGAATCCATCCATGGCGCTCTTGTCGAAGGGCGGAAGGTCGACGTCGGAGCGCAGCTCCGCCGCGAGCACCCGGCCGGCGGCTTGCTCTAACGGAACACGCTCGAGCTCTCGCAGCGGGGTAACGCTCCCTAGAATCCGCGTCAGTGCCTCGGCCGGGGTCAGCATCGCCATGCGGCGCGCGAGTCTACTCGCGCCACGCCGGGCGCCACGCACCGCCCCTGCGCGCTCAGCGCGCGCCATCAGCGCCTCAGCGTCTCCCCCGCCGCCCCCCAACGCCGCCCCACGCCGCCGCCACGCGATGAATTCGCGCGTCCCCCACCGCCCTTTGCCTCACCGTTCAACACGCACGCTGATCGCAGCGCTGCTCGTCGCGGCCTCGCTCGCGCCCGCCTGCCAACGCAACGCCGAGAGCGCCGAGCCCGAGTTCAGCGCGGCGAAGAAGCGCGAGGCCGCGCGCGTCCTGGTCGAACCGCTCCAGCGCCGCGAGATGGTGCGTCGGCTCGAGACCACGACCCGCGTCGAGTCGGAGAGCCAGGTCCAGGTGTTCCCCCGCGCCGCGGGCGTGGTGGTCGAACTCTCGATCGAGGAAGGCCAGCCCGTCGCGGCCGGTCAGGTGCTCGCGCGGCTCGACGACCGCGATGCGCGCCTGCGCCTGGACGACGCCCGCAGCCAGCTCGCCGACGCGCGCGCCAACGGCCCCAAGCTCGACCTCGCCACGCGAGAGGCCGCCGCGCGCACGGAAGGCGCCAAGCGCGCCGCCGAGCAGGCCGAGCGCGACCACGAGCGCAACCTGGCCATCTCGAAGGGCGGTCCCGACTCGCCCGGACTGATCTCGACCAAGGATCTCGACGCGAGTCTGCTCGTGCTCGACCGCGCGCGCGCCGATCTCGCCACCGCGCTGCTGGCGCACGAGCGCGCCAAGGTCGAGCAACAAAACGGCGAACACGCCATCACGCGCGCCGAGGTCGCGGTCTCGCGCGCCGAGCTCGAGCTGTCGTTCACCTCGATCACCGCGCCGGTGTCGGGCGTCGTGGCGGAGCGCATGATCAAGCTCGGCGACACGGTTTCGAACGCGGCGGCGGCCTTCACTCTCACCGACCTCACGCGCCTGCGCGCCGTGTTCTTCCGACCGCAGCGCGAGCTCGGGCTGTTCGCCAGCGCGCTGGGTCCGGCGGCCGGCGCGGACGATCCGGATCCGGCGCTCTCGGGCGCGGGCAGCGCGCGCGCGGAGCTCGAACTCGTCGCCACCGCCGAGGCGTTGCCCGGCAAGCGCTTCCCCGGCCGCATCGAGCGCGTGGCGCCGACCATCGACGCCGCGTCCGGCAACTTCCGCGTCACCGCGCGCCTGGAAGGCAGCTCGAGCGACGGCCGCGCGCGGCTGCTGCCGGGAATGCTGGTGCGCCTGGAGATCGTGACCGAGCGGCGCCCGGACGCGCTCGTCGCCCCCAAGCGCGCGATCCAGCGCGAAGGCGACCGCAGCACGATTCAGATCGTCGACCAAGGTCGCGCGAAGTCCGTCGAGGTGATCGAGGGCTTCAGCGACGACGCCTACGTCGAAGTCGAGGCTCGCGAAGAAGGCGCTCTCGCCGTCGGCCAACTCGTGATCGTGGTCGGCAACCGCGACCTCGAGGAAGGGGCCGAAGTGCTGGCGACGGATGCGACCGGGGCGGTGCTCGGCGGCGCGGCGCCCGCGAGCGAAGCGGCGCCCACGGCCAAGTGACTCAACGGCCCGCCGTCCGAGCCACACCATGAACGACTCCAACTCTGTGGCCCCGCGCGAACCCGCGCAGCGCGCCACAGGCCTGTGGGCGCTCGTCGCCGATCGCCCGGTGGCGGTGCTGATGCTGATGGTGGCCTTCGCCGTGTTCGGCGGGGTCTCGCTCGGCAAGCTCCCGGTCGACCTGCTGCCGGAGATCAGCTACCCGACGCTGACGGTGCGCACGACCTACCGCGGCGCGGCGCCCGAGGACATCGAAGACCGCATCTCGGTCCGACTGCAGGAAGCGCTCTCGACGCTCCCCAGCCTCGTGCGCTCGACGTCGATCAGCCGCGCCGAGACCAGCGACGTGGTGCTCGAGTTCGACTGGGGCACGCCGATGACGTTCGCCGTGCAGGACGTGCGCGACAAGCTCGACGGCGTGTTCCTGCCGCAGGGCGCGGAGCGGCCGCTGATCCTGCGCTACGACCCGAACCTCGACCCGATCCTGCGTATCGGATTGGTGAGCTCCGACAAGCGCTCGGGCGCCGACCGCGTCGAGCGCCTCGTGCAACTGCGCTGGCTGGCGGAGAAGCGCATCAAGCGCGAACTCGAGGCCATTCCCGGCGTGGCCGCAGTGCAGGTGCGCGGCGGCCTCGAAGAGGAGATCCGCGTGCGCGTGGATCCCTTCAAGATGGCCGCGCAGTCGCTGGATCCGGCGCTGCTCGCGCAGCGCTTGGCCGCGGAGAACATCAACGCCTCGGGCGGTCTGATCCGCGAGGGCTCCACCGAGTACCTGGTTCGCACGCTGAACGAGTTCGCGACGCTCGAGGAGCTCGAGAACCTCGCGCTCGTGCGGCGCGGCGACGCGGTGATCCGCGTGCGCGACGTCGCGACCGTCGAACGCACCTTCGCCGAGCGCGAAGTCTCCAGCCGCATCGGCGGTCTGGAGTCGGTCGAGATCGCGGTGTTCCGCGAGGCCGGCGCGAACATCGTCGCGCTCGCGGAGGACGTGAAGAAGCGCGTGTTCGGCGACGAGGAACAGCGCAAGGCCTCGGCGGAGATCGAGAAGCGCGGCCCCGGACAGGGCGCGAACTGGGGCGAGCGCGAGCGCGTCGACTACGTCGCCTGGCGCTACCGCGACGACGTGCGCTTCGAGCTCTTGAGCGATCAGTCGACCTTCATCCGCGACGCGGTGAACGACGTCAAGGACTCGGCCATCGTGGGCTCGATCCTGACCGTGCTCGTGATCCTGGCCTTCCTGCGCCAGATCGCCTCGACGCTGATCATCGCCATCACGATCCCCGCCTCGGTGATCGTGACCTTCGCGCCGATGTACCTGTTCGACGTGTCGATGAACATCATGTCGCTCGGCGGCCTGGCGCTGGGCGTCGGCATGTTGCTCGACAACTCGATCGTCGTGATCGAGTCGATCGCGCGCCTGCGCGAGGACGGGCTGTCGCTGCGCGACGCGACCATCCGCGGCACGCGCGAGGTGGCCTCCGCGATGGCCGCCTCGACCATGACCTCGATCAGCGTGTTCGCGCCGATCGTGTTCGTGCACGGCATCGCCGGCCAGATCTTCGGCGATCAGGCCCTGACCGTGGTCGCGTCGCAGATCATCTCGCTCGGCGTCGGCATCGTGTTCATCCCGATGCTCGTGGCGCGACCGTGGGTGTCCGAGCCGTTCTCCGCGCGCGCGCAGGACGACGCGCTCGCCACGTTGCACGCGCTGGGCAGCGGCGAAGAGGGCGCGCTCGCCCGCGTGCGCGCTCTGCTCACCCGCGCCGTGCGCTGGCCCTTCGAAGGATGGAGCTGGAAGCCGGCGAGTGTTCTCGCCGCGTTGCCGCGCGTTGGCGCGCGCGGCGTGTTGACCGCGACCGGACTGGTGCTCGCGCTGCTCGCGGCCGTGGTGTTCGGCGTGGTGAAGCTGCTCGCGCTGCTGTTCACGCCGCTGCGTTGGCTGTTCGACGTCGCCTGGCGCGTCTCCGAGCGCGCGTACGTGCGCGTGCTGGCCGGCTCGCTCGCCGCACCGTGGCTCACGTTGGGCGTCACGGGCGCGCTGTTCTTCCTCTCGGTGCGCCGCGTCGACGAGCTCGGCCTCGAACTGCTGCCCGAGATCCACCAGGGCGAGTTCACGCTGCACGTCGCCACCGGCGTCGGCAATCCGCTCGAGGCCACCGAGAACGTCATGCGCGGACTGGACGAGCGCGTGCGGCAGCTCCAGGGCGTTGCGACGACGGCGCTGACCGTGGGCGTCGAGAAGGACGCGCTCACGCGCGAGATCGAAGGCAAGCACACCGCTCGACTCACCGTGCGGCTCAAGCCCGAGGCGCTCGCGAGCGAGGACGCCTTGATCGCGCAGGTGCGCTCGCTGTTCGCGGAGCATCCGTCCGTGCGCTCGATCGACGTGTCGCGACCGACACCGTTCGCCATCGAAGCTCCGATCGCCGTCGAAGTGCTGGGACACGACCTCGAGCGCCTCACGAGCGTCGGACGCGAGGTCCACGCGCGTCTGGCCGGCATGCCGGAGCTCACCGACGTGCGTTCGAGCGTGCGCGCCGGATTCCCCGAGCTGCGCGTCACGTTCGACCGCGACAAGACGCTCCAGTACGGACTCGACCTGAGCGCCGTGACGACGCTCGTGCGCGATCAGGTGCTCGGCAACGTGAGCACGCGCTTCACCGACGGTGAAGAGAAGATCGACGTGCGCGTGCGCGGCGACGAGATCCTGCTCGACGACGTCGAGCGCGTCATGCGGCTGGTGGTGAACCCCAGTTCCCCCACTCCGGTCGAGTTGCGCGCGGTGGCGGACATCGCTCCGGTCCAAGGGCCGGCGGAGATCCGCCGCATCGGGAACTCGCGCGCCGTGGTGATCACCGCGGCGGGCGTGGGGCTCGACCTCGGCGGACTCTCGGAGAAGATCGAGGCGCGCCTGGCCGACCTGGAGCTGCCCGACGACGTCACCGTCGAACTCGGAGGACAGAAGCGCGAGATGGACAAGGCGCGCTCCAGCATGCAGGGCGCGCTCGCGCTCGCGCTGTTCCTGGTCTACGTCGTGATGGCGTGCCAGTTCGAGTCGCTGCTCCAGCCGCTCGTGATCCTGCTGACCGTGCCGCTGGCGCTGGTCGGCGTAGTGTGGGTGCTGCTGGGCCTCGCGATCCCGATCTCGGTGGTCGTCTTCATCGGATTGATCCTGCTGGCGGGCATCGTGGTCAACAACGCGATCGTGTTGCTCGACCGCATCAACCAGAACCGCGACGGCGGAATGGCGCTGCGCGCCGCGATCAGCGAAGCCGGTGAGACGCGCCTGCGACCGATCTTGATGACGGCGACCGCGAGCGTGATGGGCCTGTTGCCGATGACCGGCTGGCTGCAGGGCTTGCCGCTGATCGGCGAACTCGGCGCCGGCGAGGGAGCGGAGATCCGCGCCCCCATGGCCATCACCGTGGTGGCCGGCCTGATCGCGTCGACGGCGTTGACGCTGGTCGTGATCCCCGTGGTGTACTGGTTGACGGAGCGCGCGCTCGAGCGGCGCGCGAGCTGAGCGATGCAGACCACCGTCGAAGGAGCGCGCGGCATGTACTCGGGCCTGGTGCGCCGGCCGGTCGCGCTGCTGGTGATCTTCGCCGCGCTGATGGTGGTCGGGCTGATCGCCTACGCGCGCATCCCGATCCAGATGATGCCCGACGGCTTGGTCGAGCCGGGCCTGGGCGTGTGGTGCATGCACCCCGGCGCGAGCGCGCAGGAGAACGAGGAGAAGGTCGCGCGCGTGCTCGAGGAGCAACTGCGCACGCTGGCGGGCATCGAGCAGATCCAGAGCACCTCGCGCGCCGACAGCGTGAACCTGTGGGTGCAGTTCGACGCCAACACCGACATGACCCTGGCCAAGGCGGAGGTGCGCGACCGCGTCGAGCGCGCGCGACCGACGTTGCCGGACACGGTGCAGGAGATCAGCGTCAACTCCTGGTCGAACGACAACATGCCGATCGCGTTCTTCGCGATCCTGCACCCCGGCGACAGCTCGCGCACCGACTTCGTCATCGACACGGTGATCAAGCGCCGGCTCGAGGCGGTGGACGGCGTCGGCAACCTCGAAGTCTGGGGCGTGCTCGACGACTCGATGCGCATCCTGCTCGACGAAGAGCGCGTGCGCGCCGCGAACCTCGACCTGGGCCAGCTCATCACGCGCCTCAGTCAGGACAACTTCGCGTTGCCGCTGGGCGAGGTCACCGACGGCGGGCGGCGCGTGATGCTGCGCTCGGACATGCGCTTCCGCTCGCCGGAGGAGATCGAGGCCTACCCGATCGGCGGCGGCTTGACGATCGGCGACGTCGGCCACGTCGAGGCGGTCAAGAGCGTGCGCAACCGTCTGTTCAAGATCGACGGCAGCTACTCCTACTACGGCGAGATCCAGAAGGAGAGCCAGGCCAACGTGGTCGAGACCTGCCTGCGTCTGCGCGACGCGCTCGACGAGCTCGAGGCCGATCCGCGCCTGGAGGGCAAGTTCAAGTTCCTCGTGCTGTTCGACCAGGGCCAGTTCATCTCGGCCTCGCTGGGCCAGCTCCGCGACGCGGGTGTCTGGGGCGGCGGCCTGGCGGTGCTGGTGCTGTTCGCGTTCCTGCGGCGCGTGCGCTCGACGCTGGCCGTCGCGCTCTCGATCCCCTTCTCGGTGCTGGTCGGGATCGCCTGGATCTACTTCGGCGGCGGCTCGTTCAACGTGCTCACCATGACCGGCATCACGCTCGCGATGGGCATGCTGGTCGACAACTCGGTGGTCGTGATCGAGAACATCGCACGACTGCGTTCGCAGGGCCGCACCGAACTCGGAGCAGCCGCCGAGGGCACGCGCGAGGTCGCGCTGGCGGTGCTGCTCTCGACGCTGACCACCATCGTCGTGTTCCTGCCGATGATCTTCATGACCGAGAGCCCGATGCTCCGGATCATGTTCGGCGAGCTGGGTCGGCCGCTGTGCCTGACCTTGATGTTCAGTCTGGTCGGCGCGCTGGTGTTCCTGCCCGTCATCGCGGGCCGCGCCGTCGGACCTCGACCGAAGTTCGTCGAACGCGCTGCGGGGTGGCTCACTCCGCTTGCGGTGGGCCCCGCGCGCGGCGTGGCCTGGAGCGTGGCGTTGAGCACGCGCGCGCTCGACATGCTGGCGCGCGTGGTCCGCCCGCTGTTGCACACGCTCGCGCGCGCCGTGGCGCGCGGACGCTGGTTCGCTGCGCTCGTCGTGCTCGCGCTGTTCGGGTACAGCGCCTACCTCCAGTCGCAGCCGTGGTCGATGGACCAGCGCCTGCGCCAGCACTTCTCCACGGCGCTCACGCCGCGCCTGGAAGACGTGCTCGCGCAGCTCGCGAGCTTCGTCGCGCCAGTGGTCGCCCTCGTGTGCGTGCTGTGGCTGCTGCCGCGCTTCGTGCAGGCGCTGTCGAGCCCCGACGCCGCCCCCACGCGCGCGGTCCCGCGCTGGCGCACGCTGATCGAGTTCGTCGAGGAGACGCACGGGCACGTGATGCGCTGGACGCTGCGCCATCGGATGCTCGCGTCGCTGGCGGCGTTCGCGGTCCTGCTCTCCGGGCTGTGGCCGCGCTCGAACATGGCCGTGGCGGCCTTCGGCGAGGACGAGAACACCGGACGCATCAACCTGCAGGTCGAGCTCGAGGACAACTTCACGCTGGCCCAGGCGGAGCGCGAGATGCGCTTCTACGAGGGCTTCTTCGAAGAGCGGCGCGCGTCGTTCGCGTTCGACCATCTCGCCAATCGCTTCGACTCGCGCGGCGGACGCGTGTCGCTGTACTGGGAGGAGCCGCTCTCGCGCGAGCGCTACCGCGAGCTCGAGAACCAGATCCGACGCGACCTCGCGCCGCCGCCGGGGCACAAGGCGCGCCTGTGGAGCGACGACGGCGCCTCGGCCGAGCGCAGCAAGACTCTGCTCACCTTCCGGCTCGTGGGTCAGGACTCGGAAGAGCTCGAGCGCCTGGCCGCTGAGGGCGTGAAGCTGCTCGAACGCATCCCCGGTCTCGAAGGCGTGCGCTACGGCGAAGACGACGGCAGCGCGCTGGGCCAGGTGCGCGTGGTGTTCGACCCGGACATCGCGCAGGGACTGGGCATCACGGCCGAGTCCGCGCTGCGCAACATCGCCTGGTCGCTCCGCGGCTGGCAGTTGCCGCGCTTCCAGGAGGACGGCCGCGAGATCCCGCTGATCATCGAGCTCGACGAGGAAGAGGTCGCGGGCCTGAGCACGCTGCGCGAGCTCTCCGTGTTCAACGGGTCGAGTGCGGTGCCGCTGTCCAGCTTCGCGCAGTTCGAGTTCGGCCGCGGCGAGCGGCAGATCTACCGCCGCAACGGGCAGATCGCGGCCACGATCCAGGCGCGCGTCTCCGACCCGCTGCGGCAGAAGGAGCTCTCGGACATCGGCTACGCCGCGCTCAAGCAGCTCGAGTTGCCGCGCGGCTACTCCGTCGGCGAGGAAGACCTGGTCTCGACGCGCCAGGAAGAGGAACTGGGCGAGCTGCTGGCCGCGCTGTTCCTGTCGACCGTGCTGGTCTACGTGATCATGGCGATCCTGTTCGAGTCGCTGATCCTGCCGGTGTCGGTGATGTTCACCGTGCCGTACGCCGTGGTCGGCTCGTTCTGGACGCTCTACGCCACGGGCACGACGATGGACTCGGTCGGGTGGATCGGGATCATCATTCTGGTGGGCGTCGTGGTGAACAACGGCATCGTGCTGATCGACTGCGTGCAGCGCATGCGCTCGGAAGGACTCGAGCGCGACAACGCGGTCGTGGTCGGCTGCGCGCGCCGCATCCGTCCGGTGATGATGACGGCGATGACCACGGTGATCGGCCTGATCCCCACGGCGATCGCCGAGCCCTCCAGCGACGGCATCGACTACCGCGCGCTCGCCACCTGCGTCGCCGGCGGGCTGGCCTTCGCCACGATCTTCACGCTGTGGGTCGTGCCGCTGGCGTACACGCTGCTCGACGATCTGGCGCGAGCGTTCGCCGGCGAAGTGCGCGTCGTGGCGCGCGTGCTCGCTCCGCGGCGCAAGGTGAGCGAGGCGCCGCTCGACGCGCTCGCCAGCCAGCCGCGCCCTTGATCGCGCCCTTGATCGGGCTCGAAGCGCGCGACATAGACTCTGCGGGATGAACCCCGACCAACTGCGGGAGGCCCTGTCCCGCATCGAGAGCGCGCGCGAGCTCCTGGCGCCCCACCTGCGTCGCACTCCGACGGTCTACTCGCACACCTACAGCGAGTCGAGCGGCTGCGACGTGCACCTCAAGCTCGAGAACCTGCAGCGCACGGGCTCGTTCAAGGCGCGCGGCGCGCTCAACAAGGCGTTGCGCCTGAGCGAGGCGGCGCGAGCGCGCGGACTGGTCGCGGCCTCGGCCGGCAACCACGCGCAGGGCGTCGCGCTCGCGGCCAAGTTGTGCGGCGTGCGCGCCACGATCGTGATGCCCGAGGCGACGGCGCTGGTGAAGGTGCAGCGCACCGAGGGCTACGGCGCCGAGGTGGTGCTCCACGGCGAGAACTGGGACCAGAGCCAGGCGCGCGCGCTCGAGATCGCCGACGAGCGCGGCATGACCATGGTGCATCCCTTCGACGACCTCGACGTCATCGACGGTCAGGGCACGGTGGGCCTGGAGATCCTCGAAGAGTTGCCGGACGTCGAGTGCATCGCCGTGGCGATCGGCGGCGGCGGACTCGCCTCAGGACTGGCGCTGGCGGTGAAAGCGCGCGCTCCGCACGTCCGCGTGATCGGCGTGCAGGCGGCGGGCGCTGCGGCGATGAAGGCCAGCGTCGACGCGGGTCAGCGCGTGCGCGTCGACCGCCCCACAACGATCGCGGAGGGCATCAAGGTCGGCAACGTGGGCGCGAGCACCTTCCCGCTCGTGCGCGAGCTGCTCGACGAGATCGTGACCGTCGACGACGCGCAGATCGCCGAGGCGATCGTGCAGACGATGGAGAAGAGCAAGCTCGTCGTCGAAGCGGCCGGAGTCGTCGGCCTGGCGGCGCTCGCAGCCGGGAAGATCCGCTCGCCGGGGAAGATCTGCGTCGTGATCTGCGGCGGGAACATCGACCTCAACCTGCTCGCGCGCCTGATCGAGGCCGGGATGGCCAACGCCGGGCGCTACCACCTGATCGAGCTGCGCCTCTCGGATGCGCCCGGCCAGTTGCACCTCGCGCTGGGCCTGATCGCCGCCGCCCGCGGCAACGTGATCGACGTGCAGCACTACCGCTCGGGCTGGAAGGTGCCCGTGGGTTTCGTCGACGTGGAGATCCTGGTCGAGACGCGCAACGCAGCGCACGGGCTCGAGATCGACGCGCGCTTGCGCGAGGGCGGTTTGGCGCTGCGCGCTTCTGCGACGCCGCATCCGTAGTCGCGCTCCGCTGACACGGAGCACCTCGGCATCGGACACCGAGCAGCGCCGTCGGCTCGCGGCGGCGCCGCTCGTTCGAAATCTCAAGCGCGCGTCGACGAGGGACGCGCGCGGCGCTCACGCCGGCTTCGCGCGCACCTTCAGGTTCTCACCGACGAAGTTCATGATGCGGCGCAGCTCGTCGTAGTCGGGGTGCTTCATGCGCACCCAGGCGTTGCCCATGTAGCCCGACGAGACCGGCTGCGTGGCCGAGCCCGGAGGCGGCATGTGGCAGTCGATGATCCACGGGCCGACGCGGTTCTGCACCAGGTCGAAGCCGTCGTAGCCAGTGATGCGGCCGTCGCACTCGGGGCGCAGCGCGATCATGCCCGCCGCGTGCGAGCGCGAGGGCTTGCGCTCGGTGCGGCCGTGCACGACGGCGAAGGCCCACTCGCGGTAGAGATCGAAGTCGTTGCCCGCGCTGTAGAGGTCCCACACGCGCACGCCCGGCGGCCGGCAGCCGATCTCCGAGAACTTCAGGCCCTTGGGCCCGAAGAACCACTCCATGTGCGTGGCCGAGGTGCCGATGCCGAGCACGTCGATCACCTTCTGCCCCATCGCCTTGAGCTCGGTGTAGTCGGGCGCGTCGACCCGGTTGGTGACGCAGATCTGCGGCGAGATCCAGCGCGTGCGCATGGCCTCGAGCACGCCCGGGTAGTAGTGCGACACGAACTCGTGCTGCACCGTCCCCTCGATCGCGAGCGTGTCGTAGAAGCCCTCGTGGCCTTCGATGAACTCCTCCACGGCGACGGGCGCGCCGCGGTCGACCTGCGACTGCGCGATGGCGTTCTCGAGTTCCTGCGCGTCGTTCGCGCGGTACGTGCCCGCGGCGCCAGCGGCGTTGCGCGGCTTGAGGATCAACGGGAAGCCCACGCGCGCCGCGAACTCGCGCACCTCGTCGGCGTCGCTCGTGCCCAGCGATTGCGCGCAGGGAACACCGGCCTCGCGCAGCGCCTCCTTCATCGCGGGCTTGTCGCGGCACAGGAACGCAGTGCGCGTGCTCGTGCCGGGGATCTGGCAGGCCTCGCGCGCGTGCGCCGTCGGTTCGATGTGCGCCTCGACCGTGGCCTCGAGGCGATCGACCCACTCGCGCGCCTGGCAGCGCCGCACCACGCCGAGCAACGCCGCCGTGTCGGTGACCGAGCGCACCTGCTCGTAGCGGTAGAGCCAGTGCTTGAGTTCGTTGTCGAGTGAATCGACGGACGACTCGCCGATGCCGGTGACGCGCGCGCCGACCGAGTGCAGCGCGCGGACGAATTCGCGCTGGTTGCGCGGGAAGCCGGGCTCGACGAACAACACGTGCATGAGGGATTCCTCGGGGGAAGCGGTGACGAGTGCGGGGAGGCGTGCGTGAAGAGCGCTTCAGCGCTGCGGCGGCGCGAGACGGCGGTAGAGCTCGACGTAGTGCTGGACCTGGCGATCCCACGAGAAGTCTTCGCGCATGGCGTTCTGCATCAGCCGACTCCAGGCCTGGGGATCGCGCCAGACGCCGAGCGCGCGCAGAACCGCGTGGTAGAGCGCTTCGGGAGTGAACTCGTCGAACAGAAAGCCCGTGCCCTCGCCGGTCTGCGGATCGAAGGCGCGCACGGTGTCCGCCAGTCCGCCGGTGCGCCGCACGATCGGGATCGCGCCGTAGCGCAGGCTGTACATCTGGTTCAGACCGCAAGGCTCGTAGCGCGACGGCATGAGGTAGATGTCCGACGCCGCTTCGATCCAGTGCGCGAGCGGGTTGTCGAAGCCGGCCTTGAACGCGACCTTGCGCGGGAACGCGCCCGCGAGCCAGTTGAAGTAGTTCTCGTAGCGCTCTTCGCCCGTGCCGAGCACGATCAGCCGCACGTCTTCGCGGTGCAGCACGACCGGCAGGATGTCGGGGAGCAGCTCGAAACCCTTCTGAGTCGTCAGGCGCGACACGCAGCCCACGAGCGGAGCGCGCGGATCGAAGTCGAGTCCGAACTTCTCGCACAGCTCGCGCTTGTTCTGCAGCTTGCCGCTCAGGTCACGCTCGGAGTAGCGCGCGGGGATCAGCGTGTCCTTCTTGGGGTTCCACTCGTCGTAGTCGACGCCGTTGACGATGCCGAACAGGTGATCGTCGCGCTGCCGCAACAGCCCTTGCAGCCCCATGCCCAGCTCCTCGCCCTGGATCTCGCGCGCGTAGGTCTTGCTGACCGTGGTCAGCGCGTCGGCGTACAGGATCCCGGTCTTCAGGAAGTTGACCCGACCGTCGTTCAGGTCCTCCTGGTAGAGCAGCCGTCGCTCGTTCTCGAGCTCGAGGTCGCGCAGCTTCTCGGAACTCACCACGCCCTGGTACCCGATGTTGTGGATCGTGAGCACCGTGCGCGTGCGCGCGAAGAGCTTGTCCCACGCGTACACCGTGCGCAGGTACAGCGGCATCAGCGCCGTGTGCCAGTCGTTCGCGTGAACGATGTCGGGCGCCCACTGCGTCCACTGGCAGATCTCGAGCGCGGCGCGGGACAACAGGCCGAAGCGCAGGTGCTCGTCGGGATCCTGCGTGTAGATCCCCTCGCGGTCGTACAGCTCCGGACAGCGCACGAAGTAGACGCGCTGCGTGCTGCGCGGGAGCTTGGCGGACGCCACCGAGAACCAGTAGCGCTTGTCGCCGCAGCGCATGGGGATGTCGGTCAGGCGCTCGACGCTCTCGAACTCGTACTCCGAGCGGCGCAGGCGGCCGTAGAACGGCATCACCACGCGCACGTCGTGCTTGTTCTTCGCGAGCTGGCGCGCGAGCGCGGTGACCACGTCCGCCAGTCCGCCGGTCTTGGCGAAGGGCGCGACCTCGGAGGACACGAGCAGGACTTTGAGCGGATCCATGCAGGAAGTTCGGCGTAGCGCGGCGCGGGGAGCGGGCGAAGATAGCGGCGCGGAGCCTCGCGCGTCAGTCGCTACCTCTCCGATGCGGAGCGCCATTCGGCCGCGCGCTACGGCGCGGAGCGGGTAGCCCCGCCCCCACGCAGCGGGCTATGCTCCCGCGATGCACCACGTCGTCTTCGTCGCTCCTTTCGCCGCCGACGCCACGCTGCGCTTCACGCGCGCGGCCGCCGAGCTCGAGGGAGTGCGGCTGGGCCTGGTGACGCAGGAGCCGCTGGAGCGCTTCCCGCAGGACATCCAGCGCAAGCTGGCCGGTTATCGGCGCGTCCACGACGCGATGGACGTCGACGAGCTGGTCAAGGCCACCGAGAGCCTGCGCGAGGCGTGGGGCGAGAAGCCGGCGCGCTTGATCGGCGTGCTCGAGCAGCTGCAGACGCCGTTGGCGCGCGTGCGCGAGTTGCTCTCGATCCGCGGCATGGACACGCACGAGTCGCAGAACTTCCGCGACAAGTCGCGCATGAAGGACGTGCTGCGCGCTGCGGGGCTGCCGTGCGCTCAACACCGCCTGTGCGTCAGCGCGGCCGACGCCACGCGCTTCGCCGCATCGGTCGGCTATCCGCTCGTCGTCAAACCGCCCGCGGGCGCCGGCGCGCGCAACACGTTCCGCGTCGACGGGCCCGAGCAGCTCGAAGGCTACCTGCGCTCGGCTCCGCCCAGCGAAGCGGCGCCCGTGCTGCTCGAGGAGTTCATCACCGGCGAGGAGTTCTCCTTCGACACGGTGACGCTGCACGGCAAGCACCTCCTGCACTCGATCAACGTCTACCTGCCGGCCCCGCTGGTCGTATTGCAGAACCCGTGGATCCAATGGTGCGTGCTCACGCCGCGCCGCATCGACGAGCCGCGCTTCGCGCCCATCTTCGACATCGGCCCCAAGGCGCTGGCGGCGCTGGGCATGTTCACGGGCGTGACCCACATGGAGTGGTTCCTGCGCCCCGACGGCCGCATCGCGATCTCCGAGGTCGCCGCCCGTCCGCCCGGCGCGCAGTTCAGCACGCTGATCTCCTACGCGCACGAGTTCGACCTCTACAGCGCCTGGGCGCGCCTCTTGGTGTTCGAGAAGTTCGACTGCCCCACGCGCGAGTACGCCTGCGGCGCCGCGTACCTGCGCGGTCAAGGCGAGGGCAAGATCGTCGCGCTGCACGGCCTCGAGGAATGCCAGCGCGAGATCGGCGGGCTGGTGGTCGAAGCCAAGCTGCCCAAGGTCGGCGCCGCGCCGTCCTCGAGCTACGAAGGCGACGGCTACGTGATCGTGCGCCATCGCGAGACCGAAGTGGTGCAGGCCGCGCTTCAACGCATCGTCAGCACGGTGCGCGTGCAATTGGGTTCCTAGGGTCCCGCTCCCTCAAGATCGCTCAGCGCCATGATCAACGTCGTGATGATCAGTCCGGGCTTCCCGGCGGAAATGCCCCACTTCGCGCGCGGCCTCAAGACCGTCGGCGCCAGTGTCCTGGGCGTGGGCGACCAGCCGCTGGCGGCGCTCGATCCGATGGCGCGCGCGAGCCTCGACGCCTACCTGCAGACGCCGAACCTGTGGGACGAGATCGCGGTGGTGAACGCGGTCAAGGACCGCGTGCGCGGCCAGACGATCCACCACGTCGAGTGCCTGTGGGAGCCCGGCATGGTGCTCGCCGCGCGCATCCGCGAAGCGCTGGGCGTGGAAGGACTGAACGTCGAGCAGACCATCCCCTTCCGCGACAAGGTGCGCATGAAGGAGGTGCTCGAGCAGGCCGGCGTGCGCATCCCGCGCTACGGACGCGCGCGCAGCGCCGACGAAGCGCGCTCGGTCGCGCAACACACCGGCTTCCCGCTGATCATCAAGCCCATCGCAGGTGCGGGATCCGCCGACACGTACACCTGCCGCAATCAGGCCGAGCTCGAGAACGCGATCCAGCTCACGCGCCACGTGCCCGAGGTGACGATCGAGGAGTACGTGGAAGGCGACGAGTTCACCTTCGACACGGTCTGCTCGCAGGGCGAGATCCTGTTCGAGAACGTCGGCTGGTACCGGCCCAAGCCGCTCGACGCGCGCCTGAACGACTGGATCAGCCCGCAGTGCATCTGCCTGCGCGACCTCGACGCGCCGCACGTGCGCAAGGGCCGCGAACTCGGCCGCGCGGTGTTGAACGCGCTGGGCTTCCGCACGGGCTTCTCGCACATGGAGTGGTTCTACACGCCGCAGGGCGAGGCCGTGTTCGGCGAGATCGGCGCGCGCGCGCCCGGCGCCCGGCTCGTGCACATGATGAACTACTCCTGCGACATCGACCTGTTCGTCGGCTGGGCCGAGGCGGTCTGCCACGGGCGCATCTCGCAGGACACCTCGAAGAAGCACAACGCCGCGATGGTGTTCAAGCGCGCGAGCGGCGCGGGGCGCATCGTGACGCGCATCGAGGGCCTCGAGGGACTGATGGCGCGCTACGGACGCGACGTGGTCAACCTCGAGCTCGTCAAGCTCGGCGAGCCGCGGCGCGACTACCGCAAGGTGCTGGTCGGCGACGGCTGGGTCGCCTGTCGCAATCCGGATCTGGCCTACACGGCGCAGATGGCGGACGACTTCGGCTCGAAGCTCAACATCTTCGCCGACTAGAAGGCCGCAGAGCATGGTGCGCAGTCACGTGGTGTTGCTCGGTCCGCAGCGGCACGATCCGACGCTCAAGGACGCCGTCGACTCGCTCGGCATTCGCGGGCGCATCGCCGCCGTGACCGCCGGCTGGGAGGAGCGCGAAGGCGAGGACCAGGAGCTCTCCGCTCACTTGGGCGGACGCACGGTCAACCTGCACCTGTACGGTCGCAGCGAGGACGTCCACCAACGCGACCCGGAGCTGCTCGACGCGATCCGCGCGCGCCACGACCGCTTGCGCAAGCTCCAAGAGCTCTACCGCGTTCGCCTGAGCCACCTCATGGAGGCCGCGCGCGAACTGCTGCGACGCGAGTCGCTGCCGGGCTACGCCGGGCTGATCGAACCCGAAGTGCGCGGCGCCATCGACGCGGTCAAGCGCCTCGACGACGAGCACACGCAGCGCGTGCGCGAGACGCACGTGGAGTTCGAGTTGCGCTGGAAGCCGCACCAGCGCGAGCACGTCGCCCGCCACCGCCGCGAGCTGCAACAGGTGCTCGACGATTGCTCGGCGCTGTGCGTCGCGGGCGGGCACGTCGCGATCCTGCTCGATCGCCTGCGAATGTTCGGCGTGATCGACCTGTTGCGCGAGCAGGCGCTGGTGGCCTGGTCGGCCGGCGCGATGGCCATGGCGGAGCGCGTCGTCGTGTTCGACGACCGCGGCGCCACCGGCGAAGCCGACCCCGAGGTGCTCGACACCGGCATCGGCGCCGTGCAGCGCGTCGTGGTGCTGCCGCACGCCACGCGCCGCTTGCGCTGCGACGACCGCACGCGCATCGCGTTGTTCGCGCGGCGCTTCCAGCCGAGCCTGTGCGCCGCGCTCGACCCGCGCATGCGCATGGACTTCCGCGCCGGCGAGTGGAGCGCTCCCTGGGGCGCCAACGCACTGTCGCAGCATGGCGAACTCTCGCCGGTGGGCGCCGCATGAGCGCCACCAGCCAAGAGCTCGAATCGCGCGCCCAGTCGGGCCCGCACGCGCTGGACGAGTTCCTGCGCTCCAACCGCTTCCCGCTGGTCGACGGACGCACGGTCACGTTCGTCTACATCGGCGCCGCGGACTCGGTGCACCTGCGCCACTGGCTTCACGGGCTGCCCAACTCGCTCTCGTTCCAGCGCGTCGGCCACACGCCGGTCTGGCGCCTGTCGATCGACATCCCCGAGCGCTCGCGCGTCGAGTACAAGCTCGAGGTCCACCGCGGCGGCCATCGCCAGCTCATCACCGACCCGCTCAACGAGAACTACGCGCGCGATCCGTACGGCGCCAACTCGGTCGTGCGCGGCGCGGGCTACGAGGATCCCGAGTGGGCGCGCCACGATCCCGAGGCGCGACTGGGCGAGATCCAGGAGCTCGAGGTCGACTCGGCCAGCTTCGGGGAGAAGCGCACGGTGCTGGTGTACCTGCCGGCGCGCTACCGACCGACGCGCCGCTACCCGTTGCTGATCGTGCACGACGGGCCCGACTACCTGAAGTTCGCGCAGATGCGCACGGCGCTCGACAACCTGATCCACCGCCTCGACGTGCAGCCGATGGTCGTGGCGCTCACGCAGTCGTCGAATCGACTGATCGAGTACGCCGGCGACGAGCGGCACGCGCGCTTCCTGGCGCAGGACCTCCTGCCCGCGCTCGAGTCGCGCTATTCGCTCGTCAGGGATCCCGAGGCGCGCTGCCTGATGGGCGCGAGCTTCGGCGGCGTCGCCTCGCTCTCCACCGCCTGGCGCTTCCCCGGCACGTTCGGTCGCCTGCTGCTCCAATCGGGCTCCTTCGTGTTCACCGACCTGGGCGACCACGATCGCGGACCGGTGTTCGATCCGGTGGTGCGCTTCATGAACGAGTTCCGCGCGCGCCCCGGCCGTCCCGCCGAGCACGTCTACCTCTCGTGCGGCATCTACGAGGGGCTGATCTACTACAACCGCTCGATCGTGCCGCTGCTGCAGTCGACGGGCATGACGCTGCGCTTCACCGAGGCGCGCGACGGACACAACTGGGAGAACTGGCGCGACCGCTTGCGCGAGGGCCTCTCGTGGCTGTTCCCCGGACCGTCGCTGTTCGTCTACGAGTGAGCGCGCTCGGCGCAGCTAGAATCCAGCGTCTCTCCCCCCACTGCCAGGACTCAGCAAGGACCGCTTCGTGGCCAACGTCACCCGCAAGATTGGACTGTCCCTCGGCGCCGACACCTGTTGGCCGATCTGCTTCGAGGAGCTCGTCAAGGACCTCGACCTGCGCCTGCCGATCGGCGCCGACAACGTGTCGTTCGAGATCGAGCGCGTCACGATCGAGCCCTTCGCGCTGCGCCAGCCGGTCAAGTACGACCTGGTCGTCGACCGCCTGACGCACTGGTACCACACCAGCCGCGAGTGGATCAAAAAGGCGGTCGTGTTGAACGGCGTGTACGTGTTCAACAACCCCTGGTCGGTGCAGTCGAACGAGAAGCACACGACCTACGCGGCGATGATGCGCCTGGGCATGCCGATCCCGGTCACGTGGCTCGTGCCGCCCAAGAGCTACGAGGACAAGCCCGACCTGCAGACGACGCTGACGCGCTACGCGAAGCTGTTCGATCTCCCCTCGGTCGCATCGCAGGTCGGCTACCCGCTGTTCATGAAGCCTTTCGACGGCGGCGGCTGGGTCGGCGTCAGCAAGGTCGACAACGAGAAGGAGCTGATCGACGCGTACGACCGCTCCGGCAAGTTGATCATGCACCTGCAGAAGGGCGTCGTGCCGTACGAGCACTTCTGCCGCTGCATCGGGCTCGGCGC
>CALKYE010000195.1 GCA_938003765.1 uncultured Planctomycetia bacterium
CACCTCGAAGACGCGCTGATCGCGAGCCTGATCGGCCCGGCGGCGTGAGCTGAAGCACAGCGGATGGGAATGATGGGCGCGCCAACGCGTGCCCCGAAATCGACACGGAGCCAGAGCGCCTCTTCCACGCAGTCTCGGCGAGAGTCCGATCTCGCAGCGGCTGACCTCGGAAACCGCGTTCTGGCTCCTGCGCCTTCGTTGAATCTCCAGCGGGAGCACGGCCTCGCGTACTTCGACGCTGACTGCGCTGGCCCCGTCCGCTGGATCGATTCAGCGCCCTCTCCGCGCGGAGTGTTTGCGCGAGACCGCCAAGAGTGTTCCATGGAGCCCGATGGGCGCAGAACACAACGTGGGACTCCTGTCCGGGTCAGCAATCGCTCTCGGTGTGATCGTCGTGTCCGGGCTGGTGTTCGTCGTGTCGCTCGTCAAAGCGATCGCGACAAGACGGCGAGCCTGGATCGTCGCGGCGATTGCGACGGCCGCGGTGTGCGTCGGCGTGACGCTGGTGTGGGTGGCCATGGTCCTGACCCACAGGCACAGCGTGTCGCTCGCGACATCGGAGGGGTTCCGACGTGTGACCTCGACCGATGGCGCAGTCGCGCTCGTCGTCCCCGCCGCATGGAAGGACCTGCCAGAGCTGCACGAGGATGCGGATCTCGTGGTCGGCAATCTGTTCGCCGAGGAGTACCTGCTCGTCCTGCGCGAGGCCAAGCAGGACTTCGCCGGTTCGCTGCGGTCCTACGCCGAGCACGTGACGGCAGACATGCAGGAGTACAGCCGATCTCGAGACCGGCAGGAGTTCAAAGCGGTCTCGGTCGGCGGCTGTCCGGCGCTGCACACGCGCTTCAGCGGAGTGGTAGAGCGCACGCGCATCGTCTACGACCTCACCCTGGTCGAGACCGCGGACTCCTACTGCCAAGTGCTGTTCTGGGCGCTGCCCAGCCGCTTCGACGCTGCCAAGCCGAAGTTCGACGCTGCGCTTTCGACGTTCGAGGCCGCGGCTGGCGCGCCGCTCGCGGGCGAAGAGCAACAAGACGAGTGAGGCGCGTCACGCCGTCGCCGTCTCGTCGCCTGAACAGCACTGCCCGGTGCGCACGCGGCGACCACGGTTTCAGTCGAGGCGGCCAGAGAAGCTCTCTGCGAAGTGCTCCAGCGCCAGACGCCATGCGGCGTCGCTCGCTGCGGCGTCGAAGCGTTCGCCTTCGTCGCGCATGAAGGCGTGCTCGGCGGGGTACTCGTGGAACCGCACGGGAGCGCCGCGCGTGGCCAGCGTCGCTGCGATGCGCTCGCGACCGGCGGGCGGGACGTGCGGATCGGCGTCGCCGAAGATGAGCAACAGTCGCGAGCGAGCGTCGACGAGAGCGCTCAACGTGCCAGCGTCGGCGTTTGCGCCCAACTTGCCGTCGTGAACGCCGGTCGGATAGCACGCGACCGCAGCGCGAACCCGCGGATCGAGCGCAGCGCGCAACGCGAGGTGGCCGCCGATGCAGAAGCCCATCGCACCGAGGCGTCGCGCGTCGACGCGCGGGTCACGCTCGAGCCAGTCGAGCACCGCGCAACGATCGCGGTCGTGCTCGGCGACGTGTGTGCGCTTCGCCGCTGCGAGTCCGCGCTCGCGACCGGCGTCGTCGTACGCGATCACGGCGCCGACGGGCTCGACGCGGTGGAAGATCTCGGGCGCGGCCACCACGAAGCCGTGGCCGGCGAGCCGCTCCATCGCGCGTCGAATCGGCCCGGTGAGCTGGAAGATCTCGGAGTAGAGCAACACACCGGGATACACGGACTCCGCTCGCGGCGCGCACACGCGCACGCGCATCGGGCTTTGATCGACGTGCAGTTCGAGCTCTTGGCTGACGATCTTCATGGCGCTGGTGTGCGCGCGGGTGGCGCGCCGAAGGAGCTTCGCTCAGGACCCGCGCTTGCGTCCGGTGACCAGCAAGGCGCCTTTGGGAATCGACAAGATGAAGGCCGTCACCGCGCTCGCGCTGAGTCGTGAACTCGCGCCGTACCCGGCGTTGTCGCGATTGGGCTGGTAATAGAACGTGCCGTCGGCGCACTGCGCGAGCGTGAACCACCAGCGGTTGGCGTCCATCAGGCGACGGAAGTTCGCCGGGTCGACGTTGGCCGCCAGCGCCGCGTAGCCCATGCCCATGATCGGCGAGCCGTGCGTGTCGGGGAAGCTGAGCGGATGCTCGCCGATCACGAGCGAGTGCTTGCGAGCGCGCGCCTTGATCGACGCATCGGGCCAAGGATGCAGGTGCAGCGCGATGCCCGCGGCGCCCGTGCGACCCATGTCGGCCCAGTCCTTGTCGCCCGCGACTTCGTCGGCGTACCACAGGTAGCCGTTCGAGCCCGAGCCGCGCTCGAGGAACGCCGTCGCCGCGTCCAGCCGCTCGCGGTCGATCTCGACGCCGCAGTGGCGCATGAGCGCCAGCGCCAGCGCGCCTTGACCGGTCAGCATCGCGATCGGCCCGTAGCCCTCGAAGCCCGGGTTGTGCCCCCAGCCGCCGTGCTGCTCGCGCGCGTCGGTCGGGAAGCTGTCGGGGTGCGACTGCTTCACGCTCGGGTTCACCTGCGCGAGGGACAGGTATTGCGACGACATCAGGAAGTCGCGCACTTGCTCGAGCTCGGGGAGCACCCAGCGCTCGCGCGTCGCGAAGTAGTACTCGCTGAGCACGATCCCGGCCGCCATGTAGCGCCAGTTGATCAGGTCGTCCTTGTCGCTCGCCTTCGTCGTGCGCGCGTGGAAGCGCGCGTTGCGCTCGACCGCGGCGAGGTGCTCGCGCTTGCCGCTCGACAGCAGCGCCAGGGGCGCGAACGTGTCGACCACGGGATCCCAGAACGAGCCGTCGTCGCGCTGCGCGTTGAGCAGGTGCTCGAGCAGCTCGTCGAGGATGCGCTGACTCTTGGGGCACTCCGCGGGATAGCGCGGCGCGAACTCGCCGTAGCGCGTTCCGACGCTCAGCGCGGCGCTGCGCGATTTGCCGTCGCGCTCAAGCATGAGCTCGAGTCGTCCTGCGCCCGACTTGCTCTGACAGGCCTCGAGCGCGTTGGCGAAGTCGAGCAGCGGTCCCTGCGGACCGAAGACCTCCATGCCGTAGCCGTTGCGATGCGCGGTCGTGAACCGCTGCCCGCCGACGCCGACGATGTGGTCGCCGACTTCGACTCGCCCCTCGGCGCACGAGTCCTTGAAGACGTAGCGCACGACCAAGTGCGTCGGAGCGTCGGCGACAAGTTCGACGCGCAGCCCTGTGCGCCCGAGGTTGTAGTACCAACCCGGCACGCAGGCGTCGGGTCCCTCGGACGCGCTCTGCGTCCAAGGCTGTCCGTTCTCGTGGTAGTGAACCTGCGCCGCGAGCGGGATCGCGATGCACACCGTCGCCACAGCTCGCCCGAGCAGCTCCTTGATCATGGAGCACAGCATCGGATTCCCAGCCGAGCTGTCCAGCGCCGCGCGCTCAACTCGGTCCGAGCGCAACGAACATCGACAGCGCGAGCATGCCGAGCGCGGGAACCGAGCGCACGAGAGGATCGCGCACGCGCACATGCATCAGCACCGCGCCGAGCATGAGCAGCGCGAGCGCCGCGGATGCGGGTTGACGCAGTCCGGCGAACCAAACGGCGGCGACGAGCAAGGCGGCGATGGTGAGCTTGAGTCCGCCGATCGCGAACAGCGACCAGGCGGGCAGCCCGTAGGCGGCGAACTCCTCGCGCATGTTCTTAGCGCGACCGCCGCGGTAGGCCGTGGCCTTGCCGAAGCGCACGACCCACACGTTCACCAGGCCAAGGGCGATCACGATCTGCGCGGCGACGACGATTTGTTCCATGGCTTGGCTCCTTGGCGCGACCGGAAGGCTGGCGGCTGCGAGGGGGGCGACACGCTCTCGAGCGCCCACAATCAACTCCTCGCGCCCCGCCGAGCGTTGGATTCAACCGATTCGTCGTCGCCGCCGATTCTCTGGCGCACGTCGCGGCGGCGCGGGCGCGCAAACGCGCGCGCAGAGACGGTCACAGCCACCCAAGTTGCGTGAGCCCGAGGCGGCGCTCGTGCGAGCGCCAACTGCGAAGATCCTGCGCTGTCAGCTCGACTCGATGGCGCCGACCTGCTTCCGCGATCGGTCCAGCCCCGCCACGACCGCGCTCTCGAACGCTCGCCTCGGCCCGAGCGACTCGCAGGCCGCGCGGGCGCGCTTCACTTGGGGTTGGTCGCGAAGACCGTCGCGTCCGTGATGAACCCGCGGTCGTCCATGGCGAGCATCGCGCGGATCACGTGCGCGATCTCACTGGCTTGCAGCTTGGTGGGGTTCGTCGCGCGCGCCATGTCGCGGCCGCCGAAGGGTGTCAGCACCTCGCTGGGGTTCACCTGCATCACGCGGATGTTGTGGGGGCGCAGCTCGGCGCGCCAGCACTCGGTCAGACCGCTGAGCGCGAACTTCGACGAGCTGTACGCCGAGCCGCCGGCGTAGCCCTTGATGCCGGCGGTCGACGCCACGTTGACGATGTTGCCCGAGTTCTGCGCGACGAAGCGCTTGGCGCACTCGCGCGCGACGAGCATCGCCCCGACGACGTTCGTGGCGTGCACTTCGCGGAAGCGCTGCGCGTCGGTCTCGATCAGCGGCGCCTGGTAGCCGAAGGCCGCGTTGTTCACGAGCACGTTGAGGCCGCCGAGCGCCTGCTCCGCCTCGGCCACGACGCGGATGACGTCGGCCTCGTTGGAGACATCGGCGACCAGCGCAATCGCGCCGATCTCGGCCGCCGCCTTGCGCAGGAGCTCGGCGCGGCGGCCGCAGATCGCGACCTGGGCGCCCTCGGCGCGCAGCACGCGAGCCGTTTCGAATCCGATGCCGGTTGCGCCGCCGGTGACGAGCGCCTTGATCTGGTTGAGTTGCATCGCCGCAGCGTAGCTCGCGTCCGAGCGCGCAGCGGCGCGACCAGCGGTCTACTTCGCGGGCTCGATCACGACGCGGAAGCTCGCCGCGGGCAGTCCGGACGAGTTGGTGAGATTCCCGCGCTCGGGCGCCGCGAACGCATAGCGCACTGAACGGGGCGCACTCACTTCGGCGCACTTCACGACGACGCTGTCTCCATCGAGCGCCGCCTCGGCGCGGGCGTACTTGTTGTCGGCGCCAGCGACCTCGAAGCCCGCGAGGGCGCCCGCTCGCGCGCGCAGGCCTTCGGCGTGGTCGAACTGCAGCCGCAAGCGGTCGCCCTCGACCGTCGTCTTGCGCAGCAGCGGACCCGACGGAGTGAGCTGCTCGCGCCCGTAGTTCTTGGCCAGCGCCCACAGCGCGAAGCGCCGACCGACCTCGGCGTCGTTCCTCGCGCTCGAGTCGTCGACGGGGCCGAGATCCGCCGTGACCACGAGTCCGGTGTGCGGAAGGTCGAGCACGCGTCGCTGGCCCTCGCGCACCGTGGCCCACTGGCCGGTCTCGTCACCTTGCGCGCGCGTGGGGAGCTGCGCGACATAGAACGGCAAGCGCGGCTCGCACCACAGGTCGCGCAGACCTTGAGCGAGCGTGCGCTGGTACTGGTGGTAGGGACCGGCGCGATCGAGATCGGCCTGACCATCGCGCCACACGACGCCGCGCAGCGCGAACGGAGCGAGCGGGACGATCATCGCGTTGTAGACCAGCGTCGGCGATCCGGGCGGGAGCGGCGACGGCGCGCCAGCTTGCTGAGCCGCGTCCACTTCCACGCCGTTGGCGCGCAGCCCGTCGACGACCTCGGCGTCCGCGAGGCTCGCCTGATTCGCGCGCACGTGGAACTCTCCCATCCACGCCTGCGCGCGCGCGCCCGGGTAGGTCGCGTTGAGGATGCCGATCGGCACGTTCAACTCGCGCCGCAGCGTCGTCGCGAACGCGTAGGCCGTGCTGGAGAACGCAGCCACTGTCTGCGGTGAAGCGACGCTCCACGAGCCCGCGCAGTCGGCCCGCGGGAAGACGGCGATCGAGTTCTCGACGTCGAACTGTCGCACGAGCCCGTCTGCGTTCGCAGTCAGCTCCGGCGCGTTCGTCACGCCGCCGCCACGACCTGCCGAGTCGGGCGTCAGGCGCCACTCCATGTCGACGCCGCCCGCGCACAGCCAGACTTCGCCCAGCCACACGTCGTCGAGCTCGAGCTCTCCGCCGCCGCGGATCGTGATGCTGTGCGGCCCGCCGGCATCGGCCGTCGGCAAGTGCGCGACCCACACGCCCTGCAAATCGGTGATGGTCGTGATCTCGCGCTCGAGCCAGCTCGCCTTCACGCGCACGCGTTGGCCCGGTTCGCAGCGGCCCCACAGCGGCGCCGTCGTGTTGCGTTGGAGCACCATGCCGTCCGCGAAGACCGCCGCGGTCGTGAGCGGAGCGCGACTGCACGCAGCCGCGAGGCACGCAACCGTCAGAACGAGAACCGTGCGCGTGCAACCGATCATCGCAGCATCTCCTGTCGTCGCGTGACGAACCACATGGCTGCAAGCGCCGCGCTCCCCGCGGCGAACAGCGCCAGTCCCCAGCGCCACGAGGCCGGCTCGTAGCGAAGCTCGACCATGTGCTCGCCGGCCGGAACATCGAGCGCGCTGAAGGCGTAGTTGGCGCGCACGAGCTCCGTCGGCGACCCGTCGAGGTAAGCGTTCCACCCCGGGTAGTGAGCCTTGGCCACGAGCAAGTAGTGCGGCTCGTCCTGTTCGACACGCATGGTCAGCGCCGTGGGCAGCTCGTCGATCACCGCGACCTCCGCGCGAGCCGTCTGAGGTCGCGCTCTCGCGCCGCGGCGCGCCGCTCGCGCTCCGCCGCGCTCGGTGGCCGCGTCGCTGTCGTCGATGGTCCGCTCGGCTGCTTCTTCCGCGCGAGCGCGCCGTCGTTGTCCTCTCGCCTGCTTGCTCGCCTCAGAATCCTCGGCCGATTCCGGGGCGGATCGGATCGCGAACGTCGCCGGGGTCTGCGGTCCCAGCAACAGCGACTCTTCGAGGTTGGGTCGATTCCGCGTGCTGCGCGCGAGCCACTGCTGGTCGCTCTCGCAGCGAGTGGCGTAGCTCACCAGACGTGCGCGAGCCGCTGGCCGGTCGAAGCGGTGCACGAGCTGTCCGCCGATGCGGCCGAGCAACTCGAGTCGCTCCGGGGCCCCGTTCCAATGCGGCGACGGCGCGCCGTTGATCTCGGCGGGCGCACCCACGCCGGGCGGACGGAGCGTGCACAGCTCGACACCCAGCATCCACAGCGCCGCTTCGTTCGCTCGGATCGCCGCGTGCCACATGTCGACGGGCATGCAGGTCTCCGAGTACCAGGCTTCGAAGTGAGCGACGAGCAGCGCGTCGTAGTTGGCCGGTTGTCGCCGTCCGTAGAGCAGGTTGGCGTTGGCCGGCAGCCCCTCGCGCGTCAGCGAGACGTACTCGCCGTCACCGAGCAGTCGCCGCAGCGTGATCATCGCGCGCGTCTGCGGGTACACGTAGCGATCGGCGCAGACCGTCTGGTACGGCGCGAACACGCCGGCGGTCTGGGCGAAGACGGCCGCCAGAGTGAGAGCGACGAGCGCGGCGCGCACGCGCGAGTTGACGATCACGCAGGCCGTCGCGAGGGCCAGCGCTGCTCCGCCGATCCACAGCGCAAGCGTGTCGACGTGCGCGTGGGCTCGCGCGACCTTCTCGGGCGCCGTGACGAGGTCGTCGGCGACGGTCGTGATGAGCTCGTGCGCGGCGGGCGTGGCGAGCCACAGCACAGCGGCGGCCTGTAGCAGCGTCGTGAGCGCGGCGCCGACGCGTCGTCGCGCTCCGCTCTTCAACAGCTCGTCGAGCTCGAAGGCCGCCAGCACCGCCACGCAGAAGGTTCCGACGGTCTGGCTGACCCAACGCGGCACGTAAGCGAGTCCGGGCACGATGTCGACGACATCGGAGATCAGCGGCGCGTCGTGCGCCCAGAGCGCCCACAGCACGAGCAGCGCGCTGGTGGCGAGCACGCGCGGGTCTCTCCAATCTCGCAGCATCGCGCGCAGGGCGAGCAGGCCGGCGGTCGCGCCGCAGTACGCGAGGTTCCCGATCTCGTAGTTCGGGCGCGGGAGCTTGGCGCCGAAGGCCTGTCCGTCGATCGGGATGCCGAACAGGTTGGGGAACACGTAGCGGGGCCAGTGTTCGAGCGGGAGCCCCGAGAGGGACGAGCCCATCGAGGTCGACACGCGCGCCGAGTTGGCGACGTACTCCGCGAACGGCAGCAACTGCGGAGCGCTGAGCATCACCGCGATCGCTGCGACGAGGAGCATGCGCGCCGCCAGCGCTGCGCATGTCGCAACGCCGCCGGCAGCTCCTCGAGCGCGCCACGCGAGCGTCCCCAGTCGCGTTCCGACCCACACGAACACGATCAAGCCGCAGAAGAACAGCGTCTCGGGGTGGCCGGCGTACGTTTGACCTGCGAGCAGTCCGCACAGCAGGACCCACCAGCCCGCGAGTCGCGGGCGCGCGCCGCTCGACCACGCGCTCTCGCAGCGCTGCAGGATCACTTCGCAGCACCACAACACCGCCGGCAGGTACGCCACGACGGCCGAGTGCGGGTACGAGAGGAGCAGAGCGTTGTAGCCGCAGAACGTGAACGCCAGCGCGCCGCCCAGCGCCGCCAGTTCGCCCAGCGCGGCGCGGCGCAGGAACAGGTACGTGAACCAGCCGATGGCGAACAGTCGCGCGAGCGACGTCACGAGCAACGCGAACTTGAGCTCGAGCGCGTAGAAGGGGAGCGTGAACAGCGAGAACACCGCTGACTGGTAATTGCCGATCAGCGGCGCGCCGGCGCCGTTCATCGGGTTCCACAGCGGGATGCGCCCGTTGAGCAACTCGGCCTTGGCGAACAACACCCACGGCACGAACTCCGTGAACGGATCGCTGAGCACCTGGTTGCGCGGCTGGTAGTTGCGCGCGATCTGGGTCAGCGTGTTGTTCTGCAACACGTCGACCGTCAGGAACGTGCTCGTGCGAACGTTCGACAGCGGCTCCCACAGGAAAACGCAGCAAGCAAGCGCCAAGAGCAACGCTGCGCGGATCAACTCCCGCCGAGGGATCGGCGGGATGGGCTGCACGAAGGCGGCGATGTGGGGGCCGGGTGCGTCCGTGGGGGAAAGGACGCGCCGACCCCTGAAGGCTACGGGCAACCCGGCTGCGCCGTCGAGATGGGTGATCCGCTTGTCATGAAGCTCGGGTCACCACCCGAGCGCTGACGCGCCTTGGATTCGCGCGCGGGCGAAGCGCCGCATCGCGCCACTTGCGCCGGCGCGCGATCGCTAGATCGACCCGGCGAAGCGCAGCCGAGCACGGAGCGCGCGCTTCCCGGCCAGAACGAGGTGTCCGAGGCGTCTGCTGGCTCCGGCGGC